>NZ_PYNY01000023.1:0-72934 GCF_003026135.1 Photobacterium sp. GB-36 | reverse complement strand
TGGTGATAACATCGCTATGACTGTTACTCTAATCGCACCTATCGCGATGGACGAAGGTCTACGTTTTGCTATCCGTGAAGGTGGCCGTACAGTTGGTGCTGGTGTTGTTGCAACTATCATTGCATAAGTTACGACGACTTCGTTGAATTTAATTTGACGACAGCGCACAAAAAAGGGCATCATTTGATGCCCTTTTTCTACACTTTAATACAAAAATGCATGTTTTTTGTTCAAGTGATAGAGATAAATTTTCGTAAGATGAAGTTTTTTATTAATGTTATTAAAGGCTTACCCCTTTTTCTTCATCCATGGCCTCGCTATAGCGGGGTTATTTTCGTCTAAATAAAGACTAGTTACAGGTTGGTTGTATGAATGCGAATGCCGAAAACCAAGAAAGCGAAAGCAAAATGGATGGCCTGAAATGGGTCGTAGTTTTTGCTTTGCTAGCTGCTGCTGTGGTTGGTAATTACCTGTACAGTGATGTTTCTGTTGTGCTGCGTACATCTGCAGTAATTGCTTTAGTGGCAGTTGCTGGGATCACTGCTGCATTTACAGCAAAAGGTAAAGCCGCGATTCGTTTTGCAAGTGAGTCGCGCATGGAAGTCCGCAAGGTGGTATGGCCTACTCGTCAGGAAGCTACGCAGACAACCTTTATCGTTCTAGCAGTCACTGTAGTGATGGCGTTAGCCCTTTGGGGTATCGACGGCATTATGGTCCGTTTAGTACGCCTATTTACCGGCGTGTGAGGTAAGAATTCATGAGCGAAGCTCCAAAAAAACGATGGTATGTAGTACAGGCTTTTTCAGGTTTTGAAGGCCGAGTTGCACAGTCACTACGCGAACATATCAAAATGCACGGTATGGAAGAGCACTTTGATGAAGTTCTTGTTCCTACAGAAGAGGTAGTTGAAGTTCGTGCAGGTCAGCGCCGTAAGAGTGAGCGTAAGTTCTTCCCAGGTTACGTACTGGTACAAATGGTGATGAACGACGAAACATGGCACTTAGTACGCAGTATTCCACGTGTTATGGGCTTCATTGGCGGAACTTCTGATCGCCCAGCTCCGATTTCTGATAAAGAAGCGGATGCGATCCTAAACCGTCTACAGCAAGCTAGTGAGTCTCCTGTTCATAAAACAGTATTTGAACCTGGTGAAGTTGTTCGTGTGACTGATGGTCCATTTGCTGATTTCAATGGTACAATTGAATCAGTAGATTACGATAAGAGCCGCGTGAAGGTTTCTGTATCGATTTTCGGTCGTGCAACGCCAGTAGAATTAGAGTTCGGTCAAATCGAAAAGAACTGATCAAATTCTGTTCAAGTTGTATTGTCAGGGGCGTGAGATTAGGCTATAATTTCGCGCCCTTTCGTTAGACGGGGAGTCTGTTTGTTTAAAAATAGACGTTTGAACCCAAATTTAGGTATATAGCAATGGCTAAAAAAGTAGAAGCTTACATCAAGCTGCAAGTTGCAGCTGGTATGGCGAACCCTAGTCCACCAGTTGGTCCAGCTCTTGGTCAACATGGTGTTAACATCATGGAATTCTGTAAAGCGTTTAACGCTAAGACTGACTCAGTAGAGAAAGGTCTTCCAACTCCAGTTGTTATCACTGTTTACAGTGACCGTTCATTCACGTTCGTAACTAAGACTCCACCTGCAGCAGTTCTTCTGCTTAAAGCAGCTGGCCTTAAGTCTGGTTCTGGTCGTCCGAACACTGAGAAAGTAGGTACTGTAACTGACGCTCAGATCCAAGAGATTGCTGAGACTAAAGCTGCAGACATGACTGGTGCTGATATTGAAGCTATGAAGCGTTCAATTGCTGGTACTGCTCGCTCAATGGGCCTAGTGGTAGAGGGTTAATAAGATGGCTAAACTGACTAAGCGCATGCGCGTTATCCGTGACAAAGTTGACTCTACTCGTGAGTACGAAATCAACGAAGCTGTTGCTCTTCTAAAAGAACTAGCTACTGCTAAATTCAATGAAAGTGTTGACGTTGCAGTTAACCTAGGCATTGATGCACGTAAATCTGACCAAAACGTACGTGGTGCAACTGTACTACCAAACGGTACTGGTCGTGATATCCGTGTTGCTGTATTTACTCAAGGCGCAAACGCTGAAGCTGCTAAAGAAGCTGGCGCTGAGCTTGTAGGTATGGAAGATCTAGCTGATCTAGTTAAGAAAGGCGAGATGAACTTCGACGTAGTTATCGCATCTCCTGATGCAATGCGCGTTGTAGGTCAACTTGGTACTATCTTAGGTCCTCGTGGTCTTATGCCAAACCCTAAAGTTGGTACTGTAACTCCTAACGTTGCTGAAGCAGTTAAAAATGCTAAAGCAGGTCAGGTTCGTTACCGTAACGACAAAAACGGTATCATTCACACTACTATCGGTAAAGTGAACTTCGATGCCGCTCAACTACAAGAGAACTTAGAAGCTCTTCTAGTTGCACTGAAGAAAGCTAAGCCTTCTTCAGCGAAAGGTACTTTCATTAAGAAAGTAAGCATCTCTACTACTATGGGTGCAGGCGTAGCATTAGATCAGAACTCTCTGAAAACTAACGTAGCGTAATAATTTGCAGAAGCGATAAGTTAGTGTATAATTTGTCGCTTCCGAATTCGTGGCTGGGGCTAATTGCTTGCAGTTAGCCTCCGTCAAAGACCGTAGGTGTTTTTCGGAACTTAATATTTACCTACGTAGACGGTGCCAGAGCATGATTGATGTATGTCTTTCTTGGATCTGCGCCGTAAGACTCTCCTGCTATTTGAGCAGTGAGTGGTGTCAAACAATCCAGGAGCAAATCCAATGGCATTAAATCTTCAAGACAAAAAAGCAATTGTTGCTGAAGTCAACGAAGCTGCCAACGGTGCACTTTCTGCTGTTGTTGCTGACTCTCGCGGTGTTACTGTGGGTGCGATGACTACTTTACGTAAGCAAGCTCGTGAAGCTGGCGTATACGTTAAAGTTGTTCGTAACACACTAGCACGCCGTGCAGTGGAAGGAACTGACTTCGAATGTCTACAAGACGTTTTTGTTGGTCCTTCTCTAATCGGTTTCTCTAATGAGCACCCAGGTGCTGCAGCGCGTCTTTTTAAAGACTTCGCTAAAGAGAACAAAGCATTCGAGATCAAAGCAGCTGCATTTGAAGGCGCTGTTGCAAACGTTGAAGTACTAGCAACTCTACCAACTTACGACGAAGCTATCGCACGCTTAATGATGTGCATGAAAGAAGCGTCTGCTGGTAAACTTGTACGTACTATCGCTGCAGTACGTGATCAGAAAGAAGAAGCTGCTGCTTAATAGCAGAGTTTTATCTGATTACTATTTAAACTTATTGTTGACTTTAAAAGAGAATTGTTATGTCTATCACTAACGAGCAAATCCTAGACGCAGTTGCAGAAATGTCTGTAATGCAAGTTGTTGAGCTAATTGAAGCTATGGAAGAAAAATTCGGTGTTACTGCTGCAGCTGCAGTTGTAGCAGGCGGCGCAGCTGCAGATGCAGCTGAAGAGCAAACTGAATTCGACGTAATCCTAACAGCTTGTGGCGCTAACAAAGTTGCTGTAATCAAAGCAGTACGTGGCGCAACTGGTCTTGGTCTTAAAGAAGCTAAAGCAGTAGTTGACGGCGCTCCAGCACCTCTAAAAGAAGGCGTTGAGAAAGCTGAAGCTGAAGCTCTTAAAGCTCAATTAGAAGAAGCTGGTGCTTCTGTTGAAATCAAGTAATAATTATTTGATTTCATAGCCTTTTATGGCTATTGGCTGGTGGCAAATTGCCACCGGCCTTTTTGCGCTGTAGGGCAGTGGTAATTTTCACCTTGTTTTGTATCCACTGTCTAGCAAAAAAACGACCCTGATTTCATTGGGTTGTTCCTACACATAAACAACGTTTAGTCACTACCCCCCGTGTGTATTGGGGTAGTTTGGATCACTTATCAGCGATCTGAGGAACCTATGGTTTACTCTTATACCGAGAAAAAGCGTATCCGTAAGGATTTTGGTAAGCGTCCGCAAGTGTTGGATGCTCCATACTTGCTGTCGATCCAGCTTGATTCTTTCCAAAAATTTATCGAGCAGGATCCAGAAGGGCATTACGGTCTAGAAGCTGCCTTTCGCTCTGTTTTTCCAATCCAGAGCTACAATGGCAATTCCGAGCTGCAATACGTTAGCTATCGTCTCGGTGAGCCGGTCTTCGATGTTAAAGAATGTCAGATTCGTGGCGTAACTTATTCTGCTCCACTGCGTGTGAAGCTACGTCTTGTCATGTACGATAAAGACGCGCCGGCTGGCACTGTAAAAGACATTAAAGAACAAGAAGTTTACATGGGCGAAATTCCGCTCATGACAGATAACGGTACATTCGTTATTAACGGTACCGAGAGGGTTATCGTATCCCAGCTACACCGTAGCCCGGGTGTCTTCTTCGACAGCGATAAGGGTAAGACCCACTCCTCAGGTAAAGTGTTATATAACGCTCGCGTAATCCCTTACCGTGGTTCATGGTTGGATTTCGAGTTCGATCCTAAGGACAGTGTATTCGTACGTATCGACCGTCGTCGTAAATTACCTGCGTCTATCATCCTTCGTGCACTTAACTACACAACAGAACAGATCCTTGACATGTTCTTCGAAAAAATTCATTTCGAAGTTCAAGGTAAATCTCTTGTTATGGAGTTGGTACCGGATCGTCTACGTGGCGAAACTGCAAGCTTTGATATTGAAGCGAACGGTACAGTTTACGTAGAGCAAGGTCGTCGTATCACTGCTCGTCATATTCGCCAATTAGGCAAAGACGGCATTGATCACATCGAAGTACCAGTTGAGTACATCGTTGGTAAGATCGCATCACGCGATTACATCAACGAAGAAACCGGTGAACTGATTGTAGCGGCTAACCAGGAATTAAGCCTGGAAGCATTAGCACTTCTATCTCAGGCGGGTCACAAGTCTATTGAAGTTCTGTTTACGAACGATTTAGACCACGGTCCTTACATGTCAGATACCCTACGTATCGACAACACAACTGACCGTTTAAGTGCATTGGTAGAAATCTACCGTATGATGCGCCCTGGCGAGCCACCAACACGTGAAGCAGCTGAGCAACTTTTTGAAAGCTTGTTCTTCTCAGAAGATCGTTACGATCTATCTGCTGTTGGTCGTATGAAGTTCAACAGTTCTCTACTTCGTGAAGAGACTACAGGTCCTGGTATCTTAGACCACGCAGACATCATTGATGTTATGCGTAAACTGATCGATATCCGTAACGGTAAAGGTGAAGTTGATGATATCGACCACCTTGGTAACCGTCGTATTCGTTCTGTTGGCGAAATGGCTGAAAACCAATTCCGCGTTGGTCTAGTACGTGTTGAGCGTGCTGTTAAAGAGCGTCTAAGCTTAGGCGATCTTGATGCAATCATGCCTCAAGACCTAATTAACGCTAAACCTATTTCTGCGGCAGTGAAAGAGTTCTTCGGCTCTTCTCAGTTGTCACAGTTTATGGACCAAAACAACCCACTGTCAGAAGTTACTCACAAACGTCGTATCTCGGCGCTTGGTCCAGGTGGTCTGACTCGTGAGCGTGCTGGCTTTGAGGTTCGAGACGTACACGCGACGCACTACGGTCGTCTATGTCCTATCGAAACGCCTGAAGGTCCAAACATCGGTCTAATCAACTCGCTATCTGTTTTTGCGCGTTGTAACCCTTACGGTTTCTTGGAAACACCTTACCGTAAAGTGATAGACGGAAAAGTTACAGACGATATCGAATACCTATCAGCAATCGAAGAAGGTCTATACGTTATTGCACAGGCTAACGCCGCGCTTAACGAAGACGGTTCATTTGCTGACGAATTGATCACTGCTCGTCAGAAAGGTGATTCAGGTCTGCACCCACGTGACCATGTTCAATACATGGACGTTGCAACCAACCAGGTTGTATCTGTGGCGGCATCTCTGATCCCGTTCCTAGAACACGATGATGCTAACCGTGCCCTAATGGGTGCGAACATGCAACGTCAGGCAGTTCCAACTATCCGTGCTGATAAGCCGCTAGTAGGTACTGGTATTGAGCGTCAAATCGGTGTTGATTCTGGTGTTACAGCTGTAGCTAAACGTGGTGGTACAGTTCAGTCTGTAGATGCATCTCGTATCGTTATCAAAGTTAACGACGACGAGTTGATCCCTGGTGAAGCAGGTATCGATATCTACAACCTAACTAAGTACACGCGTTCTAACCAGAACACATGTATTAACCAGCGTCCAACCGTGCTACCTGGCGAGCCAGTATCACGCGGTGATGTTCTTGCTGATGGTCCTTCAACAGACCTTGGTGAGCTAGCGCTTGGTCAAAACATGCGTATCGCGTTCATGCCTTGGAACGGTTACAACTTCGAGGATTCCATCTTAGTTTCTGAGCGTGTAGTTCAGGAGGATCGTTTCACAACAATCCACATTCAAGAGCTTTCTTGTGTGGCGCGTGATACGAAGCTGGGTTCTGAAGAAATCACTGCTGATATCCCTAATGTGGGTGAAGCTGCGCTTTCTAAGTTGGACGAGTCAGGTATCGTTTACATCGGTGCTGAAGTGAAGGGTGGTGACATCCTAGTTGGTAAAGTGACACCTAAGGGTGAAACACAACTAACACCAGAAGAGAAGCTTCTACGAGCTATCTTCGGTGAGAAAGCATCTGATGTTAAAGATTCATCTCTACGTGTTCCTGGAAGTGTTACTGGTACGATTATTGACGTACAAGTCTTCACTCGTGACGGCGTTGAGAAAGACAAGCGTGCTCTTGAAATTGAAGAGATGCAGCTGAAAGAAGCGAAGAAAGATATCACAGAAGAATTCCAGATCCTTGAGGGTGGTCTTCTTGCTCGTGTTCGTACGCTTCTACTATCTGCGGGTTACGGCGAAGACAAGATTGCTTCAATGAACCGCGATGCACTATTCGCTGTTACGCTTGATGACGAAGCTTTACAAAACCAGTTGGAACAGCTTGCAGAGCAGTATGATGAACTGAAAGCTGAGTTCGATAAGAAGTTTGAAACTAAGCGTCGTAAGATCACTCAAGGTGATGACCTAGCACCTGGCGTACTTAAGATTGTTAAAGTATACCTAGCTGTTCGTCGTCGCATCCAACCGGGTGATAAGATGGCGGGTCGTCACGGTAACAAGGGTGTTATCTCTAAGATTAACCCTGTTGAAGACATGCCTTACGATGAGAAAGGTCAAACGGTTGATATCGTTCTGAACCCACTGGGTGTACCGTCTCGTATGAACATCGGTCAGATCCTTGAGACTCACTTAGGTCTTGCGGCGAAAGGTATCGGTGACAAACTTAACGATATGCTTAAAGAGCAGCAGGAGTTACACAAGTTCCGTAACTTCCTACAACGCGTATACAACCTAGGTGATACTCGCCAGAAAGTTGATATCGAAGCTCTTACTGATCAGGAAGTGCGTACTCTTGTACAAAACCTTCGTAAAGGTCTACCGATTGCAACACCTGTATTTGATGGCGCACCTGAGTCATCAATTAAAGAGTTGCTAAAATTGGGTGATCTACCTGAATCAGGTCAGCTAACGTTGTTTGATGGCCGTACTGGTGATGCATTTGAGCGTCCTGTAACTGTTGGTTACATGTACATGCTTAAACTGAACCACTTGGTTGATGACAAGATGCACGCCCGTTCTACCGGTTCTTACAGCCTTGTTACTCAGCAGCCGCTGGGTGGTAAAGCTCAGTTCGGTGGTCAGCGTTTTGGTGAGATGGAAGTATGGGCGCTTGAAGCATACGGCGCAGCATATACCCTTCAAGAAATGCTAACCGTTAAGTCAGATGACGTTAACGGCCGTACGAAGATGTATAAAAACATCGTTGACGGTGATCATCGTATGGAACCAGGTATGCCGGAATCATTCAACGTATTGTTGAAAGAAATCCGCTCGTTGGGTATTAACATCGAGCTGGAAGACGAATAAGACTGGGTTAGTCACCTATACTTATTAGTTACTCCGGTATAAATATGAAGGCGCCAGTAGACTGGCGCCTTTATGGGTCAACTCCTCACAGGAGCCGAATGTGAAAGACTTACTTAAGTTTCTGAAAGCACAACATAAGACCGAAGAATTTGATGCAATCAAAATCGGTCTAGCTTCACCTGACATGATCCGTTCATGGTCTTTTGGTGAAGTTAAAAAGCCAGAAACAATCAACTATCGTACCTTCAAGCCTGAGCGTGACGGTCTTTTCTGTGCACGTATCTTTGGCCCAGTAAAAGACTACGAGTGTCTTTGTGGCAAGTACAAGCGCCTGAAGCACCGTGGTGTGATCTGTGAAAAATGTGGTGTTGAAGTTACTCAGACTAAAGTACGCCGTGAGCGTATGGGTCACATTGAGCTTGCTTCACCTGTTGCCCACATCTGGTTCTTAAAGTCACTGCCATCTCGTATCGGTTTGTTAATGGACATGCCTCTACGTGATATCGAGCGTGTACTTTACTTTGAATCATACGTAGTTATTGAACCTGGTATGACCAACCTTGAGCGTAGCCAGCTGCTTTCTGAAGAGCAGTACTTGGATGCACTTGAAGAGTGGGGCGACGAGTTCGACGCTAAGATGGGCGCAGAAGCGGTTAAAGCACTTTTAGGCAACATGGACCTAAATGCTGAAATCGAAAATATGCGTGAAGAGTTAGAAGAAACTAACTCTGAAACTAAGCGTAAGAAGCTAACTAAGCGTCTTAAGCTAGTTGAAGCTTTCCTACAGTCAGGTAACAACCCAGAGTGGATGATCCTGTCTGTACTGCCAGTTCTACCGCCGGACCTACGTCCGTTGGTACCACTAGACGGCGGTCGTTTCGCGACTTCAGATCTGAATGATCTATACCGTCGTGTTATTAACCGTAACAACCGTCTGAAGCGTCTTTTAGACCTGGCTGCTCCTGATATCATCGTACGTAACGAAAAGCGTATGCTTCAGGAATCTGTTGATGCATTGCTAGATAACGGTCGTCGTGGCCGCGCTATCACTGGCTCTAACAAGCGTCCTCTGAAATCTCTTGCTGATATGATCAAGGGTAAACAAGGTCGTTTCCGTCAGAACCTTCTTGGTAAGCGTGTAGACTACTCAGGTCGTTCTGTTATCACAGTAGGTCCATACCTACGTCTGCATCAGTGTGGTCTTCCTAAGAAGATGGCACTAGAGCTATTTAAGCCATTCATCTACGGTAAGTTAGAGACTCGTGGTCTTGCTACGACAATCAAAGCTGCTAAGAAGATGGTTGAGCGCGAAGAAGCAGTCGTTTGGGATATCCTAGACGAAGTTATTCGTGAACACCCAGTAATGCTTAACCGTGCACCAACACTGCACCGTCTAGGTATTCAGGCGTTTGAACCAATCCTAATCGAAGGTAAAGCGATTCAGCTTCACCCACTTGTGTGTGCGGCATACAACGCCGACTTCGATGGTGACCAGATGGCGGTTCACTTGCCGTTGACGCTAGAAGCACAGCTAGAAGCACGTGCTCTAATGATGTCAACAAACAACATTCTTTCACCAGCATCTGGTGATCCGATCATCGTACCTTCTCAGGACGTTGTATTGGGTCTTTACTACATGACGCGTGAGAAAATCAACGCGAAAGGTGAAGGCATGTACCTTGCTGGACCAGCTGAAGCTGAGAAAGCATACCGTACTAAGATGGCTGAGCTTCATGCTCGCGTTAAAGTACGTATTACAGAATATGTGAAAGACGAGCAGGGTAACTTTGTTGAGAATTCTCAACTTGTTGATACTACTGTTGGTCGTGCAATGCTATGGCCTATCGTACCGAAAGGTCTGTCATTTAGCCTTGTAAACACTGAAGCACTAGGTAAGAAGCAAATTTCTAAGCTTCTTAACACCTGTTATCGTAAGCTGGGCATGAAAGATACTGTTATCTTTGCTGACCAGATTATGTACACAGGTTTTGCTTACGCTGCACTTTCTGGTGTATCTGTTGGTATCGACGATATGGTTGTACCTGCGGCTAAATACACTAAGATCGCTGAAGCTGAAGCTGAAGTTGCTGAAATCCAAGAGCAGTTCCAATCAGGTCTTGTAACTGCTGGTGAACGTTACAACAAAGTTATCGATATCTGGGCTACAGCGAACGAACAAGTTGCTAAAGCTATGATGGATAACCTGTCTTTCGATACTGTTATTAACCGTGACGGTGAAGAAGAGCAGCAAAAATCGTTCAACAGCGTATACATGATGGCCGACTCTGGTGCTCGTGGTTCTGCTGCACAGATTCGTCAGTTGGCGGGTATGCGTGGTCTGATGGCTAAGCCAGATGGCTCAATCATCGAAACGCCGATCACTGCGAACTTCCGTGAAGGTCTAAACGTACTCCAGTACTTTATCTCTACTCACGGTGCTCGTAAGGGTCTTGCGGATACCGCACTTAAGACAGCAAACTCAGGTTACCTAACGCGTCGTCTAGTAGACGTAGCGCAAGACGTAGTGATCACAGCAGATGACTGTGGTACTTACGCTGGTATCACCATGATGCCTCTAATCGAGGGTGGTGATGTTAAAGAACAACTTGGTGATCGTGTTCTTGGTCGTGTTGTTGCTGAAGACGTTCTAAAACCGGGTACAGAAGAAGTTCTAGCACCACGTAATACGCTTCTTGATGAGAAGTGGTGTGAGATCCTAGAAGCAAACTCTGTAGACCAAGTTAAAGTACGTTCAGTTGTAACGTGTGAAAATGACTTCGGTTGTTGTAAGTTCTGTTACGGTCGTGACCTTGCTCGTGGTCACTTGGTTAACTCTGGTGAGGCAGTGGGTGTTGTTGCTGCTCAGTCAATCGGTGAACCGGGTACACAGCTTACGATGCGTACGTTCCACATCGGTGGTGCGGCATCAGCAGCAGCAGCAGACAATAGCGTTGTAGTGAAAACTACAGGTTCTATGAAGCTGCACAATGCTAAGTTCGTAACGAACAATGCTGGCAAGCTTGTAATTACTTCTCGTGCATCTGAACTAAGCATCATTGATGAGTTCGGCCGTACGAAAGAGAACTACAAACTGTCTTACGGTACTATTTTAAGCAAAGGTGACGGTGCAGACGTTGTTGCTGGTGAAACAGTAGCAAACTGGGAAGCGCACACCATGCCAATCATCACTGAAGTGGCTGGTCGTATCCAGTTCGTTGACATGATCGACGGCGTAACAGTTTCTCGTCAAACAGATGACCTAACAGGTCTATCTTCAAGCGAAGTAACTGATGCAGCAGCTCGTCCAGCAGCAGGTAAAGATATGCGTCCAGCTATCAAACTTGTTGATGCTGATGGTAATGATGTAATGATCCCTGGTACTGATATGCCAGCTCAATACTTCCTACCTGGTAAGGCGATTGTTCAGCTTGACGACGGCGCTATGGTTGGTATCGGTGATACGCTTGCACGTATTCCGCAAAAATCTGGCGGTAACAAGGATATCACGGGTGGTCTACCACGCGTTGCTGACTTGTTCGAAGCACGTAAGCCAAAAGAACCAGCTATCTTGGCAGAAATTACCGGTACAGTATCGTTCGGTAAAGAAACTAAAGGTAAGCGTCGCTTGATCATCACACCAAGTGAAGGTCAGCCGTACGAAGAGATGATCCTGAAGCATCGCCAACTTAACGTTTTCGAAGGCGAAAAAGTTGAGAAGGGTGACGTAATCGCTGATGGTCCAGAAACTCCGCACGATATTCTACGTCTACGTGGTGTACACGCAGTTGCAGAATACATCGTTAACGAAGTTCAGGAAGTTTACCGTCTACAGGGCGTTAAGATTAATGATAAGCACATTGAGACTATCATTCGTCAGATGCTACGTAAGGTAACTATCACTGTTGCTGGTGATTCTGAGTTCCTAGAAGGCGAGCAAGTTGAATTCTCTCGCGTAACGATTGCTAACCGTCAGCTTGAAGCTGAAGGTAAGACTCCTGCAAGTTACTCTCGTGACTTACTAGGTATCACTAAAGCATCGCTTGCGACTGAGTCATTCATCTCAGCAGCATCGTTCCAGGAAACAACGCGCGTACTAACAGAAGCTGCTGTTTCTGGTAAGCGTGATGACCTACGTGGTCTGAAAGAGAACGTAATCGTGGGTCGTCTGATCCCAGCGGGTACAGGTTTCTCTTACCACCAACGTCGTCAATTGCAGCGTGATGTTGAGCTTGAGCCAGTAGCACCACAAGTTGATGCAGAGCAAGCCTCTCAAGACTTAGCGGCACTATTGAATGCAGGTCTTAACGACGAGAATTAATTCTCAACGTAACTGATTCTAAAAGGCATCCTTCGGGGTGCCTTTTTTATTGTTTGTAATAAATATCAGGCTAGTGGACGGGTTATGTAAGAGGGAAAAAGAAGGTGTTGGATAGTGTGTAATGAAGTGGCAGCCTATGTTACTGCCACATATTATAATGGCTAGGCTATGCGCCAGGAGGGCAAGATAGACTGTCGCTGATCAGCTCAATCAGTTTGTCTTCAAGGGCAAAGCGAAGTTCCATTAGCTCACCCACTTGAGATAAATCTTCATCAAATTTTTCAAGTAAATCGTCTTTTTTGACTTCACTGTATTTATCATTGAAGTTCAATAATGGATCTGTCGTTAAAGTGATTTTTGCGTAAAGAGTGGAAATTTCTTCGGTAGGTGAATAACCTGTTTGATGCCAGCGCTCCATTACGTTATCGTAAATTTTGAAGTGACCCGCTGAAATATAATCAACCAGAGCTTCACTGAATAACGATAATTGAGAGGCGGTAGGAAGTTGGCGGTTAGCCTCTTCTTTCGGGGCTAAGCCTGCTAGTTTACAAAAATCGATAAGCAGTTGTTGACGCATCATCAGCCATTGGTCAATGACGTCATTATGACCGCCCCATTCTTTTTTGACTTGTTCGAATTTACTAAGCATGAGCACGTCCTCATGGTCATGTCGATATCGTTAAATCGATAGTCGATGATCTTTCTCTTTTAAAGAGAGCTAGTTGTTCGGATAACTACTTGGTTTAAACTTTAGATTGCCAGTAAATTTACGCAGCCGCAAGGATGAAAGTAATAAAAATGTTAAAAAATGAGAATTTGGCATATTGCTGCGAAACCCTGAATGGTAAAATACTACTTGAAAATAGTAAGCTTCCATTGCGAGCAATGTCTGATTTAGCGACTAAGATGAGTGATATTCGACAAATAGGTACGTTTAATGGGATACCTGTTTATTGGGGAGAAGCTAAGTTTTTAGACGATTCAGACGTTTTCTATAGTTTGCGCGAATTATTAAATGAAGATTCAGGGCTTTTTAATCTTGTCGGACGAGCAATCCAATTATCTCATATGCTCTATCAACAACACTTTTGCGGACGCTGTGGTCATGAAGCAATGTTGTGTGAAGACCAATTGGCAATGCAGTGTCAAATTTGTAAGGCAATAGATTATCCACGTGTTTCGCCTTGTATTATTGTCGCGGTACGTAAAGATGAGAAAATTTTGCTCGCGCAGCATCCCCGACATAAAACAGGTATGTATACCGTGATTGCGGGTTTTGTTGAAACCGGTGAAACACTAGAGCAATGTGTTGCACGTGAAGTATTGGAAGAAACAGGCATTACTGTTGCGAATATTCAATACTTTGCTAGTCAGCCGTGGGCATTTCCCTCTAATCTGATGATGGGATTTACTGCTGATTACGCCAGTGGTGATATTAAGCCTGATTATGAAGAGTTAACCGACGCAATCTGGGCTGATGCGGAGCATTTACCTCAGTTACCGCCACAAGGGACAATCGCACGTCGGTTAATAGATCATACGCTGTCTTTTTCAAGCTCGCCCTGTAATGATTAACAATCAGGTTTAACGCGTTATCGTATCGTTATTTCCTATTGATAGAATAAGATATGTTCTATTTTGTTCTGAGTAATGAATGATACAATAAATGCAGAATTTACCCATGGAGTCTCAAATGAGCGAATTAAAGAATGACCGCTACCTACGTGCGTTGTTAAAACAGCCTGTTGATTACACGCCGGTGTGGATGATGCGCCAAGCGGGTCGTTATCTCCCAGAATACCGTGAAACACGTAGCGTTGCAGGTGACTTTATGTCGCTATGTAAGAACGCTGAGCTAGCAAGTGAAGTCACATTGCAGCCACTGAAGCGTTTCCCGCTTGATGCTGCTATCTTGTTCTCAGATATCTTGACGATTCCTGATGCAATGGGTCTTGGCTTATACTTCGAAGCTGGCGAAGGACCTAAATTCCAACGTCCTATTACTTGTAAAGCTGACGTAGATAAAATTGGTTTACCCGATCCTGAAGGTGAGCTGCAATACGTAATGAATGCCGTTCGTCAAATTCGTCATGATCTGCAAGGTGAAGTACCATTGATTGGCTTCTCTGGTAGCCCATGGACATTGGCGACTTACATGGTTGAAGGTGGTAGCTCTAAAGCTTTCACTAAGATCAAGAAGATGATGTATGCAGAGCCACAAACACTACACCTATTGCTAGATAAGTTAGCGGATAGTGTTACTGAATACCTAAATGCACAGATCAAAGCCGGTGCACAGGCTGTGATGGTATTTGATACTTGGGGTGGTGTGTTAACCCCACGTGATTACAACGAATTCTCGCTGCGTTACATGCATAAGATTGTAGATGGCTTAATTCGTGAAAATGAAGGTCGTCGTGTACCAGTTACGCTGTTCACTAAAAATGGTGGCATGTGGCTTGAGCAAATCGCAGCAACGGGCTGTGATGGCGTAGGCTTAGATTGGACCATTGATATCGCAGAAGCGAAACGTCGCATCGGTGATAAGGTTGCACTACAAGGTAATATGGATCCATCCATGCTTTATGCGCAACCTGAACGTATTCGTCAAGAAGTAGCAACGATTCTTGAAGGTTTTGGCGATGGTGGTACAGGCCATGTCTTTAACTTAGGTCATGGTATTCACTTGGATGTTCCGCCTGAAAATGCTGGTGTGTTTGTTGAAGCCGTGCATGAATTATCAAAGCCTTACCATAAGTAATTTGCCAAATTGATATGATAAAACTGAAACCCACGTAATTGCGTGGGTTTTTTTTATCTCTAAACTTGGTCTTTGATTGCTAAATGCTGGTGGACGTATTGGCGAATATAAGGGACGACGTCTAATTCAAACCATGGATTCTTTTTAAGCCAAATGGCATTACGAGGCGATGGGTGAGGCAATGGAATGTAGCGTGGTGCCCATTGTTGCCATTGCCTTACGGTTTCTGTGAGTGTTTTCGGCTTATCTTGTAAATAATAGTTTTGTGCGTATTGTCCGATCAGTAATGTCATACCGATATTAGGCATCAGATCAAGCACTGGCAGATGCCATTTTGGTGCACACTCTGGGCGAGGCGGTAAATCACCAGTTTTCCCTTTTCCGGGATAACATAAACCCATCGGCATAATGGCAATGTGTTCTGGGTTATAGAAGGTATCTTTGTCCAACCCAAGCCATTGGCGTAGACGATCACCGCTAGGATCATTGAATGGGATCCCTGTTTGATGGACTTTTAATCCGGGCGCTTGTCCAATAAGCAATAACCTAGCTTTAGAGCTAAATTGAATCACAGGCCGTGGTACTAGGTGATCTTTGCAGATCTCGCAGTGGTGAATAAGATCGCGTAAGTTATCAACTTGTTTCATCTTAGTTGTACGTTAAAATATAGTTGCACTTTTAATATCCACTTTTAAAATCAATAAGATAATTTAGATCTTGCTGTTGTTTAAAGCGGAGGTAATTAGTTTTGAATATCTCTATGACTTGTTCTGGAAAACTTTCCGCCGCTATATGTGGAGTGATACTTATTTTTGGATGATGCCAAAAAGGATGATCTTGGTTAAGTGGCTCTTGCTTGAACACATCAAGGTAAGCATGGTTGAGCTGTTTATTATCAAGCGCATTAATTAAGTCTGATTCAACAACAGTATTACCTCTACCAACATTGAAAAAAAGTGCATTACGACAGTGCGACCAGCATTGTTGGTTATAGATATCATTCGTCTGCTCTGTTGATGGCAGAATAGAAACAATCACATCAGCCTTGCTGAGTGCGTGCTGCAATTCTGTAATTGGATACGTTTGAGCAAAATCAGTAGAGGCTGATAAGCCTTGCCTGTTGACACCAATGACCGAGAAGTTCAATGCTTTTGCCGTTTTTGCGAGTATACAGCCGATGCTTCCTGTTCCTATGATTACCATGGTTTTGCCACTGACAGATTGATAAGGGATTGGCTGCCATAAAGATTGTGTTTGTTGCTGTGCGTATTGGTGGAAGTGACGATAGTAATTAAGGCACTGACCAATAACATATTCACTGATCAAAGGGCCAAAATATCCTTTAACGTTAGTGAGTAAATAATCTTGTCGTAGGTGAGGTTTAATGAGGGCATCAATGCCTGCAAATGTTGATTGTAACCATTTTAGTTTGGGTAATTGTTCGAGTTGGTTGGCGATCAAAGGAGGATCCGCTAGAATTATGCTTGCTTGCGAAGGATCATCGGTTAAGCAAAGGTCCGGTAACTGCGCCTGTGCCAATAATTGGGTATAGCGTTGTTGTTGCTTTGATATTACTGAAACTTTGATCATGCTTTTCCTTTAGCCTTATTCGTTTATCAAGTAAACTTCACTTCAAATCACTACTGTAGATTATCTCATGCTTAAAAATCCGATCCAGTTACGCTTAGAAAAATTAGAACCGTGGCAACACCTGACATTTATGGTGTCTTTGTGTGAGCGTATGTACCCAAATTATGTATTTTTCTGTGCAGAAACAGGATTTGCTGATTCTTATAAATATCGAGTGATCTTAGATAGCGTCTGGGAGATTTTGACCGTTAAAAACGCCAAAATTAACTTCGAGAATCAGCTAGAAAAATTAGAAGATATGGTGCCAAGCGAAGATGAGTTTGATATCTACGCGGTAAGCCCTGCGATTGATGCGTGTGTTGCACTTGCTGATCTTCTGCATGCGATGTTAGATCGTGATCTTATGATGGAAACAGTGATCAAACTAAGTGCTTTATCGGCAGAAACTGTTGCTAATCTTGAGTACGCACAAACAGGTATCGAGATCACTAACGATAATCAAAAAGAAAATGAAGCAGTATGTGCGGAATGGGATACCCAGTGGGCGATTTTCCGTGCATTAAAAGAAGCAGAAACACGTGATATTGAATTGATTAAAGATCTTCGTGCAGAGTTGCGTGATGAGCCTGTCAGTAATATCGGTATTGAGCTCTAACAGCTAATATCGCCATGACAGTAAAAAAAGAGCCTAAGGGCTCTTTTTTTGTATCGGGTGAAAGTGCGTTGTTCAGCATAAAAATATTTCGTTATATAAGCAAAATATCGTAGAAAAGACGGTTATTTCATCATTTGTATTGTTTGTGTTTCAGTATGTTTGGGATTTGTGAAGTTTTTAGTTCTGGTTTTTAATTTAAAATCCAGTGAATATCACTGCTTGGTGATTTGAATTTGCACCATTACACTTATTTTATTTTGGCTATTGTAATTCGATCCCTTCACCGTTTATAACGTTACAGCGCCGTAGCACATTGTTTATGGCAATAATGGTTTATTCACGAGGAGGTACAATGCATACATTTATAGCAATGACATTCGCTACCTGTTTTTGTGGTCGTAATATTACTGCGCAATATGCGATGTGTGACGGTAATATCCGCCAACTCCTCATGCTCTCTCTAAAACGTATTTAGAGCTGGCTGCTTATATTTAAACATTACTGTCAGCTTGCGAAGAAGCTGATAGGTCCTTTGAAACATATTCCCATCTCGCTTCCTCCAAGCTGAAAGTCACAATCAAAGGAATACTATGTTAAGTGCACGCAATATTGCCGCATTAGGCTTTATGACATTCGCCATGTATTTAGGCGCGGGAAACTTAATTTTCCCTCCATTCTTAGGTTATCAAGCTGGTGATAACTTTCTAAGTGGCATGACAGGATTTCTTTTAACTGGAGTGGGTTTACCTGCGATTGCGCTGGTGATTGTCGCTTGGGTTCGAGGCTCTGATAACTTAACTGCTGCATTACCGAAACCTTTAGCAACTAGCTTTTGGGTGATGTTGTTTATTGTGATTGGTCCTGCTTTTATTATTCCTCGTACGATCACCGTGGCTTACCAATTTAGTCTTGCTCCCTTCATGGGTGATGTTGGTCTTATCCCTTTTTCTATAGCATTTTGTATCGCCGCTATTTTGTTCTCGTTATATCCCGGTAAGCTGGTGGACACTTTAGGCAAATGGTTAACGCCAATACTGCTAACGATTTTAGGTGTGATGGCTGTTGTCGCTATTTTATATCCTTCAGGTTATGTCACTGAAGCGACGGGAGCTTATGTTAATGGGGCGATGGCTGAAGGTTTAACCCAAGGTTATATGACAATGGATGCGTTAGGATCGATTGGTTTTGGCTGGGTTATCTTCCGTGCTATTGAAGGTATGGGCGTTAAAGAGCCTAAAGCCATTGCAAAATACACCTTAATTGCGGCGCTTATGTATTCAAGTGCAATGGCATTAGTGTACTTGTCTCTTGCTTATATTGGCGTAACAAGCGAAGGGCTGGGATTAAACTTCACTAATGGTGGTGAGATCTTAACCGCTTTCACCAATTATCATTTTGGTGTGTTTGGTACTTTGTTATTAGGTGCGGTATTGGTATTGGCGTGCTTAACAACAGCGATTGGGGTGACAACTGCGGGTAGTGAGTTTTATAGCCGTACTTTCACACCGGTGACCTATCGTAAAAGTGTTATTGTGATTATGGTGCTATCAGGCATTATTGCTAACGTTGGCTTATCGCAATTGTTGAAAGTGACATTACCTGTGGTTGTTGCGTTACACCCTATTGCGATTTCATTACTGATTATTGCACCACTGCGTCATCAATTATCACAAAAGATGGTATTGGCAACCTTAGCCGTTGCGATGATTTTTGGCTGTATTGATGCAACGCATATTCTTGAAGCGATGCCAGCACAGATGGATAAGATACTAGAGGCTAATCTACCGTTATATCACTATTACGCAGGTTGGATTTTGCCGACGGTAATCACCTTGGTTATCGGATTAATTGCGCAGCGTTTGACAGTAAAACGCCAAGTACTGACTAAAGAATACTAATGTACTGAGTGGTTTAAAGAGATAATAAAAAAGGGACCGAAAGGTCCCTTTTTTCATGATGGAGGATTATTTTTCTTCATCATTATTTTGAATTACACCATGCTTTTTCTTCCACTTTTCCCAACGCTGGAAAGCCAGTTGCTGCATGTCAGTATTTTTATCGGCTTCATCGACAATTTCTTCACCTACCAGGCTTTCGAAAATATCTTCTAAGGTCACGAGACCTTGTACTGTGCCGTATTCGTCAACGATTAAGATAAGCTGTGAACGTTCCTGCATTAAGCGCTCAAAAGCCTTAGGTACGCTAACGTTATTCATAATAACGGGTAGTGGGCGCATTAATACACCGAGTTCTTGGCCCCCTTTACCCGCTTGGCTTTCAGCAAATAGCTCTAGGCGGTGAACGAAACCGACAATGTTGTCACTCTGCTCGCTATATACCAATGGACGAGAGAACGGGCTGTTTTTATGCTGAGACAAGAATTCATTAATGGTTTGCTCTGCATCAACACGGAATAGCACCGGACGTGGCGTCATAATTTTCGTTACGCTTACATCACGGAATTGCAGTAAGTTGGTTAGGATTTTTGACTCGCCTTCACCTAACTCACCTGTTTCGTGTGCTAGTAACGCCATTGCTGAAATTTCATCACGTAATTTTGGTTGCTCATGACCGCGTGATAAACGACGAGTAATTTGTTCTGATACCCACACTAGAGGGATCAAAAGCAATACCATCCAACGCAACATAGTCGCTGAGAATGGTGCAAGTTGACGCCAGTAAGTTGCACCAATGGTTTTTGGCACAATTTCAGACAGTAATAAAATACCTATGGTTAATACGCCCGAGAACACGCCTAACCATTCACTACCAAATACGATAGTCGCTTGTGCACCTGCGGTTGCAGCACCGATGGTGTGAGCGATGGTGTTTAGGGTCAAGATCGAGGCAAGAGGCCGATCAATATTATCTTTGAGCGCGGTGAGTTTTGCCGCCGCAGGGTGGTTTTGTTGGCGTAATGTGGCGATATAACTTGGTGAAATACTAAGTAACACCGCTTCTAATACGGAACAAATAAACGAAACACCAATCGCAACGGAGATGTAAATCGTAAGGAGTACCATGTCAACCTATCAGTAAATTAGCGAATATCAGCTATATTAATCGGGGCTGGGCAGAATAAATACAACTATTTTTATGCGGTATTTGGTAACATTTTGTGAACTTGCGCTCAGATTGTGGTTAAAGAGTCCGCACCTGAGTCGAATAAAGCAGACAAACCTTTGCCACACGGGCTTCTTTTGAATTAGAGTTGTCTCGTCTTACGAAAAACCTTAGAAGGGAAACCTAATGAACAAGACCCAACTGATTGACCTGATCGCAGAAAAAGCGGATCTATCTAAAGCACAAGCAAAAGCAGCTTTGGAATCTACTCTTGACGGCATTACTGATGCGCTAAAAGACGGTGACCAGGTTCAACTAATTGGCTTTGGTACATTTAAAGTAAACCATCGTGCAGCTCGCACTGGCCGTAACCCACAAACTGGTGCTGAAATTCAAATTGCTGCAGCTAACGTTCCTGCGTTTGTTGCTGGTAAAGCACTAAAAGATGCATTGAAGTAATTGTGATACCGCCAGAATGAATTATTCATCTGGCGGTTTTTTTATGTCTAAAATTTCATTTCTCTTTTCTTTTCTTCTTCCTCTCATTCTCACTGGATGTGTTGCAGGAAACCTTGCTGATAACACCGCATTGCCGATCACTAGAGTGAATGTTGCTGAGCAAAAAGTAGATGGTACATATATCTATTGGTATTTATCCCGTCAGAATGCTCCAGAGCGGCTAGGAGAGCGTGTGTACAGTACTAAGCAAGGTGATTATCAAAGTGATTACCAATGGCAGTCAGGTAAGCTTAAAACGCTGTTACAACAGGGTGAGCGGTTAATCGATGGACAGCAAGTCCCCTTTGAATTACAACTTCGCTTCGATAGCCAAGGCGTCGCAGTTTATCAACGCTATAAAGAAGATGGGCATATCTTACCGTTAACGACAAATGAAATAACGGAGCTCAAACAGCACAGCGAATATTTAGTCCATCGGATTGAACGACTAAAAAGATCAAAACAGTATTTTGAGCAAGGCTATAGACAGCAACAACAGCAGATCTCTTGTCAAACTCAACAGCCGATCACGATTGATGATCCTAATGTATTATCCGCTTTTTCCCCATCGGGATATTGGACGGCTATTGGCGAGCAGAAAAACGGTAGGTTAAGAATTCATAAGTTGTTATCGGGTGTGGTGAGTGAGACTTGTTTACAAGCACCGACACTGATTGATACGAAGCAATAAATGCTTGCAAAAAAAAGACAATAAAAAACGCGCTGATTAAGCGCGTTTTTTAACTTAGGGAGAATGCGTTTTATTGCTGTTGCTCACGAGCTATAGCGCGATAACCAATATCGTCACGATGGAACATGCCATCCCACGAAATTTGTTTTGCCAACGTATAAGCACGCTGTTGTGCTTCTAAGACAGTATCGCCCATCGCGGTTGCACACAGCACACGACCACCGTTAGTGACGATATCGCCTTGATTATTCGTTGTGCCGGCGTGGAAGACTTTCTCGCCAGCCACTTCTTGTTGCGGCAAGCCTGAAATCACATCACCCTTGTTGTAGCTTGCTGGATAGCCGCCAGCGGCTAAAACAACACCGATAGAAGCGCGTGGATCCCATTTCGATTCTACGGTATCTAGCTTGCCATCAATCGCTGCTAAACATAGCTCAACCAAATCAGACTGCATACGTAACATGATAGGTTGAGTTTCCGGATCACCAAAGCGACAGTTGTATTCGATCACTTTTGGGGTGCCATCGCTCATGATCATCAAGCCAGCATAAAGGAAACCTGTATAAGGTGCGCCTTCTGCGGCCATCCCTTCAACCGTTGGGTAGATCACTTCTTTCATCACGCGGTCATGGATATCTTGTGTTACAACAGGGGCTGGTGAATAAGCGCCCATGCCACCCGTGTTAGGGCCAGTATCGCCATTTCCAACACGTTTATGATCTTGGCTGGTGGCCATAGGTAGAACGTTTTTACCGTCTACCATTACGATGAAACTGGCTTCTTCACCATCTAAGAACTCTTCGATAACTACGCGGTGTCCGGCTTCACCAAATGCATTGCCAGCGAGCATATCGCGTACGGCATCTTCGGCTTCTTGCTCTGTCATTGCGACAATCACGCCTTTACCTGCTGCTAAGCCATCCGCTTTTACTACAATCGGTGCGCCTTTTTGCTTTAAGTAAGCAAGAGCGGGGTCGATTTCAGTAAAGTTTTGATATTCCGCCGTTGGAATATTGTGGCGAGCAAGGAAGTCTTTAGTGAAAGCTTTAGAGCCTTCAAGTTGTGCTGCGGCTTCTGTTGGACCAAAGATGGGCAGTTTAGCTGCGCGGAACGCATCAACCACACCAATAACTAGTGGCGCTTCTGGGCCGACAATGGTTAAACCAATTTGATTATTTTGCGCAAATTCAACTAATGCTGCGATGTCTTCAACACCAATCTCAACATTTTCCAGTTTAGGTTCAAGTACTGTTCCTGCATTACCAGGAGCAATAAATACCGTTTCTACTTGTGGGTTTTGTGCAACTTTCCAGCCTAATGCGTGTTCACGGCCGCCGTTACCAATGATCAGTACTTTCATCGTTAATCCTTATTGCTTCGCGCTAAATACTTAAAAATCTCTGCTCTTTAAAAAAGAGCAGAGACTAAATCGATAGTTTTATTCACTTAAGTTTGTGATGACAACTTAGTGGCGGAAGTGGCGCATACCGGTAAATACCATCGCCATACCATGCTCGTCAGCAGCAGCAATGACTTCATCATCACGCATTGAACCACCCGGTTGGATAACACAAGTAATGCCTGCTTCTGCTGCGGCATCAATACCATCACGGAACGGGAAGAATGCATCTGATGCCATTACGCTACCCGCGACTTCTAGGTTTTCGTCAGCGGCTTTGATACCTGCAATTTTGGCAGAATAAACGCGGCTCATTTGGCCTGCACCAACACCTATGGTCATATTGCCTTTTGCATACACAATCGCGTTTGATTTCACGTATTTCGCTACTTTCCAGCAAAATAGTGCATCACGCAGTTCGTCTGTGGTTGGTTGACGTTTAGTGACAACGGTTAAATCATCAACCGATACCATACCTTGGTCACGGTCTTGAACCAATAAACCACCATTTACACGCTTAACGTCAAAACCCGTGGTTTTGGTTGTCCATTCGCCACACTCAAGAAGACGTAAGTTTTTCTTGGTTGCAACAACGGCTGCCGCCTCTGCTGATACTTTCGGCGCGATAATAACTTCTACAAATTGACGATCAACAATCGCTTGTGCAGTTGCTGCATCTAATTCACCGTTGAACGCAATAATGCCGCCAAATGCTGAGGTTGGGTCTGTTTTGTAAGCGCGATCGTAGGCTTCAAGTAAATTGTCCCCGAGTGCAACACCACATGGGTTAGCGTGTTTTACAATTACACATGCTGGTAAATCGAATTCTTTCACACACTCAAGTGCAGCATCAGTATCTGCGATATTGTTGTATGATAATGCCTTACCTTGAAGTTGCGTTGCTGTTGCGACAGAAGCTTCTTGTGGATTGGCTTCAACATAGAATGCTGCTGCTTGGTGGCTGTTTTCACCGTAGCGCATGTCTTGTTTTTTCTCGAACTGCTGATTGAAAGTGCGTGGAAACTTCGATTCCTCATCACCTTCTTTGTTGTCGCCGTAAGATGGCACCATAGTACCAAAGTAGTTGGCGATCATACCGTCGTAAGCTGCAGTATGTTCAAAAGCTGAGATAGCTAAATCGAAACGTGTTGCCTGAGTTAGTGAGCCATTGTTGGTGCTAATTTCTGTTAGTACGCGGTCGTAATCGTGCGCATTAACGACAATCGCTACATCTTTATGGTTTTTTGCTGCAGAGCGAACCATTGTTGGACCACCGATGTCGATGTTCTCAACTGCGTCGGCGAGCGTACACCCGGCTTTGGCAACAGTTTCAGCAAAAGGATAAAGGTTAACAACAACCATATCGATAGGGTTAATGCCGTGCTTTTCCATTACTTCGTCGTCAGTACCACGACGGCCTAGTACGCCACCATGAACTTTTGGGTGAAGGGTTTTTACACGGCCATCCATCATTTCTGGGAAACCGGTGTAATCAGAAACTTCAGTGACTTGAATGTTTTTCTCGGCAAGTAAACGAGCGGTACCGCCTGTCGATAAGATTTCTACGCCGCGATTGGCAAGAGCCTGTGCGAATTCCACAATACCTGTTTTGTCTGATACGCTGATCAGTGCACGGCGAATAGGACGAGCGTTTTCCATGGCTACTATCTCTTTTAATTACACGGTGAATAGAATATTTCCCAAGACCAAGCCCATTTGGTGTGAATTGGTTTTGGGAAATATCCTGATTCTCATCACATCAACAAAACTTGGGTGATGACAATAGTGATTTATCAATAATGGTCATTTGTGTGTAATGTGACCATTATTTTACATGAATAGGAAGATTACGCAAACGTTTGCTTTTTTGGGTGTCTTTAGGAGAAATGAGCAAGATGGCGATGTATTTGATTGGTCAATTAGCAAAGTTATGTCAGGTCAGTAGCGATACATTACGGTTTTACGAAAAAAATGATTTGCTCCAGCCTGCAGGCCGAAGCGACAGTGGTTATCGTTTATATAGTGATGATAATTTATCGCGAGTTAAATTTATCTTACGGGCCAAAGCTATTGGCTTAAGTTTGGAAGAAATTCGTGAGCTATTAGATATCCGACTGGAAGCTAGTCAACATAGTTGTGCGGAAGTAAAAGCGATCACCCAAGCTAAGCTTGACGAAGTGGATATGAAAATAAAGGAACTCTCGCGTATTCGACGCGCGTTAAAAAAGATCAATGATGCGTGTTGTGGCCATGTGGATGATGATGCGAGCCATTGCTCAATCCTTGAGGCCTTGAACGATAGCTGTGATACGCCAGATCCTATCGGTGACACCAAGTCATGTTGTTCAAGGCACAAGAAATAGAACGTATAAATTAATCGCTGGTGGCTTCTTTTGCATTTTGGATCGCATCTTTTGTGGTATCACGGAAAAAGTGTCCCGTTGCTTTGGTTGCATCACGGGTCGCGTGACCAATCTCAGTGAAGCCATCTTTAATATTTTGTTTATCGCTACTGCTACAACCAACTAATGGTAACGAAGCGATCAGTAGTACCGCTAAAACATGTTTATTTAACATCTGAGATCCCTTGATAAAATTTCAAAGACTAGTGTAGCGTTTTTTTATCATGAACCAAGTTAAATTCATGTCATGAATATCGTGATTAGCGTCATTATATTTCATTAGGGCATTGTGAAATTTTGTGATAATTTCCAGTCAAAAGCGTATCGCTAATACGAATTAAAGATAAGGAAAATCGATGTTAAAAGTAAATGAATATTTTGATAGCCAAGTAAAATCAATTGGCTTTGAATCTTCGGGTGATCATGTCAGTGTTGGCGTAATGGCACCTGGCGAATATACTTTTGGTACTGTAGCACCTGAGCGTATGACGGTGGTTAAAGGTGCATTAACTGTAAAACTACCAGGCCATGTTGACTGGGAAACTTACAACGCAGGCGATAACTTTGAAGTTCCAGGTGACAGTTCATTTAATGTGAAAGTATTGGTTACTACTGCTTATCTTTGTGATTACTTATAATTTTAAATTATAGTGATTATCTAAAAGCTTCACTTCGGTGGAGCTTTTTTGTTTGCCGCTGTTTGATATCTCTATGCCGATCCTCGTTCAATTAATTGTGGCGGTAAAATAAACTGTTGTGCCGTTTCATTATGAACCGTCATTTTTGCGAGTAACCGTTGTCCTGCAAGTTGACCCATTTGTCGCGTAGGAGAGCTGATCATGGTTAGGCTTGGCTGAGTTAAAGCCGCTTCAGGGGTATCATCAAACCCAATTAAGCCGATTTGTTGACCAATATAGTTATCTTTTCCGACACTTTTCCCTACCCGTTGAATACCATACATCGCCCCTAATGCAATGGCTGGTCGGTGGCATAATAGCGCGGTAATTTTAGGATGCTGAGTTAGCAGTTGTTGAACATGATCCGCGGCTTGGCACTGGTTATTCTGAGCTTCAATTATCCATTCATTTTTAAACGGTAAGCCATATTGCATTAATGTCGTGCCATAGCCGCCAATACGCTCAGCACGGGTGAGTGAGTCACTGCTGCCACCAATATACGCAATATGACGATGACCTTGTTGGATCAAGTGCTGAGTTGCAAGGATTGCGGCTTGATGATTATCAGGCCCAATATAATCGACCTCATTATTCACGGCGGAGCGGGCCAAGCAAACCGCAGGAATATTGGCTTGTTTGGCCATTTCGAGAACTTGGTTGGTTGCTTCTCTTACCGGGCTAAATGCAATACCTGCGACACCTTGTTGGATCATCGATTGGACACATTGGATTAATTTGTCTGCTTGATGGTTGGACTGAGCAAGAAATAACATATGGTCATGTTGTTCAAGCTCATCGCTTAACCCTGCCGTGACTTCGGTATAAAAGGGATCTGTAATATCCGCTAAGATCCAGCCGATCAAATTTGAGTGATTGGATCGTAAATTCGCTGCGGCGTTATTGCGAACATAGCCTAAGGCTTCAACTGCTTGATTGACCTTATCGATTGTCGCTTTTGATATACGGCCTTTATTGCCCAGCACCAAAGAAACAGTAGAAACGGAGACGCCGGCATAGTCGGCAACATCGGTGATCTTTACTTTGCTTGATTTAGCCATTAGATAGTTAATTACCCTGTATTTATCTATCAATATAAAACGTTATATCTATAATCCGAATATTAACAGGATCACAGTTTTTAATATGTGTTATGGCGCGAGATATGTTCCGTGATCTCGATGCCGATAAAAGTTGATAAAACGTTTTATCATTTATTTCGTAATTCAGCAAAAGCGTTGGCAGAAGTTTTGAGCTCATCTTCGTCGACGTTTTTTTTCAACAAAGTGATAAAACGTTTTACCACTTTGTTTTTGACGAAGATAAAACAGTGATCAGGTGACAATGATGTCTAAATCTGCAAATAAAACAACGCTATGGGAATTTTTCCAAAGCTTAGGTAAAACGTTTATGTTGCCAGTGGCACTTTTGGCGTTTTCCGGTATTTTACTGGGTATTGGTAGCTCGTTATCAAGTGCTGCAGTAAAAGAAAGTATGCCTTTTCTTGATAATACCGTACTGCAATTGCTGTTCATGTGGATGACCAAAGTTGGTTTGGTTGCATTTATCTATTTACCTATCATGTTTGCCGTAGCCATTCCTCTTGGCCTTGCTCGTGAAGAAAAAGGTGTTGCCGCGTTTGCAGGTTTTGTTGGTTACGCAGCACTTAACTTATCGATTAATTTTTACCTAACAGTGGCTGGCGTATTAGGCAATGCGACCGAAGAAAAAGCCTACGGTGTGAAGTCTGTTTTAGGCATAGAGTCGATTGATACTGGCATTTTAGGCGCGGTGATCGTCGGTATTATTGTGGCGAAACTGCATGCACGTTTCTATACCTACAAAATGCCTGATGCATTAGCTTTCTTTGGTGGCGCGCGTTTTGTTCCGATTATCTCAACCTTAACGCTAGGTGTGGTTGGTCTATTAGTACCGCTAGTATGGCCTTACTTTGCTATGGGTATTAATGGTATTGGTAGCTTAATCTCTCACTCAGGCCCATTTGGTCCATTCCTTTTCGGTACCGGTGAGCGCTTGTTATTGCCATTTGGCTTACACCACATTCTTGTTGCATTGGTGCGTTTTACGGAAGCGGGTGGCACGATGGATGTGTGTGGTAACACGGTAAGTGGCGCATTAAATATTTTCTATGCAGAGCTTTCTTGCTCAACAACTAATGGCTTCTCTAACTCGGCAACATCATTCTTGTCGCAAGGTAAAATGCCAGCTTTCCTTGGTGGATTACCCGGTGCTGCTCTTGCGATGTACCACTGTGCTCGCGTTGAAAATCGCAGCAAAGTAAAAGCGTTATTGTTATCAGGTGTGGTTGCGTGTGTGATTGGTGGTATCACAGAGCCATTAGAATTCTTATTCCTGTTCGTTGCACCAGCACTGTACTTTGTTCATGCTATTTTAACGGGTGTTGGCTTTATGGCGATGCACCTATTAGGCGTAACGATTGGTAATACTGATGGCAACATTATCGACTTTTTGATTTTCGGTGTACTTCAAGGTACGGCAACGAAATGGTACTTAGTACCTCTTGTTGCTGCAGTATGGTTTGTGATGTATTACAGCGTATTCCGCTTTGTGATCACTCGCTTTAATTTAAAAACTCCAGGCCGTGAAGTGGCTGATGTAAAAGATGAGTTAGCCTTTGCGGAAACGGGTGAGAAAACGACGGGTTACAAAGGTAATATTATTTTAGAAGCACTGGGTGGTGCTGCAAACATTACGTCACTGGATAACTGTATTACTCGTTTACGTTTATCGGTTAATGATATGAGTTTAGTGAATGACGCCGTACTCAAAGCTAACGGTGCGTTGGGGGTCGTTAAGCTTGACGATCATAACTTACAAGTCGTGATTGGGCCTCAGGTGCATATGGTCAAAAATGAAATGCAGGGCTTAATGCCAGCGACGGCATAATATGATTGCGGAGCCTAGTGCTCCGCTTTTTTGTTTTGGATAACTGTTTTTGCTTGTTGCAAGAGGTTGATATGTTTGATTTCTCTACCCCAGTTAACCGTTATGGTACCTATTGTACCCAGTGGGATTATGTTGAAGATCGGTTTGGTGAAGCGGATTTATTGCCGTTTACTATTTCTGATATGGATTTCGCCGTTGCGCCATGTATTGAGAAAGCGTTATCTGAGCGATTAGCACATGGTGTATTTGGCTATAGCCGATGGAATCATGATGATTTTAAATCTGCGATCACAGGATGGTTTTCACGCCGCTATCATAGTCCAATCAATCCCGAGCATATTGTGTATGGTCCATCGGTGATTTACATCATTTCGCAATTAGTGATGCAGTGGACAAAGCAGGGGGAAGGAGTCCTCATTCATACTCCAGCCTATGATGCGTTTGGTAATATGTTAGCGGCTAATGATCGTCTCATGCTAACAAGCCCGTTGTTAAAAACGGCTGGTGGTAGTTATGAGATTGATTGGGCACAATTTGAAGCACAAGCGGCAAAACCAAACTGTAAAGTGTTGTTACTGTGTAGCCCACAAAATCCAACTGGACGAGTATGGACACGTGATGAACTCAGCCGTATGGCACAGATCTGTTTGCAACATCAGGTGAAAGTGATCTCCGATGATATCCATATGGATATGGCATTTAATGATTATATTCCTTGGCCTGAAGTGGCATTAGATGATAATTGGGCGTTGGTTTCTTCAGGATCAAAGTCATTTAATATTCCTGCATTAACGGGCGCATATGCGTTTATTGCCGATCAAACGGTGCGTGAACGGTACCTTACTCAGTTAAAAGCGGCACATGGTTTATCGTCACCGTCGATTTTAGGCGTTATAGGACATATTGCCGCTTATAACCAAGGTGAAGTATGGCTCGATAGTTTAAAAGACTACCTTCAAGCTAACCTTTGTTATGTCGCAGAGCAGTTAAATCAGGCCTTTCCTGAGTTGAATTACCAAGTGCCTGAGGGGACATATTTAGCGTGGATTGATTTAACGCCATTGAGCGTGGATATGGATGCTCTACAACAACGTCTAATTAGTCATTACAAAGTCGCCATTATGCGCGGTGATACCTATGGTCAAGAAGGGCAAGGCTATGTTCGTTTGAATGTCGGTTGTCCTCGTAGCAAAGTAGAAATAGGTCTCAAGGCATTGATGAGTGCATTACATGATCTAAAACATCAATAGAATATTGCTTGTTTTATAACTAAGAAAAGCTTCGCGTCGGCGGAGCTTTTTTGTATCTGTTATTGCCACTCACTTTTAGAGATCAAGCGTTTTATCAATTGCGCCTTTATATGACATGTAACGCATATGTTGGATTTATAAAAATTATCTGGAGAGAAAGCATTATAGTACAGTATTTAGCAAGGTTGAGTTCTGGTTAATCACGCCTAACATGTTGCTTTAGATACTTAGAGCCTAATTGATCTTGTCGTTATAGCGAAACTATTTCATGACTAAACGTAATAAGTAGGATAGGGAGTTCTATGAATCTATCGTTAACACATGCATCAATTAGTACCAAAGCTTGGATCATATGGCTGTTATTTGCCATCGGTCTTATTTCTATTTCTGCATTAAATATTTCCTCAACTAATCAACATATGCGAGCTAATTATGAGGGAGGTATTAAGCAAATAGTAGAAGGGGCGGTAGGAGTGGTTAATTACTATCATGCACTTAGCTCCAATGGCACATTGAGCGAAGAAGAAGCGCAAAAACAGGCTTTAGCGGCAATTAACGCAATGCGTTTTGATGGCGGAAATTATATTTTTGCGGGAAATAAGGAAGGCTATCAAATTGCAACCCGTTTTGATGAAATGATGGGGACTGACATTCTGTCACTAACAGACGGTAATGGACGACGATTCGTCGAAGAGCTTTACAGTGTCGGTAAGCAAGGTGGTGGTTTTGTTGATTATATGTGGAAGTCATCGTCAGATCCTAATCAACTGATTTTAAAAACGAGCTATGCTGATTATTTTCATCCTTGGGGCTGGATGATTGGCGCAGGAATGAATATCAAAGCCTTAAACCAAGATATTCAAGCCAGCCAATGGCTATCGTTTGTGAATGTTGCTGTTATTTTGGCAATACTGTCATTATTGATGGCGTATTTTATTCGTAGTATTACTTTGCCAATTAAAAAAACCGTTGCTGCGATGCGCGATCTATCAACCGGTGAAGGTGATTTAACTCAGCGTCTTAAAGAAGAAGGCGGTCCTGAATTAACGGCGCTTGCGAAACATTTTAATCGCTTTGTTATTTCTATTCAGGCCATTATCCATAATATTAGTGATGCAGGTTCACAACTGACTCACTCTTCGCGTTGTTTATCACAATCAGTGTTATCGATGGATAGTAATTTAAATCAACAGAAAGAAGACACCGATCAACTCGTGGGGTCAATGGGGGAAATGCTCACTGCGGTTGAAGAAATTGCAGGCAGAACCGTTGATGCCACTGATTTTAGTATTAAAGCAGCGAAACAAACAGAAGCCAGTAAAGTGATTATTCAGCGTAATATTGAAGAGTCACAATTGCTCGCATTAGATATTGGTGAAGCCAGTAAAGTGATCACCCAACTAGCAACAGATAGCCGTAATGTCGATACCGTGTTGGAAGTGATACGTGGCATTGCAGAGCAGACCAACTTATTAGCGTTAAATGCTGCGATAGAGGCTGCAAGAGCCGGTGATGCAGGGCGAGGCTTTGCTGTTGTTGCTGATGAAGTTCGCACCCTATCACAGCGCACACAAGAGTCGACGATTGAAATTCAAACCATTATTGAAAAATTACAACAAGGTGCGGAGCAAGCGGTTGGTGTCATGAATCAGGGGGCTGAAAAAGCCCAGAATGCGTCAAAGATTTCTGCATCGGCAGGGGAAGCGTTGAATTTAATTGTTGAAGAAGTTCATGCGATACAAGGGATGAATCAGCAGATCTCAGCCGCAACAGAGCAGCAATCATTAACCGTTAATAGTATTAATCAAAATGTGGCAAGTTTGAATGATAGCTCGATATCATTGTCGACTGAATCTAATCAGATGTCGTCATCGAGTGAAGAGCTCAATCAAATTTCGGAAGATCTAATGGTGACGATTCAGCGTTTTAAACTGCATTAAAGTAGGACTATTATGTTTTATTTAGCATGACAGTACCGAATAGCAGCCAATAAAAAAGCCATGCCTGAAATACAGGGATGGCTTTTTTATCAATAACTTAAACTAAATGTATTAGTTCATGCCATATTTTTTAAGCTTCTTACGTAGCGTACCACGGTTGATACCCATCATGGTTGCAGCGCGAGTTTGGTTACCGCGAGTGTACTGCATGATAGTGTCTAATAGTGGTTGTTCAACTTCTGCAAGCACAAGCTCGTACAGATCGTCGACTTCCTGACCATTTAATTGAGCAAGGTAGTTTTTAAGGGATGCCTTCACTGAATCACGTAATGGTTTCTGTGTGATTTGGTCTTGTGAAGTTACAGTTGTTACTGTTAACGCTTCGGAAGTCAGATTTTGTTCGAACATAATTCTGTAAGCTCTTCTAGTATTTATGCAACGTTTTCGAAGTAGCCTTGCAGCGCATCAAGTTGCTGTTGAGCATCCTCGAGTGCGTTGAAGGTCTGGCGGAAATCACCGGCTGGTGCATGTTCTTTCAAGTACCAAGACACGTGTTTACGTGCAATGCGCAGTCCTAGGTATTCACCGTAGAACTGGTGGAGTTCTTGAACATGTCCCAACATGATTTCACTGATCTCATCAATTGATGGGGCAGCGAGGTGTTCACCAGTTGTTAAGTAATGGTGGATTTCTCTAAAAATCCACGGCTTCCCTTGTGCAGGTCGGCCAATCATTAGAGCATCGGCACCCGTATAATCGAGTACAAAGCGTGCTTTTTCCGGGCTATCGATATCACCGTTAGCGATAACTGGGATCGAGATGGCTTGTTTCACCGCTCTAATGTAGTCATATTCCGCTTCACCTTTGTACATACATGCCTTGGTACGTCCGTGAAGGGCGAGGGCTTGTATGCCGCATTGCTCGGCGAGTTTGGCTATGTCGACACAGTTTCTATTTTCCAGATCCCAACCAGTACGGGTTTTAAGCGTAACTGGAACATCTACCGCATCCACCACTGTACGAAGAATGTCTTCGATAAGGTTGGGATATTGCAGTAGTGCAGAACCGGCTAATCGTTTGTTTACTTTCTTTGCTGGGCATCCCATGTTGATATCGATGATTTGCGCACCGTTTTCAACACTGAACTGCGCAGCTTCAGCCATCAACTTTGGATCAGCCCCTGCTATCTGAACCGAACGAATACCTGATTCACCTTCGTGAACCATACGATTGAGCGATTTAGACGTCTTCCAGAGATCTGGGTTCGACGACATCATCTCGCTAACTGCCATACCTGCACCGTAGCGAAGGCATAACTCACGAAATGGCCGATCGGTCACACCCGCCATAGGCGCGACTATCAGCTGGTTTTTAAGTTGATAAGGACCGATTTGCAAAATGTCTCTACCTGACTGTGCCAGTAAGGGCGCGCATTTTACGCATTTTTTGCTCTGCTGAAAAGGCCAATAATTGAGCATGATGATTTTGTTTGCCAAAATCGTATGATTTTCAATCAATTGACCGATTAAATTTATAAATAAAAATCAGCAGTAGTACCCAAAACTGCGTGTGATTATGCCTTACGGCCTGAGATGCGACACCACTCTTCACGTGCAATTACTGGGTCTAAAGCCAGTTCATCGCTGTAGTAGGTTGACACATCAGCCGCTTGGCTTTCTAGCACACCTGAGATCGCTAAGTCGCCACCGTCTTTAACAAGGCTCTTGATCACTGGTGATAGTTCACGCAGTGGGCCTGCAAGGATGTTAGCAACTACAACGTCAGCTTGAATACCTTGAGGCTGATCTTGTGGTAGGTATAGTTCTAGATTGTCAGACACACCGTTACGTTCTGCGTTATCACGTGACGCTAAGATAGCTTGTGGGTCGATATCAATACCAATAACTTTTGCTGCGCCAAGTTTTAGTGCAGCAATCGCTAGAATGCCTGAACCACAACCAAAATCGATAACCGTTTTACCGGTTAGGTCTTGGCTGTCTAACCACTCAAGACAAAGTGATGTTGTTGGGTGAGTGCCTGTACCAAATGCTAGACCTGGGTCTAATAGTACGTTCACCGCATCTGGCTCTGGCGCTTCACGCCAGCTTGGGCAGATCCATAGACGACGACCGAAACGCATAGGGTGGAAGTTATCCATCCACTCACGTTCCCAGTCTTTATCCTCTAACTGCTCGATTTTATAAGCAAAATCATCAGCAATTAATGGGCTGTTTTTAAGCATGTTCAGCACGAAATCCATGTCGGCTTCAGCATCATACAAACCAATTACATCGGTATCACCCCAAAGGCGGGTTTCACCTGGCATAGGCTCGAAAACTGGCGTGTCTTGTGCGTCTAGGAAGGTGACAGACAGAGCACCAGTCTCTTCCATTAGCATGTCGCCAATTGCTTCTGCGCTCTCTGCAGTTGCGTTCAGTTTAATTTGAATCCAAGGCATGGTTTATTCGCTTATTTTGTGACTACTTGAACATAGGGGGCGAAGTCTAGCATGAAATTTCACCAATCCCCATTATCAGATGCCATTCTAGAGATAAAAAAAAGATAGTACCGACTGGTACTATCTTTAATGTAGTTGATTATTTAGCGTGATATAGCCGATTTTAGTCGCTTAATTGCGGTGTTTCTACTTTTGTTGGTTTTGCATAGCTACCAATGACAAAGGCGATCAAACCTAATAAAAGTGTTGGCACAATCGCATGAACGCCATTCATATCGGGCTTACTAAATGACAAAATAATGTAGCTACTCAAACCAACAATCATGGAAGCAAAAGCACCAGTTGCAGAAGCTTTTTTCCAATATAAGCCGAGTACAAGAGGCCATAAAAATACGGCTTGTAAGCTACCAAAGGCTAATAAGTTAAGCCAAATGATCATGTCGGGCGGATTCATCGCAGCGATAAACACTAAACCTGAGAAAATCCCTGTTACCCATAGTGATAATTTAGGTAGGCGCTTTTCAGCGTGTTCATTATTGGCAATGTTTGGATTGATATAGTTGATATATAAATCTTTGAGCAGTGTTGCTGAAGCTTGAATGAGTTGTGAGTCGATAGTCGACATAATCGCCGCCATTGGGCCTGCCAAGAACACACCGGCTACAACAGGTGGTAATACGGTTACCATAAGGGTTGGCATGATCTGATCGGGGCTAGCGATATCAGGCACGATAGCACGGCCTAATGCGCCTGCTAAGTGCATCCCAAACATCAGTAGCGCTACCATGATGGTACTGAGTACCATGCCTTTATGCAGTGAATTACTGTCTTTATAAGACATACAACGTACCGCAGCATGCGGCAAACCGATGACACCAAAACAGACCAAAATCCAAAAACTCAACATAAAGGGCTGACTCAGGAAATGATTTGGACCGTAAGGGGTAATTAACGCCGGATCAATATCGTGAAGCTTGGTGACTAATGCGCCGATACTTCCGCCCGCATGCACGATCCCAACCAGTAACGCAATGGTACCGATGATCATCATCAAGCCCTGTAAAGTATCAGTCATCACAACAGCACGAAAGCCACCAATTGTCGTGTATAGGCCTACGGTGATCGCAAAGATCATTAAGCCATGCATATACGATAGGCCTGTTACGGTTTGGAGCAGACGTGCACCACCGACAAACTGTACGACCATGGTGCCAAAGAAGGCGATCAGTAATGACAGTGAAGCAAAAATGACGACCCCACGGTTTTTATAGCGAGCATAAAGGATGTCATTAAGGGTTAATGCATTATGACGTCTCGCTTCGATGGCAAATTTCTTACCGAGTACACCAAGGGTCAACCATGCTGCGGGTAACTGGATCATCGCAAGTAATACCCAGCCTAAGCCCATTTTATAGGCAGCCCCTGGACCACCAATAAAGGTGCTGGCGCTGGCGTAAGTGGCTGCAAGGGTCATCGCAAGGACAAAGCCGCCCATGCTACGCCCACCGACTAGGTACTCGGTAAGAAAGTTTCCTTTGCTTTGAAAGCGTCGGGTGTAAAGTGCCATCGCAAAGACTGCGGCAAGGTACAGTACGATAGGAATAATGAGTTGGCTATTCATGGGGGTCTTCGTGGTTAATATCTAAAGGAAGATCTCGGTAGACGACTTTGACCATGACACCGCACATGACGGTAAAAATGATCGGGCCGACAATGCATGACATCAAGAACCAGAGTGGAAAGCCAAAATATAGGGTTGGCATGCTTAGATCACCGATGGCGGGCGCTAAGCCGTAGGCGGATAGGTACCACCAAAGAAAATAAGCTAACGCTAGTCCTATCGCCCAGAGTGCCTCTTTATGGGCTTGGCGATAGCGTGCTGAGAGCGTTTTCATGCTGTATCTCCAGTTGTTATCAAGTGTTTTCCTACTCAATACAGTGTAGTAACTAGTAGGGTTGGTCAAAAAGGTGGGCTATTGTGGCAAAAGATGCTGTGTTATGCCATGTGAACCGATCAATCGAGGTGAATTGAGATTGGGTATAAACAAAAAAGACTACCCGAAGGTAGCCTTTTATCGTCAAGCAAGTTCGCTTATTGCAGACCGAGTTTCTTCTCAAGGTAGTGGATGTTTGCGCCACCTTTTTGGAAGTTCTCGTCAGCCATAATATCTTGCTGAAGCGGAACGTTGGTTTTAATGCCGTCGATGATCATTTCGCTCAATGCATTACGCATACGAGAAATAGCGACATCACGATTTTCACCGTACGCAATTAACTTACCGATCATTGAATCGTAGTAAGGCGGTACTGTGTAACCTGAATAGATGTGTGATTCCCAACGGATACCCATACCACCTGGCGCATGGAAACGCTCGATAGTACCTGGGCAAGGTAGGAAACGCTCTGGATCTTCAGCATTAATACGACACTCGATAGCATGGCCACGAATTTGAATATCGCTTTGGCTAAATGACAGCGGTTGACCTGCGGCAATACGTAGCTGCTCTTTGATCAAGTCAACGCCTGTTACCATTTCGGTTACTGGGTGCTCAACCTGAATACGGGTGTTCATTTCAATGAAGTAGAACTCACCGTTTTCGTAAAGGAATTCGAATGTACCTGCGCCACGGTAATTGATTTCTAAACATGCACGAGTACAACGCTCACCGATGTACTTACGCATTTCTTCGGTAATGCCCGGTGCTGGTGCTTCTTCAACCACTTTCTGGTGACGACGCTGCATCGAACAGTCACGTTCACCTAAGTGAATCGCGCCACCTTGACCATCAGCTAAGACTTGAACTTCAATGTGACGTGGGTTTTCAAGGTATTTCTCCATGTAAACCATGTCGTTATTGAAACAAGATTTTGCTTCAGCACGGGTCATTGCGATCGCTTCAGTCAATTCATTTTCTGAACGAACCACACGCATACCACGACCACCGCCGCCACCAGAGGCTTTGATGATCACAGGATAACCGATACGTTTAGCAAAAGATTTGTTCTTTGCTTCATCGTCATCAAGTGGGCCGTCAGAGCCAGGTACACAAGGTACGCCAGCTTTTTTCATTGCCGTAATAGCAGAAACTTTATCGCCCATTAGACGAATAGTGTCAGCTTTTGGACCTACGAAAATAAAGCCTGAACGCTCAACTTGTTCTGCGAAGTCAGCATTTTCAGAAAGGAAACCGTAGCCTGGGTGGATAGCGACTGCCCCTGTAATTTCAGCGGCACTGATAATACGAGGAATATTTAAGTAACTATCGATACCGCGTGCAGGACCAATACATACTGACTCGTCAGCAAGTAGAACGTGCTTAAGATCGCGGTCAGCGGTTGAGTGAACCGCAACCGTTTTAATCCCTAGCTCTTTACAAGCGCGCAAGATACGAAGTGCAATTTCACCTCGGTTTGCAATTACTAATTTATCTAACATAGCCAGAGCCTCGATTACTCGATGATGATAAGAGGCTGATCGAATTCAATCGCATCGCCGTCTTCTGCAAGAATAGCGACAACTTTACCGGCTTTGTCAGCTTGGATTTGGTTCATCATTTTCATCGCTTCAACGATACATAGTGTGTCGCCGATATTCACCGATTGACCAACTTCAACAAATGATTTTGCTTCAGGGCTTGGAGAGCGGTAGAAAGTACCAACCATAGGTGAAAGCACAGAGTGACCTGATGCAACAGGTGCTGGTGCTTCAGTTGCAGCTACAGGTGCTGCTGCTGGCGCTTCTACCGATGCAGTTGGCATAGGCTGTTGTGCCATTGGCGCTGCCATGTATTGTTGTGGCATTGCTGTTGCTGGAACGCTACGGCTGATGCGTACTGATTCTTCACCTTCAGAGATTTCTAGCTCAGCGATGCCTGATTCTTCTACAAGCTCAATTAGCTTCTTGATTTTACGAATATCCATTTATATTTCTCTTTTTATATTGTTCAGTTAGCTATCTGCATGCAGACGACGTACCGCTGCATTCAGGGCGAATTCATAGCCGTCAGGGCCTAAACCACAAATCACGCCTACTGCTTTATCGGATAAGTAAGAATGATGACGGAAAGGTTCACGAGCGTGGACATTAGATAAATGCACTTCAATAAACGGAATGGCGACGCCGAGTAAGGCATCACGAAGGGCTACACTCGTATGAGTAAAAGCTGCAGGATTGATAATGATGAAATCGACCTTGCCATAAGCTTGATGGATTGCATCAATTAACACATGTTCCGCGTTGGATTGAATATGTTCTAATGCCACACCTAATTGGGTAGCTTTAGCAGTGAGCCCATCAACCACTTGAGTTAATGTTTGATGGCCATAATGGCCCGGCTCTCGTAGACCTAGTAAGTTAAGATTAGGTCCATTTATTAATAAAATTCGTTTAACGGTCGACATCTTGACGTATTTTCACTTGTTTATGAGGTTAAACTCTAACAACTTGCAGACTTATGCAATTTTGTTTCCGTGTGTCCGTTTTTTTACTGCTAAACGTTCATTGTTGAGCAATTATAGTGAATTCACCGCAAATCGCAGCAAAATACTGGTCTAATCACCACTTTTTTGTGCGAACACGTGTAAGCCTTAGTGAGGAGTGTCGTTACTATTAGAGGTTTTATCTTACGACAAGTTCACTCTACTAAGTGTAAGAATTTAGTAATAATTATGACTAAATTCGAACCATACCCACAAGATGAAAAACGGTAAAGTTTAGTCGATAATATTTGACGAATAAATCAACAATCAAGCTGTTGATTTATTCAGCATTGCGATCAAAGTGGCGTATTTTAGGCTGAGAATGCTGGTAGTTAGCTGAATTGAATGAAGATAAGGATGGCGAGAAAATAAAAAAGACCGCAATTGAGCGGCCTTTGTATATTGATAAAAAAGTTGAATTACATCACTTTTTGTTTTTCTTCAATGAGTCGATCAACGACGGTTGGATCAGCAAGGGTTGAAGTATCACCTAAGGTTGAGGTATCTCCAGTTGCTATCTTACGAAGAATTCGGCGCATGATCTTACCTGAACGGGTCTTCGGTAATGCATCTGTCCAGTGTAAGAAGTCTGGTGTAGCGATAGGACCGATTTCCTTACGTACCCAGTTTTTCACTTCTTTATGCAGTTCTGCACTTGGGATTTCACCATCGTTTAGGGTGATATAGGCGTAAATTGCTTGGCCCTTTATCTCATGTGGTACACCCACAATCGCCGCTTCTGCAATCTTATCGAAAGCAACGAGTGCAGATTCAATTTCAGCCGTACCCATACGGTGACCTGAAATATTTAATACATCATCAACACGACCTGTGATCCAGTAATAACCGTCTTCATCGCGACGAGCACCGTCACCGGTGAAGTACATACCTTTAAAGGTAGAGAAATAGGTTTGTTCAAAACGTTCGTGATCGCCCCAAAGCGTACGCATTTGACCTGGCCATGAATCGGTCATGACTAAGTTACCGTCAGTCGCGCCTTCAAGGATATTACCGACGTTATCAACCAGTGCTGGTTGTACACCAAAGAATGGACGCGTAGCAGAGCCTGGTTTTAGTGCGGTTGCACCCGGTAGTGGGGTAATTAAAATGCCGCCTGTTTCTGTTTGCCACCATGTATCTACGATTGGGCAACGTTTGTCACCAATTGTACGGTGATACCATTCCCATGCTTCAGGGTTAATGGGTTCGCCAACAGAGCCCATGATACGCAGTGATGAACGGTTAGTACCTTGAATTGCTTCATCACCTTTCGCCATTAGTGCACGAATCGCAGTAGGTGCTGTGTATAAAATGCTGACTTGGTGCTTATCAACCACTTCACTCATGCGACTGGTTGATGGGTAGGTTGGCACGCCTTCAAATAATACCGTGGTTGCACCATTAGCTAGAGGTCCGTATACCAAGTAGCTGTGACCTGTGATCCAACCCACATCTGCGGTACACCAGTACACATCACCTTCTTGGTAATCAAAGACGTATTTAAACGTCATCGTGGCGTAAACGAGGTAGCCACCTGTGGTGTGAAGTACACCTTTAGGCTTACCTGTTGAGCCTGACGTGTAAAGAATAAATAGAGGATCTTCAGCGTTCATTGGTTCAGGAGCACAGTGAGCCGAAGCCACGGCTGTTGCTTCATGCCACCATACATCGCGAGCATCATTCCAAGCGACTTCACCGCCTGTGCGTTTAAAGACAACCACTTTTTCAACCGTCGTTACTTCAGGGTTTGCTAGCGCGTCGTCTACATTTTTCTTAAGGGGAACGGCACGCCCACCACGCACGCCTTCATCAGCAGTCACAACTACTTTTGCATTTGAATCGATAATACGTCCAGCCAAGGCTTCCGGAGAGAAACCGCCAAAGACGATAGTGTGCACCGCACCAATACGGGTACAAGCGAGCATTGCAATTGCCGCTTCGGCAACCATTGGCATGTAAAGACACACTACGTCACCTTTACGTACACCTTGGCTCTTCAGGGCGTTAGCAAACTGACAGACTTCTTGATGTAATTCATTGTAGGTTAGGGTGGCGTCATCATTAGGATCATCACCTTCCCAAATAATTGCTGCTTGATCGCCTTTGGTCGCGAGGTGGCGGTCAATACAGTTAGCAGAGACATTAAGCTCACCGTCTTCAAACCATTTAATGCTGACGTGGCCGGTATCAAATGAGGTGTTTTTAACTTTAGTAAATGGTGTCATCCAATCAACGATTTGGCCATGTTCACGCCAAAAACCTTCAGGGTTAATCACTGATTGCTGATACATCTCACGGTATTGCTCTTCATTGATATGAGCTGTTTTTGCGATGGTCTCATTGACCGGATAAACGTGAACCTCACTCATCCTATTCTCCTTGAGTTCTTATACTTTCTGCGCCCTGCATCCTTAGCCGATGTAATAAGGGTGAGCAAACTGACTTTTTATAGTTGTTTTGTGCTGCGTATACGTTGTGCCATTTTTTGTGTGTCTACAATTAGACTTTAGGATGAGAGAGCTGGATCAAAGGGCGTAAATGCAAGTTACATGGATTTTTCATGACAATTTGTAGATGAATATAGGAACTTGAGTGATAGCGTGAGGCGAATAAAAATCAAAAGGAGACCTCCGTCGCACTATTAGAGTAATTATGTGTTGTTAGTGGGGTTAAATTGCGGACTGACATTAGTTTGAGAAGGAAACTACGTCATAATATGTTGCTTTTTTATTCACCACATTATGCGAGATCACTATGTTTACACGTTCGCCCTACAGCTGGAGCTCACAATACTTGTGGGGCTTCTTCTTCTCTTACGGTGTTTACCTGCCATTTTGGGCTATTTGGTTTAAGCATATTGGAGTGGATGATTCTGATATTGGGTTGCTGTTGGGCTTAGGTTTTACAGTTCGTTGTATTGCGAACTTAGTGATAACACCACGTATTCACAAGGTAGAGCATCTTATTCCGGCACTTAGAGGCTTTACTCTGCTAGGTCTCGTTGCCTGTATTCTTTATATTGTCGGTGGCGGGGGATTATGGGTACTAGCTGCTGTCACTATCTTATTTAATTTATCCGCAGGGCCTATCGTGCCCATCTCTGATGCGATCGTGAATCATTATGCTAAAGGAGGGCTAGTGGATTACGGTCGTACTCGGCTTTGGGGGTCAATTGCGTTTATTGCTGGCTCTACCATTGTTGGTCTACTGGCAAATCACTATGGTGCCGATATCATTCCGTGGGTGGCATTATCAGGTTTAGCTTTCTCACAATTAATGGCGGCAAGAAACCCTGCGATTATGCCATTCGATGAAGGGAGCTCTGAGCAAGTTCGCCCTGCATTGTGGGGGATTCTACGTAATGGTGCGGTGATTAAGTTGATTGTGATTGCGGCATTACTGCAAGGTAGCCATGCTGCTTATTATGGTTTTAGCTCTATCTATTGGCAGAAAATTGGTTTTAGTGAATCAATGATTGGTTACCTATGGAGCTTCAGTGTTGCTGCAGAAGTGATGGTATTTCTGGTTAGTAAGCGCTTATTTTCTGGTTGGTCGGTAAATAATATGTTTCGCTTAGCAGCATTCGGTGTCTTGGTGCGTTGGGGATTAACCGCCACTTTGACAGATCAGTGGCTGATGTTCCCCGTTCAAGCTTTACATGGCGTAACTTTTGCTGCAGCTCACTTAGCGGCGATTCGCTATATTCAACAACAGCCGAGTAACCATTCTGTTGCGCTGCAATCGTTATACAACGCGATTCCGTTGGGAGCCGTAATGGCAGTATTAACATCGATGAGTGGTTGGATGTATGGCAATTGGGGGGCTAATGTGTTTTGGATCATGGCCGCGATGGCTTTTCCGGTGTTCTTTATTCGTTTAACGCCTTCTCAACAGATCGCGGTGACCGACTATCAAACCAGTAAAGCATAGTGATTACTAACTTCTATTCTAAAGCGTAGTCTTGATGGCTGCGCTTTTTTATTGCGATAAAGAAAAGAGAAGGCTCACTATCTTACTGAGAGAACTGTGATCAGACAGGATTGAGTAAGCTGTGACAACTTAGTTACAGTGGTGAATCAGTTTTAAAAGGATGATGTGTGATGGTACAGGGATGGATTGTTATAACCGTATCACTGGTATATCTCGGCGTACTGTTCGCGATTGCATGGTATGGCGATAAAAAAAGCCAATGGTTAGCAGGGTGGCGACCGTGGATATATAGTTTATCCATTGCGGTGTATTGTACCTCGTGGAGTTTTTTTGGCACGGTGGGACAAGCTAGCCGTGAGCTGTGGTCTTTCCTTCCCATTTATCTCGCGCCAATTATCGTATTTACTTTAGGCTGGAAAGTCTTAGCTCGGCTGATCTTTATTGCTAAGCGAGAACACATTACTTCAATAGCGGATTTCATCGCAGCCCGTTACGGAAAATCGCAAGGTTTAGCCATGCTCGTCACCGTGATCGCGGTGATAGGTATTTTGCCTTATATCGCGTTGCAGTTGCGTGGCATTACGCTGGGGCTTGAACAGATCACGCCGAATTTAGGCGAGATGTTTAATCAAGAAGGGTTAGATACTGCGTGGATAGTGTCCGGTGTATTAGCATTATTTTCTATTTTGTTTGGTACTCGGCATATTGATTCCACCGAGCACCACCGCGGTATGATGATGGCGATAGCGTTTGAGTCATTGATCAAGCTTGCAGCGTTTCTCGCGGTTGGCATTTTCGCGCTGAGTTTATTTCAAACCGCTCCTCAGCTTAATGCGCTAAGTTGGCAATCACTTACTTACACGTCACCTAATATTGGTAGTTTATTTATTCATATGCTACTTACCATGGCGGCAATTATTTGTTTGCCACGTCAATTTCATACCATTGTGGTGGAAAACCATAGCCAAGCTGATTTACATAAAGCGCGTTGGATCTTTCCTTGTTACCTGTTCTTAATGGGGATCTTTGTTATTCCCCTTGCTTTGATTGGCCAGCAATTACTACCGAATGTTTCAGCAGATACTTACGTAATTAATTTACCGTTACAGCAAGGTGCGAACGGTATTGCGCTGCTCGCTTTTATTGGGGGGGCCTCTGCGGCGACAGGAATGGTGATTGTTTCAACCATCGCTTTGGCAATTATGGTATCGAATGATTTAGTGATGCCCTTAATGTTACGTCGAGTACGCATTGGGCCGCGTAATTTTTCAGCTTTTTCTGGCTTATTATTAAATGTCCGTCGGGTGTTAATTGCGGTGTTATTACTTGCAGCATGGGGCTTTTATCATGTGCTAGATAACGTTCATTCACTGTCGGCGATAGGTTTATTGTCATTTGCTGCGATTGCACAATTTGCTCCAGCGTTGCTTGGCGGTATTTACTGGCGCTTTGGTAATAAAAAAGGGGTGTATACCGGTTTAGTTGGTGGGATGACGATTTGGCTTATTACCATGATGAGCCAAACCAGTATGTTGGCAGGGGATGCGGGCAGTAATGTTTTACTGTGGTTATTAAGTCCACCACAACTGCCTATTTTACGAAGCTTGACTTCTGTTGATTGGGGCATGTTGTTGAGCTTATGTGTCAATGTTAGTTTGTTTGTCGGGGTTTCATTAATAACACGGTCGTCACTCACTGAGCGTTTACAAGCGGCTTCTTTTGTTGGTGCTTCTCCTGCAGAAACGGAAGATGGAAGCTTATATCAAACCCGTGTGACGGTCGCTGAATTAGAAATGTTGGCTTCTCGTTTTGTTGGCCGTAAACGCGTTCGCCATGCATTTGCTCAGTTTGCCGAGCAGCAAGGTAATCGCTTAGAGCCTCAGCAACAAGCTTCTGCCAGTATGATCCGCCATACCGAAAGAGTATTGGCTGGCGTTTTTGGTGCCTCTTCAGCAAGGTTAGTGCTTACTTCTGCCTTGCAAGGAAGAAACATGCAATTAGAAGAAGTCGCAACGATTGTTGATGAAGCTTCTGAGTTGTTTGACTTTAGCCGAGGGTTATTACAAGGAGCGATTGAGCATATTAGCCAAGGTATCGCTGTGGTTGATAAACAGCTTCGGCTGGTGGCGTGGAACCAACGGTATTTAGAGCTGTTTTCTTTTCCTCCGGGTTTGATCCAAGTTGGTCGCCCTATTACTGATGTGATTCGGTATAATGCTGAGCAAGGATTATGTGGCCCCGGCGATCCTGAAGCACATGTAGCTAAACGAGTTGAGCATTTACAGCGGGGAACGGCACATACGTCATCGCGAATTCGGCCTGATGGACAAGTGATAGAAGTGCAAGGTAATCCAATGCCTGGTGGTGGTTTTGTGATGAGTTTTAGTGATATTACCGCGTTTCGTCAGGTTGAAATGGCATTAAAAGAAGCCAATGAAAACCTTGAAGCGCGAGTTAAAGAGCGGACCCAACAGCTTGAACAATTGAATCATCAATTAATGATAGCCACTCAGCAAGCGGAGCAACAAGCGCAATCCAAAAGTCGCTTTTTAGCGGCGGTGAGTCATGATTTGATGCAACCGCTCAATGCTGCGCGCCTTTTTTCATCTTCGTTAACTGAAGTTGCAGAGGGCAAAGAAAGTGCGCGTTTAGCCACTCATATCGAAAGTGCATTAGGCGCAGCAGAAGATCTGATTGGAGATCTGTTGGATGTTTCTCGTTTAGAAGCAGGTAAATTACAAACACATATTGTGCCGTTTAAAGTCAGTGATGTGCTTAATACATTATCGGCTGAATTTGGTGCTTTAGCGCAACAACAACAGATCACCTTTGATGTGGTATGCAGTGATGCAGTGATCATCTCAGATGCCAAGCTCTTACGCCGTGCTTTGCAAAATTTCTTAACTAATGCTTTTCGTTATAACCCTAGCGGTAAAGTGTTGTTAGGTGTGAGGCGTCGAGGCCTGCGTTTACAGATTGAGGTTTGGGACAATGGACCGGGGATCCCGATAGAAAAGCAGACCAATATCTTTGATGAATTTACCCGTATAGAACAAACAGGGAGCGAGCATGGCTTGGGATTAGGGCTGGCGATTGCGCGTGGGATCTCACGGGTATTGGATCACCCATTAGATTTACGCTCATGGCAGGGAAAAGGCACAGTCTTTTCGTTATCAGTACCATTAGGTAATGCGTCTATGCTAGCTGCTTGTACGCAGGTATCCACAACTGAGATCAAAGCGCCATTAGCTGGGCTGAAAGTGCTGTGTGTCGATAATGAAAATGACATTTTATTAGGAATGGAAACCTTACTCACTCGCTGGGGTTGTGAGGTTAAATTAGCTGAAAATCTTGATGAAGCTATGTGTGCTCTCGAACAACAGTGGCAACCCGATGTTATCTTTAGTGATTACCATTTATCCCATCAACAAACAGGATTAGAAGTATTGCTGCAATGCCGTTCAAGGTTAGGTGATAGTTTTAAAGGGGTGGTGATTAGCGCAGATAGAATGACCGAAAATCAGGCCGCGATCCGAGGCCATGGTTTTGGATTTATCAGTAAACCAGTTAAGCCATTAAAGCTTCGCGCGGTACTGAATCAATGTTTGCCTGTAGAAGCATAATGTGAATTAGTACAAAGAAAAAGGCGGAGTCCAATGGACTCCGCAAAAGCTAGGGAAGTATAGCTAAGGAGAAGTGAGGTATTGCTTAGTGATCTTGGGCAGCGCCAGAGCCTTGAGGGAAGCGGATAGATTCCACCATCTCTTGGACATCATCAGGTACTTCGGCAGTAAACTTATTCACCACAATCGCGACAACAAAGTTTAGACACATACCAAGCGTACCGATCCCTTCTGGGCTAATACCAAAGAACCAGTTGTCAGGTGTACTTGCTGCAGGGTTAATAAATTTGAAGTAAATAATGTAAGCTGCAGTGAAAGTAATACCCGAAATCATGCCTGCTATCGCCCCTGATTTATTCATCTTCTTATAGAAGATCCCAAGAATAATGGCAGGGAAGAAAGACGCGGCGGCTAAGCCGAATGAGAAAGCAACCACTTGAGCAACAAAGCCTGGTGGATTAATTCCTAAGTAGCCTGCACCCACAATCGCTACGGCGGCACCAATACGGGCGGCGAGTAACTCTTGTTTGTCGGTCATGTTCGGTTTAAAGCCTTTTTTCAGTAAATCATGTGAAATCGAGGTGGAGATAACCAGTAGTAACCCCGCAGCGGTTGATAGTGCGGCAGCTAAACCACCGGCGGCAAGCAGTGCGACAACCCAGTTAGGTAGTTTGGCAAGTTCAGGGCTGGCTAATACAATAATGTCACGGTTGATTTTCATCTCGTTGCGATCATCGCCAGAGTAGAACATCTTGCCGTCATTATTTTTATCTTCCCACGCGACAAGACCCGTTTTTTCCCAGTTTTTCACCCAACCTGGTGCTTGCTCGGCAGGAACCCCTTTCATGTCTGGGCCATTAATCGTATCAATCATATTTACACGGGCAAATGCAGCAACCGCAGGTGCTGTGGTGTAAAGTATAGCGATAAAGACTAATGCCCAACCTGCTGATACGCGCGCATCTTTTACTTTTGGTACGGTGAAGAAACGGATAATAACGTGTGGTAGACCTGCAGTACCCACCATAAGAGCGGCACAGATGAAGAACACATCTACCATGCTTTTTGAACCATCGGTGTAAGCGGTGAAGCCAAGCTCGGTGGTTAAACCATCGAGTTTTTCAAGTAGATACGTTTCAGAACCATTGACCGTTGATCCCAAACCAAATTGTGGAATAGGTGAGCCAGTCATCATTAAAGAAGTAAAGATAGCGGGAACCATGAAGGCAAAAATTAATACACAGTATTGCGCGACTTGGGTGTAGGTGATCCCTTTCATGCCACCCATTACCGCGTAGAAGAAGACGATCCCCATGCCGATAATGATCCCCATGTTGATATCCACTTCTAAGAAACGCGCGAATACCACTCCAACCCCACGCATTTGGCCTGCTACATAAGTGAATGAAACAAAAATGGCACAGAACACAGCCACCATGCGGGCAGTTTTAGAGTAATAACGATCACCGATAAAATCAGGTACCGTAAATTTACCGAATTTACGTAAGTAAGGTGCCAGACATAGTGCTAATAATACGTAGCCGCCAGTCCAACCCATTAAGTAGACGCCACCATCGTAACCAATAAATGAGATGATCCCTGCCATTGAAATAAATGAGGCCGCTGACATCCAGTCTGCTGCCGTTGCCATGCCATTAGCGACAGGGTGGACACCACCGCCAGCAACATAGAACTCACTGGTTGATCCTGCACGAGCCCAAATCGCAATACCGATATAAATGGCGAATGTAATGCCGACGAGAATAAAGGTCCAAGTTTGAATATCCATGTGACGCTTCCTTAATCTTCCTGAACGTTGAATTTACGATCGAGTGCATTCATGCGATTAACATAAACAAAGATCAGAATGACAAAGGTATAAATCGCCCCTTGCTGCGAGAACCAAAAACCTAACTTAAAACCACCAATTTGAATGGTATTGAGGGCATCAACAAATAAGATCCCTGCGCCATACGAAACACCAAACCAGATTGCGAGTAGCGATCCCATGATACTGAGATTTTCTTTCCAATAGGCTTGTGCTTGCTCCTTGGATGCGAACGCCATTGTTATCTCCTTCACAATTTCAAATACGATATTTGTTGTTAATAAATTGTTACGAAAGAAACAATAGCAATGAAAGTAGATTCTATCTGTGCAACTTTAGTCGAGGGTAAAAAAGCAAAAACGCCCTGATGAGGGCGTTTTTGTGAGCGGTAAATCGCTTTTTATAATGAAGACGGCAATTATGATTAGCCAAAAGTCTAAGTTAATAGGTAGAAATCTTTTATACCCATTAAAAGATTATTGACGGCAACAGCGGCCAATATTAATCCCATGACACGGCTGATGATCGCCGCGCCTACATTACCAATGTATTGTTGGATTTTATTGGCGCCAAGTAAGAGTAATAAGGTAATCAGTAATACCGATATCATCACCAGTGTCGTAATGATTTGTTCACTGATGGCGTAGCGATTGTTATCTGTCAGCATCACGATAGCCATCATGGCGCCAGGAGATGCAATGGAGGGAATAGCAAGTGGGTAGACAGCTAAGCTGCCCAACTCTGAATGAGCGACTTCTTCTTTGCTCATTTTACATTCTTGATCGACTTTACCCTCACCAAAAATCATGGTTAAGGCAAAAAGTAGTAGAACGAGCCCGCCAGCGGCTTGAAAAGCGGGCAATGGAATTTGCATCGCTTCTAATAGTACCTGACCGACAATAACAAAAAATAATAATACACCTGTTGCAATAGCAACGGCTTTTAAAGCAACAATACGCTGTTGCTGTGCAGTTAATTGTTGGGTTTGAGAAAGGTAAACCGGGACTGAACCGATAGGATCAATCACAGCCCAAATAAGAACAAATTGAGTCACTAAGGCAGTAAGCAAACGACCCTCCATAAGCTAATGCAATGAAATAGTGTGAGTAGCCGCTTATGAGTGTATCAAAATATTCAATTGTGATGGTTAGTCACATTTTATTTAAGGCATGATAACGTAACAAAATATTATCAGGCCGATAGTGAAGGGGCGTTATAGATCCAGCTGTTGCAACAATATAACGGCTTGGGTTCTATTTTTGACTTCAAGCTTGCGAAATATCGCGGTCATGTGTGCTTTTATCGTTGCTTCAGAAACGGTTAGCTCGTAAGCAATCTGTTTGTTGAGTAAGCCATCTGACAACATGCCTAATACTTTATATTGCTGTGGCGTTAGGGTGGCAATTTTATCTGCTAGATCTCGATAAGCGTTATTGTTATCTGCGATGTCTTCAGGAAAAAAAGGTTCACCATCGAGGACTTGATTCAGTGCTGAGATCAACGCACGCATATCACTAGATTTTGGAATAAAGCCAAATGCACCATGACTATGAACCTGACGAATGACTTTTTCTTCTTCACTGGCAGAGATCACAACAGTCGGTAGTTCTGGGTATTGTTGACGAAGTTGGATTAATCCAGACATGCCATTTGCACCAGGCATTTTGAGATCGAGTAACAGCAAATCGACATCAGGCTCTTTTTCTAACAACGCAAATAAAGAATCAAGGGAGTCTGCCTCGAGCAGGTTCGCACCGCTAATCGCCATATGGACCGATTGAAACAGGGCATTACGAAACAGAGGATGATCATCGGCAATAACGATAGTGTGCTGAGCTTCCATGGCAGTACTTTTCTTATTATTAATAAACTAACGCTAACACTTCACTGATCACTGCGCAATTTTCATACCATAAAGATCTGAAGTTGATCCTTAATCATTCACTTTAGTTGTAACTCAACACTTCTATTTTGTTAAATGTGACTGTTTTTCTGCAAATAGTTACTGGAGATGCAGTGCTTGTTGGTGCAGGTGTTCACTAAATTTACTGGCATCCATAAACCCTGTTACTCGGGCTTTCGTTGCTTGGTTACCGTTATTATCCCAGAACAATAATGTTGGGAAACCTATGACATTTAGCTGTTGCATCAACGCTAGATCTTGTGGGGTATTAGCGGTCACATTCGCTTCGAGTAAGGTGTATTTCTGTAATTGCATCGCTACGGATGGTGAAGGGAAGACTTCTTTTTTGTAGGTAATACAAGGCGCACACCAATCAGCGGTTACGTCCAGCAATACCGGTTTATGTTGGCTTGCTGCGTCTGCTAACGCTAGATCTAAATCATCAATAGATTGAATAGAGATAAAAGTAGTGGTCGAAATGAGCTGAGCTTGGCGTTCTAAATGTTTAATCGTGGTAAAGAGGAAAATAGAGCACAGACCAATAATGATCCCAAGTCCAATGCTATATAACCCTTTATATGGGATAGGGTGGCGGCAGATAAACCAGAGTGTTCCGCAAGATAACAGGATACATATAATCGTTATCGCCATGATAATCGGGTAATTAGTTAATAACATCATAGTGATAACTCTTATCTTTGGGGATGTTATTAGCTTAGCAAGAATTTCATCAATTTGTGTAAATGGATGTCAAAGTTAAGACAAAAAAAGATTGCTCGAGAGCAATCTTTTTTAAAATTGGAATGTGTATTTGGTATTACAGCAAGAAGCCGCCAACAGCAAAACCAAGTGCTACGGAAGTCGCTATCGTAACGACACCAGGGACAAAGAATGGGTGGTTAAAGACAAGGTTACCAATACGGGTGGAACCTGTGTCATCCATTTCAACGGCAGCCAATAGGGTTGGGTAAGTAGGCAGAACGAACAATGCACTCACTGCTGCAAATGAAGCAATCATAGTTAGCGGTGCGACGCCAATCGCCAATGCTGCTGGCATCAGTGCAACAGTTGTTGCGCCCTGAGAGTAAAGTAGCATTGATGCAAAGAATAATACCAGTGATAGCATCCATGGGTATTCACCTAATAGAGAACCAGCAACTTCCTTGATACCATCAACGTGGGCGTTAACAAATGTTGAACCTAACCATGCCACACCTAATACACAGATACAGGCAGTCATACCTGAACGGAACGTCGGCGCAGAAGCAATTTTTGATGCGTCAATCTTACATAACCAAACGGTAGCTGCAGCTGCTGTTAGCATTACTGACATGATTGCTTCGTTACGACCTAGAGTTGGGTTGTCAATTAAGCCAATAGAGTGCGAAATAGCAGCGGCGTAGCAAACGACAAAGATAATCGCGACTAAAAAGATGTAAGTTGCCCGTTTTGCTTGAGGTTTAATTTCGCGACGGCTTGTATTATCAGCCGTTACTAGACCTTTTGCTAGGCGTTCTTGATAAATAGGATCATCTTTTAGCTCACACCCCATAAAATTGGCAACAAAAGCGCCAACCATACAAGCAATGAATGTTGTAGGGATACAGATTGCCAGTAGTGTTACGTAGCTTACGCCGATAGGTTCTAAAATACCGGAGAAAGCAACAACGGCCGCAGATATTGGGGATGCAGTAATTGCAATTTGTGAGGCAATAACGGCAATAGAAAGAGGGCGAGATGGGCGAATACCTTGGCCTTTAGCCACTTCTGCAATAACCGGTAAGGTTGAAAATGCGGTATGTCCAGTACCTGCCATTACCGTCATTAAGTAGGTCACGATTGGCGCATAGAAAGTAATGCGCTTTGGATTTTTACGCAGAAAATCTTCTGCAAGTTGTACCAGCCAGTCCATACCGCCCGCGACTTGCATGGCGGCAATGGCAGTGATCACTGACATAATGATTAAGATAACATCGACAGGGATAAATGATTGGCTGGTAGGCACACCTAACACTAGCGATAAAACAATAACGCCTGCACCACCGGCGAAACCAATCCCGATCCCACCAATCCTTGCCCCTAAAAAGATAAAGGCAAGGACAACAAAGAGCTCTATTCCAATCATAGAATTTTTCCTGTTTAAAAGTTTAAAAAATAGAAGTTAAAAATAAAAAGTTTGAGGTAAAAACAAAAAATTTCGCAAAAAAAAGCGGATCCTCTAGTGAAAATCCGCTGTATTACTCAGGTACCGCTACGCTTAGTTATAGCGCTGTGCCTTGTATTGAGGGTGCATTAAGTTTTCGATGGAGAAGATATCATCTAATTGCTCTTCCGTCAGCAAGCCGCGCTCTAGCACCACTTCACGGACGCTCTTACCGGTTTCAGCACAGATTTTACCTACGATATCGCCTTCATGGTGACCAATGAATGGGTTTAAGTAAGTCACGATACCGATAGAGTTAAACACGTAGCTCTCACAGACATCTTGATTGACTGTGATGCCTTCGATACATTTCTCACGTAAATTAACACACGCATTTTTAAGCAAGCTGATTGATTCAAACAACGCTTGGCCAATCACAGGCTCCATGACGTTAAGTTGAAGCTGACCTGCTTCTGCTGCAAAAGTAATGGTTGTATCGTTACCAATTACTTTAAAGCAAACTTGGTTAACCACTTCTGGGATAACAGGGTTTACTTTTGCAGGCATGATAGATGAGCCTGCTTGCATTTCAGGAAGGTTGATTTCGTTCAAACCTGCACGAGGACCAGAAGACAGTAGACGTAGATCGTTACAGATCTTAGAGAGTTTCACCGCAGTACGTTTTAGCGCGCCGTGAACCATAACATAAGCGCCACAGTCAGATGTTGCTTCGATCAAGTCTTCTGCTGGGGTAACAGGTAGGCCTGTAATTTCAGCTAGACGTTGAACCGCTAGGTGTTGGTAACCTGTCGCTGCATTCAAACCAGTACCGATAGCCGTCGCACCTAGGTTGACTTCAAGCAGTAGCTGCGCGGTGTAATGCAGGTTTTTGATTTCTTCTTTTAACAACACACTATAAGCATGGAATTCTTGGCCTACCGTCATTGGTACAGCGTCTTGTAGCTGAGTACGGCCCATTTTTAAGATGCTAGCAAATTCCGTTGCTTTCACATCGAAGGCTGTCTTTAGGTACTCTAATGCTTCTAGCATGTTAATGATGCTGTTATATACCGCAACGCGGAAACCAGTAGGGTAAGCACAGTTAGTCGATTGTGACTTGTTTACGTGATCGTTCGGGTTAATGATGTCATATTCACCTTTCTTTTTGCCCATAAGCTCAAGAGCAAGGTTTGCAATCACTTCATTGGTGTTCATGTTGACAGATGTGCCAGCGCCGCCTTGGTATACATCAGAAGGGAATTGATCCATACAACGGCCTGTTTCTAAAATAAGATCACAAGCTTGCTCGATGTAGTTACCGACTTCTGAAGGGATCGCACCCAGTTCTTTGTTCGCCATCGCTGCAGCTTTTTTGGTGAAAACCATGCCGCGAACAAACTCAGGTACGTCTGAGATGGTGGTATTAGAGATATTAAAGTTTTCGATTGCACGTAGAGTGTGAATACCCCAATACGCGTCTGCTGGAACGTGACGCTCACCAAGAAGATCTTCTTCGATTCGAGTTGCAACATTCAGTGCTGCTTCGTTATTTTTTTCAAGATCAATCATCTGAGACATAATATAGCCCTTTGGGAATCTTTTAATAAAATCAATGATTAAGCCAACTGTCTAAGCAAAGGGTCCGTTTTGCTAAGTTGAAGCAAGATGATCGTACCTGACATCTTAATTGATGCTGATGATACTCCCCTGATTGGCTAAAAACATAATCCAGATCACTTTTTACGTGAGCCTGAAAATATTTGCACAGAAACGCGATCCTACTCACAAAAGTTGTTAACAGGAGGGGTGGCTTATTTATCTAAAAATGAAAAGAAATAACAAAATATGAACAAGTTGTTTGAGGGGGAAATGTGTATTTAAGGTTTAGTGCAAAAAGAACTGTTGAATTATTTGTTAACGATTTTTTATCTTAGGCGACACGGTATTTAGCGTTTAAACATGTAATACTATATTGAGTCATTCAGCGTTTTGAATACCGATACGTTATAAAAAAGAGGTTAGGTGTGTTTGCAATATTAATGCTGCTTTTTATCGCCGTTCCAATGATTGAAATTGGTCTATTTATTCAGGTCGGTGGCTTTTTAGGTTTTTGGCCGACCATGATGCTAGTGTTTATTACTGCCGTGGTTGGGGCTTCTTTGGTACGTAGCCAAGGATTAGCGACATTAATGTCTGTACAAACAAAGATGCAGCAAGGGCAAATGCCAGCACAAGAAATTGTTGAAGGTGTACTGTTAGCCGTTGCTGGAGTGTTATTGCTTACGCCTGGATTTATGACAGATGCATTAGGCATGTGTATTTTACTGCCGCCTATTCGTGCCAAAATTGCACAGCAATTGATGCAGCGCGTAAAAGTGCAGAGCAACTTTAATCAGTTTGGTGGCGGTTTTAGCTCGGGGTTTGATGGGCAATCAACTGGGCCGTTTAGTCATAAAAATGATAATGGTGATGTTTTCGATGGTGAATTTGAACGTAAAGATGATCAAAATAACAACCATCAAAACCCACGTTTAAAGTAGGTCTTTAAACGTAGTATATAAAAAGTTATTAATAAAAAAGGCAGCGTTAGCTGCCTTTTTTATATTTACACTATTCATATTTTAGAGGGGATAACGAGCGAAGATAAGGTTGTTTTTCGTAATCGCCGCGCATACAAATAAGCACAAATACCACCAATAACATTGGCAATGGAGATGCCGATAAAGAGCCCTTTCGTACCATAGTACAAGCTGCCTACCCAAGCGCTTGGTAGCAGAAAACCAAATAAACGTAACAGGTTCCAAATCAGTGCGTTGACGGTTTTATGTAATGCATTGAGCGCGCTAATGAGTAGCATACATACTGCTTGTAAACCATAACTAGCTGGTACGACTAATAAATAATGCCACAGTTGATGTTGTACTGTGGCATCACGAGAAAACAGTGAAGCTAATGGCACACTGAGTGGCACCATGGCGATAAAAATCAACAGTTGGAATAAAATCGCAAAATGCATGGCAGTAAAAAGCGCCTTAAAAGCCCGTTCCGGTTTATTGGCGCCAAGGTTTTGCGCCATAAACGGCATTAATGCAGAGCCCAATGCCATCATCCCTATCACTAAAATTGATTCAATACGCATCGCGGCACCGAATGCGGCAACTGATGCGGTACCTTGCGCGGCAAGCAATGACATTAATAGAGCGCTCGATAATGGATTGAGTGCGTTTGATAATCCAGCAGGCGCGCCAATATGTAAAATCTGCTGCCAATCAGATTTTAATTTTAGGAGGACTGGCATTGTGAGTAATTTTTCACGGCGATGGAGCAAATACAATGATGCGGTTAATGCTACAGCCCAACTGATCCCGCTTGAGATAGCAGCGCCTTTCACTCCTAATTCTGGAAACGGCCCGTAACCAAAGATCAATAAAGGATCGAGGATACCGTTAATTAAACCAGCTATGATCATAATTTTAGCTGGGCTTTTGGCATCGCCTGTTGCGCGTATTGCACTGTTACCCGTCATAGGGATCACCAATAAGGGGATTGCGATGTACCACACAGTCATATATTCGTGGATGATTGGCAGTAAATCCGCACTGGCGCCCATTAAGGAAAAGAGTGGATCTATCGTTAGCCACCCAACGGTTGAACCTAACACCATTAAAATAACGGCAAGCAATAAACCATGTGTGGTAAGTCTTGCTGCACTTTTGGTATCACCACTTCCGAGTAAACGTCCAATGCTGGTGGAGATCCCAACACTCATGCCCATGGTGATACAGTTCAGACCAAAGGTAACGGGAAATGTAAAACTGACCGCGGCTAATGCATTGGTGCCAAGTAGTGAGATAAAAAATGTATCAACCAGATTAAACATTAAAATAGCAATCATACCGAATACCATTGGTACAGCTAAACGGCGTAATGCATCTGGGATCGGATCGGATAATAAGCCGTATTTATCAGGCTTGTTGTTGGTTTCCATAGCGGTCTCATTGTAAGGATGCTTGCATACCCTAATGCAAAGAATGTGATCGGGCAAAAGTTCTCAAATAAATAATGAAAAAAAATTGGTCTACACCTTGGGTTCTCTCATATTAGACCCAACATGTTTAGATAATAGAAAAGTCGCCAAACATCAGTTTGTGTGTACATTCATGTATGGAAATTACCAATTATCAGGAGAGACGACCGATGAATATTCGTCCTTTACACGACCGTGTTATCGTTGAGCGCCAAGAAGTTGAATCTAAGTCTGCTGGCGGCATTGTATTAACAGGTTCTGCGGCTGAAAAATCAACACGCGGCAAAGTACTTGCAGTAGGCAAAGGTCGTATTTTAGAAAACGGTTCTGTTCAGCCACTTGACGTTAAAGTTGGCGACACTGTTATCTTTGCTGAAGGCTACGGCACTAAGACTGAAAAGATCGATGGCAAAGAAGTTCTAATCATGTCTGAAAATGACATCATGGCAATCGTTGAATAATCCGATCACATCGAATTAAAAATTAAGAAAGGAAACGCAAGATGGCTGCTAAAGACGTTAAATTTGGTAACGACGCACGAATTAAAATGCTAGAAGGTGTCAACATTCTAGCTGACGCAGTAAAAGTAACATTAGGTCCTAAAGGCCGTAACGTTGTACTAGACAAATCATTTGGTGCACCAACGATTACTAAAGATGGTGTTTCTGTTGCGCGTGAAATTGAACTGGAAGATAAATTCCAGAACATGGGCGCACAAATGGTGAAAGAAGTTGCATCACAAGCTAACGATGCGGCGGGTGACGGCACAACAACAGCAACAGTACTTGCACAAGCGATCATCGCTGAAGGTCTAAAAGCAGTCGCTGCGGGTATGAACCCTATGGATCTTAAGCGCGGTATCGACAAAGCGGTTATTGCTGCGGTTGAAGAGCTAAAAGCGCTATCTGTTCCATGTGCTGATACAAAAGCTATCGCACAAGTAGGTACAATCTCTGCGAACTCTGATGCAACTGTGGGTAACCTAATTGCTGAAGCGATGGAAAAAGTAGGCCGTGATGGCGTTATCACCGTTGAAGAAGGCCAAGCACTTCAAGACGAACTAGACGTTGTTGAAGGTATGCAGTTTGACCGTGGCTACCTATCTCCATACTTCATCAACAACCAAGAAGCGGGTTCTGTTGATTTAGAAAGCCCATTCATCCTATTGGTTGATAAGAAAGTATCAAATATCCGTGAACTTCTTCCTGCATTAGAAGGCGTTGCTAAAGCATCTCGTCCTCTACTTATCATCGCAGAAGACGTTGAAGGTGAAGCGCTAGCAACATTAGTTGTGAACAACATGCGTGGCATCGTGAAAGTGGCCGCTGTTAAAGCACCTGGTTTCGGTGACCGTCGTAAAGCAATGCTTCAAGATATCGCAGTACTAACAGCAGGTACCGTGATTTCTGAAGAGATCGGTCTTGAGCTAGAAAAAGTTCAGCTAGAAGATCTTGGTCAAGCTAAGCGTGTAACTATCACGAAAGAAAACACAACAATCATCGACGGTTCTGGTGAAGAAGCGATGATTCAAGGTCGTGTTGCACAAATTCGTCAACAAATTGAAGATGCAACATCTGACTACGACAAAGAAAAACTTCAAGAGCGTGTCGCTAAACTTGCTGGCGGCGTAGCGGTTATCAAAGTTGGCGCAGCAACTGAAGTTGAAATGAAAGAGAAGAAAGACCGCGTAGAAGATGCACTACACGCAACTCGCGCAGCGGTTGAAGAAGGCGTTGTTGCAGGTGGTGGTGTTGCACTTATCCGCGCAGCATCTAAAGTTGCAGGCCTTACTGGCGACAACGAAGAGCAAAACGTGGGTATCCGTGTAGCACTTCGTGCAATGGAAGCACCTATCCGTCAAATCACGAAGAACGCAGGTGATGAAGAATCTGTTGTTGCTAATAATGTACGTGCAGGTGAAGCGAACTACGGTTATAACGCAGCAACTGGCGAGTACGGTGATATGATTGAAATGGGTATCCTAGACCCAACAAAAGTAACTCGTTCAGCACTTCAGTTCGCAGCATCTGTTGCTGGTCTTATGATCACGACAGAAGCAATGATTACTGACAAAGCGACTGATACTCCTGCAATGCCTGATATGGGCGGCATGGGTGGTATGGGTGGCATGGGCGGTATGATGTAACCCATTAATAACAGTAGAGATTTTTCTCTTAGTTATTTGAAAAGTCGAGCATGATGCTCGGCTTTTTTATTGCCTGATAAATATAGAACCAATATACGTAACATTGTTTTTATTGTTGTACATAGTTTGTCGGGAATATTCCTAAAAAAGCTGCACAAAAATAAAGTTATTTTAAAACAATGAGTTATGTAAGTGTTACGATGTGTTAGCTTATACCGTTGAAAGTGTACACCTATTTGCTGTTCTTGTTATATAAAGGTGTTCATTTTGTCCTGCTGTTCTCTCTAATAGACTCAGATAAAAATAAGACGTGATTGTTATAATCAAACATGTAATCAGAAAAAGTTATGTACAGTATTATATCTAAAAAACACCAATAACTACCTCTTAATTCATAAACATATAAAAGTTTATATTTCTAGCTTTTTAAGCAAATTGTGGTTTTGTGTTTTTATTGTTTATAAACTTAATTAAGCTACTTAATTACCATTAATATATTAGAGCATGTTTTTTGTGAAATAAGATTAAAAATGCGTTCAATAAGTATTGGTTTAATAATACTTAATCAAACTATCGACTTTGACGTGGTCGATAAATATGATTTTTCTAGTATATTAACCTCTATGAACTATTGCTCATCTAGAAAAAAGCCCCAAAAGCTGTACGTTGTTTTTGTTGTTTTATTTCAATGAGTTATGTGGAAATTAAAAGGCGCTATAAATGCGACTGTATTTGAGCATAAAAAAGCTGTAACTTTTACATTTAGCTGTACAGGTTAGTTCGGAGAGGAGATTTTGATGTCTGATAGGGCTGGAAACGATGGTGTTTAGTTATAAAAACGCCCCTGTATTGACAGAGGCGTAGTGAATATCAAAAAGGGAGTCTATTAGCTCTCGCTAGGCAGGTTATCCTGATTTAATGAGACCCACGCAGCCATAAAGCAAATAATGAACGACTGGATGAAACCACGTAAATCGATATCACCTTGAACTAATACATCATCGGCGTTAGTTTCCATGTTAAAAGATACGGTACGATCCTTTATGCTGAAGAATACACGACCAACCAGTACTAAGTTCTCACCATTATCGTCTGGGTTGTAAACCATACCTGCACCAATTTGATCGTGTTCAGTGATAGGTAAAGCGCTAAACGCTAACTTTTCAGCCCCTTCAAAGCCAAAGCCTGCGTAATGCTTACTTGGATCTTCTTGTTGTAATAACTGAGAAAGCATCTCTGTATAAGTCTCTAGGGCTTCTTCCGGTACATCTTTAGTATTTACCTGTCCCATGTCAAAAGGCTTTTCATCTTCAATCATAGCAACGTTATAGGTAAAGTCTGTCATCGTTAATCCTTTGATTTTTAATATCATCATCATTATATAACGTACTACGTTAACGTAATTTTGAACGGTCTGATAGTGTTAATCTCATCAGTGATTAGTGGATGTTTTAACGATCACATTTATAGGAATGTGATGATATATTGTTCCAAACTTTGCTTTTTTCAGTGAAGAGGTAAGCTGTTACTTACTAACTATATTAATAATAAATAAGGCATAAAGAACCTGGCGGTATTAAAGTTTTAGTTTGCTGAGGAAAAAGCTTAAAAAGCTGTACAGAATTAATTTGTTTATAATCAATAAGTTAGGCTGGCATTCTGAGGTTTTTACTTGTGGGTGTTTTTGTTCTGCTTTTTGCTGTATTTTAAGTGAAAAGCTGATCTTTATTTTAGTTCATAATTGCCGTTGTTATGAAATATAACAACGGCGAGTTCAACTTATTGATTTAATTGAAACCTTTTGCTCTTGTTGGCATTTTTTTCAATATATTCGATGATCATACCAGCAATATCTTTACCTGTTGCGGCTTCAATGCCTTCAAGGCCTGGTGATGAGTTGACTTCCATGATTAATGGACCACGGTTAGAACGCAGTAAATCTACACCTGCCACGCTTAATCCCATTGCTTTCGCTGCTGCAATCGCCGTTTTACGCTCTTCTGGTGTAATACGGATCAGTGATGCACTCCCACCACGGTGTAGGTTTGAGCGGAACTCACCTTCAGCTGCTTGGCGCTTCATTGAAGCAATGACTTTATCGCCAATAACAAAACAACGGATGTCGGCGCCACCGGCTTCTTTAATATATTCCTGAACCATAATATTGGCTTTTAAGCCCATAAAAGCCTCAATCACACTCTCTGCTGCTTTTTGAGTTTCAGCTAATACTACGCCAATCCCTTGAGTACCTTCTAATAACTTAATAACCAAAGGTGCACCACCGACCATTTTGATTAAATCAGGTACGTCATCTGGTTTACTCGCAAAGCCGGTAACAGGCATACCAACACCTTTGCGGCTTAATAACTGTAATGAACGTAGTTTGTCGCGTGAACGGGAAATAGCAATGGATTGATTGACAGGGAAGACACCCATCATTTCAAACTGACGTAATACAGAGCAGCCATAAAAGGTAATGTCTGAGCCAATACGCGGAATAATGGCATCAAAACCTGTTAAATCATTGCCCTCAAAGTGAATTGAAGGCTGCACAGAGTTGATGTTCATATAACAACGCAGTGCATTAATAATCACAGCTTCATGTCCTCGTTGCTCACAAGCTTCAACAAGGCGACGGGTGGAGTATAGGTTAGCGTTTTGCGACAAAATGCCAATTTTCATTGCGTTACTCGCGACAAATAAGAGGTGATAGTCAGCAGCGTTAAGTTTGGCGAACTTGTTAAATATATGCCGCTGTATGAGTCGCGACTATGCGCTTAAAACAATAAAAAATCGATAGCCGTAAAGATGATTTTTTTTGATTGTGTTGGATAAATTTATTTATCGAATAAGTAAAAGTAACGTGATGTTCTTTTTAATGTAAGTAAAAAGAACATCACGTTACCTATGCTTAGTTGTTATTTTACTGGAAAAGCTGTACGTGTTATTTTAGTTTTTAATAATCAATGTGTTATGATTGGTTTATCATGTTACTTTAAGTGATTGTTATAGTGTGGTCACCTTTTTGGTGTAATTAATTCGAAAAGGTTTTTATTTTGTTTTTGGTGTAAAAAAAGACGATTTAATCGTCTTTTTCGTGTTGCTGTTGGGTTTATGGCCTATTCAAGCAGTAAGTCCAGCGGCGTTTTACTTGCTCGTCCACCGACTTCTCTGGTGAGTTTAGGGACGAGATACCCTGAGACTTGGGTGATTAATCCGGCCATTAATTGACGAGCCGTTTCATCATCTACCATATAATGCGCAGCGCCTTGTACGCGGTCTAAAACGTGGAGGTAATAAGGCTGAATACCTGCATCAAATAATGCTTCGCTAAGGTCTGTTAATGTCTTTACCGAGTCATTAATGCCTTTTAGCAGTACGCCTTGGTTAAGTAAGGTGACATTGGCTTGTTTTAGCTTCTGCATTGCTGTTTTTAGCGCATCATCGATTTCGTTGGCATGATTAATATGAGTCACCAAAATCGTTTGTAAACGCGTCTCTGCCAGTATTTGACACAAGCTATCGGTAATACGGTTAGGGATCACCACTGGTAGCCTGCTGTGGATACGTAGGCGCTTGATATGAGGTATTGCTGAAATATGCTCAACAAGCCATTGGAGCTCATGATCTTTAGCCATTAACGGGTCGCCACCGGATAAAATCACTTCATTGATTTCAGGATGGGCGGCGATGTACGCCAGGCTCTGCTGCCATTGATGCTTGTTACCTTTATTGTCGCTATATGGAAAATGACGACGGAAACAATAACGGCAGTTGACCGCACAGCCACCTTTGACTATCAGCAATACACGATTGTGGTATTTATGCAGTAACCCTGGAATATCGTTCTGCTGCTCTTCTAGGGGATCGACAGAGTAACCTTGGTGAACTTCGAATTCTTGCTCTAAGGGTAAAATTTGACGTAAAAGTGGGTCATGTGGGTTGCCGATTTCCATTTTATCAACAAAGCTCAATGGAACACGTAGCGCAAACAGCTTCCTTGCGGCGAGGCCATTTTCCCATGGTGTGGGATCAATTTTGAGCAATTTGAGTAACTGAAAGGGATCAGATATCGCATTCGATAGATCATTAAGCCAGTTTTGCTCAACAGATGGCACGTTTAGGGGTATGATATGCGACATTAAATACAACTCGAAGATGTTAAGAGGATTAGAATGGCGTCTTTCAGCACCAATGAATTCCGCGGCGGAATGAAAATTATGCTAGATAATGAACCATGTGTCATTATCGAAAACGAATTTGTTAAGCCTGGTAAAGGTCAAGCGTTCAACCGCGTACGAATCCGTAAACTTATTTCTGGTAAAGTTTTAGAGAAGACTTTTAAATCAGGTGAATCAGTTGAAGCTGCGGACGTAATCGATACTGATCTTGATTACCTATACAATGATGGTGAATTCTACCACTTCATGAACAACGAAACGTTTGAGCAAATTGCTGCTGACGTTAAAGCGGTTGGTGAGAATGCTAAGTGGTTAGTTGAAAACAACACTTGTACGCTAACACTTTGGAACGGTAACCCAATTGCTGTTACTCCACCAAACTTCGTTGAGCTAGAAGTGACTGAGACAGATCCTGGTCTTAAAGGTGATACACAAGGTACTGGCGGTAAGCCAGCAACACTAAGTACGGGTGCTGTTGTTCGTGTACCTCTATTTATCGCTATCGGCGAAGTGATCAAAGTTGATACTCGCTCTGGTGAATACGTAAGCCGTGTTAAGTAATTAATCGGTTTATAAGGTCGTTATATTATTAACGATGAAAAGGTCGCGTAAGCGGCCTTTTTTGTTTCTATTTTTTGATATTGATGGAAAAAGGTAAATTAGAAAGGGTTGCTATCATAAAATTTAGATAATAAAAAAGCACCGCTTGCGGTGCTTTTTGTGTTTTTGTATACAGTTTAAATCATGAATACAAAAATGATGGATAGGGCGGTGATCAAAAACGCAAATGCGTAACAAGCGATCTTACCGACCACACCTGCATGGATTTTTAAATCATGCATACCGTGGTGCAAACGGTGCATCGCATGCCACATTGGTAGCGACAGAGTTGCGATAACAAACAGGGCACCAATAAAGCTGGTTGCGAAATCTGCTGCGCGATCGTAAGTCGTTGCTTCTGGGCTAATAATGCCAAGAGGAACAAGAATACCGAGTACTAAAATCGTAACCGGTGTGATCATTGCAAACCAAGTACCGCCAGCACCGAACAGACTCCACCATACTGGCTCGTCAGAACGTTTAGGATGTAAATTAACCACGACGGACTCCTTAAACTATCGCAAGAACAAACAAGGTAATAACAGCAACAACAGCCCACTGAGCAAGAATGATAATTTTCTTATCAAGCAATTTGCCTTTAATACGAATAGGCACAACTTGCGGCATCATATTGAAGTAGGTGAATGCGTGGAATAGGCTACCTGCTAGGGCAAGAATATTTAAAATAATCACAATAGGGTTAGCCATGAAATCTAACCAGCCTTGCCATGCTTCAGGACCTTTAACTAGGCTACCTAAACCGAATGTTAAGCAGATTGTAAAAAAGATCAAAGGTAGTACTGTTGCTTCGCGGATCATGTAGAAGCGATAGAAAGCGCTGTCTTTCCACCAAGTACGCTTCATTTCACGAACGTAAGGTTTACGGTTGCTCATCCTTATGCCTCCATTGGTTTGATCATTGCAATAACGAAATCTTTAGAAGATTCCACTTTGCCTTGGTTAACAGCCGCAGCTGGATCAACACTCTTAGGACAGACTTCAGAACAGTAACCTACGAATGTACAACCCCAAGCACCGTTTTCACCATTGATAAGCGCCATACGTTCATCTTTACCATTGTCACGGCTATCAAGGTTGTAGCGATGAGCCAGAGTCAATGCTGCTGGGCCAATAAATTCAGGGTTTAAACCAAACTGAGGACACGCGGCGTAGCACAGACCACAGTTAATACAGCCTGCAAATTGCTTGTATTTCGCCATTTGCTCTGGTGTTTGTAGGTTTGTACCATCTTCAGGTGTGCGATCGTTACCAATAATGTATGGCTTAATCGCTTCAAGACGCTCAATAAATGGCGTCATATCGACAATTAAATCTTTTTCAATCGCAAAATTTGCTAATGGCTCAATTTTTACACCGTTAGGGTAGTCACGTAAAAAGCTCTTACAAGCAAGTTTTGGCACGCCATTTACCATCATGCCGCAAGAGCCACAGATAGCCATACGACAAGACCAACGGTAGGATAAATCCTTATCTAGGTGGTCTTTAATGTAACCAAGCGCATCAAGAACAGACATGGTTTCATTGAACGGTACTTCGAATTGTTCTAGGTACGGTTCTGCGTCTTTTGCTGGGTCATAACGCAGAATTTCAACTGATTGAATGCGAGTCGCTGACATTATGCCTTTTCCTCTTGTTGCTCTGTGGCTGCTAGTTTTTCAGCAGAGTCTTTTGCTGCAGCTTCGTCAGCGGCAGCACCATATAGACGTGCTTTAGGTTGAGATTTGGTGATCGTTACATGGCTGTAATCGATAATTGGTGCTGCGCCATTGTTGTAAAACGCTAACGTGTGTTTTAGGTAGTTCACATCATCACGTTCAGTACAACCGTCATCAAGGCGTTGGTGTGCACCACGAGACTCTCTACGATTTATTGCTGAGTGTGCCATCGCTTCAGCCACTTCTAGGCCGTAACCAATTTCAATTGCGTATAGCAGATCGGTATTAAAGACTTTGCCTTTATCTTGAATGGAGATGCGCTTGTAACGCTCTTTTAGCTCCGCTAGCTTATCAATCGTTGCCTGCATTAAATCTTCTTGGCGATAGATACCACAACCCGCTTCCATGGTGTGACCCATTTCAGTGCGGATCTCTGCCCAGTTCTCATCACCTTCTTGTGCCATTAGGGCATCAATACGTGCTTGAACTGCATCAATTTGTGCATTGATCGATGCGTCATTCCAACCTTTGAATTCCTCGGCACGTTTAACCGCGTGCTCACCAGCAACACGACCAAATACCACGAACTCTGCTAATGAGTTAGAACCTAAACGGTTGGCGCCGTGAAGACCGACAGATGCACACTCACCCACAGCAAATAAACCTTTAATGCGAGTTTCACATTCGCCATTTGTTTCAATACCACCCATGGTGTAGTGAACAGTAGGGCGAATTGGGATCGGCTCTTTTGCAGGATCGACGTTGACATAGGCTTTTGCTAATTCACAGATGAACGGTAGACGTTCATGCAAGTATTCTTCACCAAGATGGCGTAGATCTAGGTGTACCACATCACCAAGTGGGTGCTTGATGGTGTTACCCTTTTGTTGTTCATGCCAGAAAGCCTGTGACACTTTGTCACGAGGGCCTAATTCCATGTATTTGTTCTTTGGTTGGCCGACAGGTGTTTCAGGGCCCATGCCGTAGTCTTGCAAGTAACGGTAACCGTTTTTATTTACAATGATACCGCCTTCACCACGACAGCCCTCTGTCATCAGGATCCCTGTGCCAGGAAGACCTGTTGGGTGATATTGTACGAATTCCATATCACGTAGTGGAATACCGTGACGGTACGCCATTGCCATACCATCGCCAGTTACAATGCCACCGTTAGTATTACAGTGGTAAACACGACCTGCACCACCCGTTGCAAGGATCACTGACTTTGCTTTAATACAAATCAATTCGCCTTCAGACATGTGGATTGCAATTAGACCTTGTACTTCACCATCTTCAACTAAAAGATCAACCACAAAATATTCATCAAAACGTTTGATTTGAGAATACTTAATCGAGGTTTGGAATAAGGTGTGCAGCATGTGGAAGCCAGTCTTATCTGCAGCAAACCATGTACGTTCTACTTTCATACCACCAAAACGACGAACGTTTACTTCACCGTTTTCTTTACGGCTCCATGGGCACCCCCACTGTTCCATCTGGATCATTTCGCGAGTGGCGTTCTCAACGAAATATTCCACAACGTCCTGTTCACATAGCCAGTCACCACCGCCAACGGTATCGTTGAAGTGATTATCTAAGCTATCTTCGTCCTTGATCACGGCAGCAGAGCCACCTTCAGCCGCAACAGTGTGCGAACGCATTGGATACACTTTTGAGATCAGTGCAATTTCTAGTTCTGGGTTAGCTTCTGCAGCAGCGATGGCAGAACGTAGGCCTGCACCACCTGCGCCGATTACAGCGATATCTGTGGTAATAGTCTTCACAGCTATCCTCCGAAGGTAAGACGGTAAAAATTGAAAAGATGCGCGTGGCGCATCTATCCTTGAAATCCTGAGCGCATTCTATGAAACCCTGTGATTAGATAAATTGATTTAGACGCAGGTTTTTACCGAAATAGTCAAAAAATGTAAGAAGATTACAAAACCTGTGATATTTGTCACAATCGATCATGTTTTTAAATTGTTATCTCTTTGTATTTATTGGTTTTTATGTTTATTAAATGTTAATTGATGTGTGGCGGTTATTTTGTTTTTATTGGGGGTGCTTTTTAACTTGATGATAAGAAAGACAAATAAAGTGATGCTTTAGTTGCGGGGATGTGGGTGTTGTAAGCTGGTGATTAAATATTAAGTTTTCATCAGAGAAAAAAAGAGAAGCTATTTTTTCATAATTTATTCATATCTTTATCAGTCATAGAGACTTTGTTGTGATCTCTTGTGGGAATCTGCGACGTTTATTGCTGAGCTCTGATAAAATGTGAGCATTAATCAATTTCATTAAAGAAGAAAGTTTATGTCTACTTGGCAACCTACTGCGTCTATTGAGCAACTCAAAAAACGCGCTCATCTGTTAGCGGTTATTCGTCAGTTTTTCGCCGCTCGTGAGGTGATGGAGGTCGATACTCCAGCCATGAGCCAAGCAACGGTGACGGATGTACACCTACATACTTTTCAAACCGAATTTGTAGGGCCTGGGTATGCTGATGGGCAAATGTTATTTTTAATGACTAGCCCTGAATTTCATATGAAACGATTACTTTCCTCGGGAAGTGGGGCGATTTATCAGATTTGCAAATCTTTTCGTAATGAAGAATCGGGTCGTTACCATAACCCCGAATTCACCATGTTAGAGTGGTACCGTCCTAACTTTGATCATCATTTGCTCATGGATGAAATGAATGACTTACTGCAGTTAGTTTTAGGTTGTGGTGCCGCTGAGAAGATGACCTACCAACAGGCGTTTATTAACCAGCTTGGCGTGTGTCCTTTAACTGGCACAATGACGGAACTTAAAGCGGTGGCTGCAAATCTTGGGCTGTCTGATATCGCTGAACCTGAAGACGATCGCGATACCTTATTACAGTTGCTATTTAGCATTGGCGTTGAAGGTAAAATTGGTCAGCATGTACCAGCTTTTGTTTATGACTTTCCTGCCTCGCAAGCGGCATTGGCGCAAATTAACCCAACTGATCCTCGTGTGGCAGAGCGCTTTGAGGTGTATTTTAAAGGCATTGAACTGGCGAATGGCTTTCATGAGTTAGCGAATGGTGATGAGCAATTACAACGTTTTGAGCAAGATAATCAAAAGCGTTTAGAGATGGGATTAAAGCCTCAACCGATTGATATGAATTTGGTTAACGCGCTACGTGCTGGTTTCCCTGACTGTGCGGGTGTCGCCTTAGGTATCGACCGGTTGATCATGTTGGCATTAGGACTTGATCACATTGAAAAAGTGACAGCCTTTCCTATTGAACGAGCATAACCGACAACATTGTTGAGACGTTACGTTTGTTATCAACGTAAAAAAGCACGGTAATTATCATTATTACCGTGCTTTTTTATTACGTAAGATAAATTTAACCGATACCTCCAAGGTGCAGATAAACATCAACAGAGGGCGGTATCAGGGCGACCACAAATTTACCTAAAACAGCTTTAATTCATTTAGATAGTCCGCAAGTAGGATTTCAAGGCGTCTTATCTTTGATGATTTAATATAGAGAATTCACACCTTAAATGCAAGTGGTTCTCATTACGTGGTTATTCAACGATAATTCGCGCGTTAATGGGTTGTACTGGTCGGTTGTTATTGCCCATGATTTGATGCAGTTTCTCGGTTTGATCTTTTGAGCTGTATTGTGGTGTTTCTAAAACAAACCAGCGAACACCTTCAGTACATGGTGGTGTCGTTAGTGAGCCATTGAATTGATAGTACTCTCGCTCGCGAGGAAGAAGATTATTCGGGCTCAGATCATCGGTGAAATCGATGGTATTACCTTTAGTTGGGATATCTTTTAGTAAAGAGCTAAGAGCATTGTTCTCACGTAAGCCGTTTTCAAACATCACTGCGATAACGGCAATGTTGCCTTTATCATCTACATTCACAAAGTGCGCTTCTAACGGGTATTGCTTACCGTTGATTAAGTTTTCAGATGGCGTATGGAAATGAATTTGCTTCAAGGTATACGTATCGCCATCCACAATCAGCTTATTATCACCACTCACGAGTGCTTCCACTGTATGCCCATTATTGGTGATATCTGTGATTTTTCCGTCATACTCAATTCGCAGTGGGGCAAGGTTTGTTTGCAGTGCAGAAGTGATGTTAATTGGGCTTTGATTTTTACCTAATCCGCACATTGGATAGCTTTCAGCCCAGTGTTCGTTGCTTTTGCCATAGCCCCAGTCAGCGGCTTGTGCAGTTAGAGACACTCCTGCAAGGAGAGAAAGAAGAACTAAAGATGCTTTTTTTATCATGTGAAAACCTTTGTTATATCGCATTTATATAGTGAAAAAGCGGCGCGTTGGTGTTGTCAGGTTAAGGACTGACATAACGGCATTTATTCTAGATAGGTATGATGGTAAGTCGAATACGAGAGAAAGGAAAATAAGATTATCTTTGTTAAGAGTTTACGGTATTGAGAGTGGAGGAAATGTCATATTCTTTAGTGCAATGATTGATCGATGATTACATGGCGTCGTCAACTCGAGCTTAGTGTTTACCGTATTGTGGATAAGAAAAAAGGGCTAATATAGCCCTTTTTTCTTTTATTTATTATTACAGATTTTGGGAGATTTGCTCTGCGTAAGGCTGACCCATACGTGTTGTTTGCAGTGGTTTCATTTCCTCTACAAAACGTACCGCATCTTTAGGGAATAAGTTGATCACCGTAGAGCCGAGCTTAAAGCGGCCCATTTCTTCACCTTTTTTCAGGCTAATTGCTGCAGTACCTGTTGCGGGGTAATCCCAACGACGTACTTCTGGGCCTGTTGGCGGTGTTACTGTTCCTGCCCACGTGGTTTCAATACTGCCCACAATCGTAGCACCAACCAGTATTTGTGCTAATGGACCAAACTCGGTATCAAAAATACACACAACACGCTCGTTACGTGCAAATAGATTAGGGACATTTTCTGCAGTTAGCGGGTTAACTGAAAACAGATCGCCGGGTACATAAATCATTTGGCGCAATATACCATCGCATGGCATGTGAACACGGTGGTAATCACTCGGTGATAAGTATAGTGTCGCGAAATCACCGCCCATAAATTCATCGGCAAGATTTTTATCACCACCTAATAGTTCACAAGCATCAAAGTAGTGACCTTTAGCTTGGAATAAACGGCCCTCTTTGATTGGACCGAGTTGGCTAACGCAAGCATCTGCTGGGTGGCTAATGATACGTGTATCTTCATTAATTGGACGCGCACCATCTTTTAGTTCACGAACAAAGAAAGCGTTAAACGTTGGGTAAGCCGTAGGATCGGGATTACGTGCTTCTGCCATATCAACATTGTATTGTTTGATGAACCAACGAATAATCGCTGTGGTGACTTTGCCGCCTTCTAATGAAGCCAGTTTGCCCACTAAACGTGTTAGCGCATGCTTTGGCGTACAATATTGCAGGCCGATTTTTATCTTATCTAGCACAATTAATCTTCCGAAAAATACCACTTAATCAATAATCTAGCTGCTTATGTCAGAGACAAAGAACAACCCGAACAGGCAATGATACCTAACTCTTAGAGGAAAGTCAGGTTATCTGCATGGGTGGCTAAGAGTTTGAGAGTCGAGTCCAAAAATGAAGAGCATCCCAAAGAGAGTATAGGTACTCTCTTTGGGAGGGGATCAGTCAGGCTTGTTGCGAGAAAATTGGCGGTTAGCAACATTTTCCGACATGCTTTCAATGATCTTATGGTAGCTATTGAAACGGTCTTGGCTAATTTCACCTTTTTCAACGGCTTCACGCAAAATACAGCCCGGATCGTTTTTATGTTTACAATCGCGGAATTTACACCCGCCAAGGTAATCACGAAATTCAACGAAAGCTTCTGTTACTTGCTCTGATTCTAAGTGCCATAAGCCAAACTCACGCACTCCTGGTGAATCAATCAGATCACCACCTTCTTCAAAGTGATATAAACGTGCTGCTGTCGTGGTATGTTGGCCTAACCCTGAGTTACTTGAAACATCACCGATATCAGCTTCAACTTCAGGCATTAAGGCATTAACCATACTTGATTTGCCCACACCCGATTGGCCAGCAAAAATACTGGTATGATCTTTTAAGTCTTGCTTTAAGCCATCTAAGCCTTCGCCTGTATCGGTACTGACAAGGCGAACGTGATAACCAATCTTCTCGTATTGTGCGAGTTTTTGTTCAACATTTTTACGCTCGTCTGCACTCAATAAATCGACTTTATTTACGACAATAAGCGGCTTAATGCCGATAGTTTCTGCGGCAATAATATAGCGGTCGATTATGTTAAGCGATAGCTCTGGTAAAATAGCTGAGACGATAACAATACGGTCAACGTTGGCTGCGACTGCTTTTACGCCATCATAATAATCAGGACGAGTCAGCATTGATTGGCGCTCATGCACTGCTTCCACCACGCCAGCAATACCTTGTAAGGCTTCAACTCCTGGACGCCAAACAACACGATCGCCAGAGACGAGACTTTGAATGCTGCGACGTAAGTTACAGCGATGAATTATGCCTGTTTCGGGATCTTCGACATCAGCATGTTGGCCGAAACGAGTGATCACCAGTCCTTCTCGCGCATTTTCTAATAATGACTCATCCCATTGGACGTCATTTTTCTCGCGAGTTAGGCGTTTATTTTGGTTTGAGCGGACGCGTCGGCTCTGACCTTTAGTTAGCTTTTTCTTTTTTGCCACAAGAATATCATTCAATTTGGTTAGCTTTCGGTATTATCATACATGGTTTAGTCACAAAATAGGCAATATCGAATGACAATCAGCGACAAGAATCTCATTTGGATCGATCTTGAAATGACAGGATTAGATCCAGAAACCCATAAAATCATTGAAATAGCGACAATTGTTACTGATCCTCAACTCAATATTTTAGCGGAAGGCCCTGTACTTGCGATCCATCAGCCTGAAGCTGAGTTGGATAAAATGGATGATTGGTGCACAAATACGCATACAAATAGTGGTTTAGTTGAGCGTATTCGTAAAAGTACCGTGACAGAGCAACAAGCGGTTGCACAAACAATTGCATTTTTAGAGCAGTGGGTTCCTAAAGGATCTTCACCTATTTGTGGTAACAGTATTGGTCAGGATCGTCGTTTCTTATACAAGCATATGCCTGAGCTTGAGCAGTACTTCCATTACCGTTATTTAGATGTCAGTACCCTAAAAGAATTAACGCGCCGATGGAAACCTGAATTATTAGATGGGCTTAATAAAAAAGGTAGTCACTTAGCACTTGATGATATTCGCGACTCAATTGATGAATTACGCTACTATCGAGAGAATATATTTACAATTTGATGGTTAAATCGGCACTTGAAAAACTTTATTCGTTTTTTTCTGCAGAAGTCTTGCATCAGTCAATTTTAGTCGTATAATGCGCAGCCTCGAAAGGAGATAACGCGTTTGTTTCCTTTCGATAAAAATCGGACGCGGGGTGGAGCAGCTTGGTAGCTCGTCGGGCTCATAACCCGAAGGTCGTTGGTTCAAATCCGGCCCCCGCAACCAATCTCTTTTAAAGAGATGTGATGCGACACTAGCTCAGCTGGTAGAGCGCAACCTTGCCAAGGTTGAGGTCACGAGTTCGAACCTCGTGTGTCGCTCCACTTTTTTACTTGGTAGAGAAGTGATATTCATGGCTACGGCGATGGATAAAAATAGTTGTCACCCAACTTAAAACAGGTGAAAAATCGGACGCGGGGTGGAGCAGCTTGGTAGCTCGTCGGGCTCATAACCCGAAGGTCGTTGGTTCAAATCCAGCCCCCGCAACCAATCTCT
>NZ_PYNY01000022.1:0-78416 GCF_003026135.1 Photobacterium sp. GB-36 | reverse complement strand
CAGCGTTCAATCTGAGCCATGATCAAACTCTTCAATTAAAGTTTTTGTGGTCTTTCGACCGGCTCAATGAATACTGTTAAAATACCGCTAACTAGAAGCTAGTTAGGATATTTGAATTGACTGTGCCGATATTTCTATCGTTTTGGTCACTAGTATCATTGATAAATCTTTCGACTTAACTTTTCAACGAGTGCCCACACAGATTGCATGGTCAAATTATTAAAGAACAATCTTCAGCGAAACTAAAACTTTTAAACGTTTCAGGCTTTCGTTGAAGTGGATGGCCATTCTAGCGAAATAAGCTGTCGTGTCAAACACTTTTTTCAACTTATTTTATTAAATCTTTCATCCTATCGTCACTTCCCGAAATCCTTACTGGAAGCCGTTATCGCGTCGATGTGGCGGCATTATAGAGACAAAATGAGGCTTAGCAAGCAATAATTAACTTTTCTTTTAAAAAAGAGCACGTTAGTTCAAAAAGCAATCAACTCCCTATTTTTCATTCCGTTGCTGCATAAATTGCGTAGCAAAATCGCTCACTTTATTCCAATCCGTGTATTCCACCTCTTTCGTCGTATCCGTTTCTCCACCTGTGATTTTCATAATTAACTTAATCATTGTGCGATCAAATAAGTTATAACGGGGATATCTTAGTGCGCCAGCAAAAACGCCGATTAACACAGGATGCCATGGTGACTTAATTAAGAACTTCTTAATATAAGCACTGCCCTCTGGCGTATCTTTGCCTTCTTTACGTGCAGTAAGATTCACACAGAAAAAAGCAACATTATATTGTGACAGTTCTTGTTGGTATTTATTGATAAATCGATACAGTTTCTTATTGAAGTGACCATAGCGAATAGAGGCGCCAACAAGCACACGATCATACAAATTAAAATCAACATTGGGCTCACTATGAATGTCTACATAGTCACAGTGGTACTGTTCACCTAATTGTTGCTCAATATGATTTAAGATTTTCTTAGTTTGCCCTTCACAACTCGAATGCAGCAACAATACCTTTTCCATAAGTGCTCCTTTAGTTACGCCAGAATGTCGGCGTAAATAAAACTAATAATGTAAAGACTTCTAATCGACCAAATAACATCGCAATAATTAATATCCATTTTGCGGAATCATTAACTTCACCAAAGTGGACAGCGACTTCTCCTAAACCGGGGCCTAAATTATTAAGTGTGGCTGCAACAGCTGAGAATGCAGTCAGCTCATCAAGCCCGGTCGCGATTAATGCCAACATGCAAACCACAAACACTAAGGCATAAGCCGAGAAAAAACCCCATACAGCATCAACGACTCGCTGAGGTAATGCTTTATTACCTAACTTAATCGTGTAAACCGCACGCGGGTGAACAAGACGTTTTAATTCACGTACACCTTGCAAAGAAAGTAGTAAAATTCTTATCACTTTCATACCGCCACCCGTTGAGCCTGCACATCCTCCTATAAATGAAGAGAATAAAAGCAGCACCGGTAAGAAAAGCGGCCAGTCAGAAAATCCTGTGGTCGTAAACCCTGCGGTCGTTGAGATAGATACGGTTTGAAATAACGCCTGATCAAACGCCGTAAAATAGGAATCATAAGGGCTATGTTTGAGTAATAAACCAAAGCAGATACCAAATAAAATCACCTGCGCACCGAGAAATGCGCGAAACTCAGGATCACGCCAATAGGTTCTTAAGTGCACACCACCATTACCGAAGGCTGCAAAGTGCAAAGAAAAATTACACGCTGAAATTAAAAGAAACACCACGGTGATCATATTAATCGTGGGACTATTAAAATACCCGATACTGGCATCGTGGGTAGAAAAACCACCAATAGCGATAGTTGAGAAACTATGTGAGATAGCATCAAAAGCTGACATCCCTGCTAACCAAAATGCGAGTGCGCAAGCAATAGTTAAGGCAAGATAGATATACCACAAGGTTTTTGCTGTCTCAGCAATACGCGGCGTCATCTTACTGTCTTTTACCGGTCCCGGAATTTCTGCTCGATATAACTGCATCCCACCGATACCCAGTACGGGTAAAATGGCGACAGCAAGTACGATGATCCCCATACCACCAAACCACTGTAATAACTGGCGATAAAACAAAATCGCTTTAGGCAGATAGTCAAGGCCGACAATAACGGTCGCTCCTGTGGTTGTCAGCGCGGAAAATGATTCAAAAAAGGAGTCTGCGACTGACAAATCAGGTGTTTTAGATAATAAAAATGGGATTGCACCGGCACTACCAATAACCACCCAAAATAAGACAACAATAAGAAAACCGTCTCGAGCTTTTAGTTCATGGCGATGTTGTCGGTTTGGTAGCCACAATAAGCCACCACCTGTAATAAGAATAAAAAACGTCACGACAAACGGGAAACCCGCACCATCACGATAGATCAATGCCACCAGTGCAGGGATAAGCATGGTGACACTAAATAACGCGAGCAATAGCCCGACGATTCGAATAATTGAACGAAATTGCATGGCCTAAGCGGCTCTCACCTTAATATGGAAATGATTATGTATCTGAAGCCGAGCCTACAATGATGCGCCCGCCACTACGATTGGTTAATTTGGCACGAAACTCTTCCACTATACGATTATCTAGCTCTATCTGCATAGTGACTTGATTACCATAATCGGCATGTAACTGAGTGCCATTGTATTCACTTAATAATGCTTCAACTAAAGACACTTGATTATATTCACAACTCAAATGCAATGTTGAAGTGATCACTTTTTCTTTTGTTTCGAGTAATGTCAGGGCTTGCTGTACCCCACCACCATAAGCTTTTACTAACCCACCAGTACCTAAACGAATACCACCATAGTAACGTGTTACAACAGCGGTCATTTCACCAACACCAGAGCCTGTTAGCTGTGCCAATATCGGCTTACCAGCGGTGCCTGATGGTTCGCCATCATCACTAAACCCCCATTTCATTGAGTCACTCGGGCGACCAGCAACAAATGCCCAGCAATTATGGCGCGCATCATGGTGACGCTCTTTAATTTGCTGTACGAACAGTTTCGCAGCCTCAATATTAGGGGTATGCGCTAAATAAGTAATAAAGCGACTTTTCTTGATCTCTTCTTCAAATATCACTTCTGCAGTAGGAACAAGATAAGGTTCAGAATTCGACATTATTTACGCCTTAATGATAAAGGGGTGGCAGGATACCACATTCCTCTCTATCTCATAGTGCTGTCGTTAACACCCTGTTATTACGCCATGCGTCAACTCACACCTTGTCTTGAAGTTGAGTCATTCATCATAAATGTTAAACAAATGTTTAAATTAGTGTTTGAATTTGTTTCTTTTAGGGTTCACACTTAGTTTATACCTACAACAGGTCAAACCAGTTAAATCAAACCAAATCCAGCGTAGACTGGAACATATGGAGATAGAACATGATTTACCAAGGTGAAACCCTATCCGTTAGCTATCTGGAAGATGGTATTGCGGAGATCAACCTTAATGCTCAAGGCCCAGTGAATAAATTCAATATTTCGACACTGGAAAGCTTCAACCAAGCACTTAATGCGTTGTATCAGCAACCCGATTTAAAAGGGGTAATCATTACCTCAGCAAAAGACGCCTTTATTGTCGGTGCGGATATTACTGAGTTTCTCGGACTATTTGCCAAACCAGAACAAGAACTCTCACAATGGCTTTCTCATGCCAATGACATTTTTAATAAGCTTGAAGATCTCCCTGTACCGACGCTTTCAGCCATTAATGGTTATGCGTTAGGCGGCGGTTGTGAGTGTGTACTTGCTACAGATTTTCGTGTTGCTGATACTAAAGCGCGTATTGGTCTACCTGAAACAAAATTGGGGATCATGCCAGGCTTTGGTGGCACAGTAAGACTGCCGCGTTTAATTGGTGCTGATTCAGCAATGGAAATCATTACCGCTGGTAAAGATAAGAAAGCACAAGACGCTTTAAAGTTGGGACTGGTTGATGCTGTTGTTGAAACTGACAACTTGAAGTGCGCCGCACTGGCAATGATAAAAAGTGCGATTGAAGGAAAACTAGACTGGCAACAACGTCGAAAACAAAAACAAGCACCGCTTTCGCTTAATAAAATAGAAGCGACTATGAGCTTCTCGACAGCCAAAGGTATGGTCGCCAAAGTCGCTGGTAAACATTACCCTGCACCTATGGCTGCTGTGGCGACTATCGAACAAGCCGCACGATGCGCTCGAGATGAAGCATTAGTGATCGAAAACCAGCATTTTGTTCAATTAGCCAAAACCGATGTTGCTCAAGCATTGGTTAGCATTTTCTTAAACGACCAATATATTAAAAGCCAAGCCAAAAAAGCGTCAAAATCAGCAAAACCGACAGAGCACGCCATGGTATTAGGCGCAGGTATTATGGGGGGTGGTATCGCCTATCAATCAGCGCTAAAAGGCACGCCTGTTTTAATGAAAGATATTGCTGAAGCTTCATTGAGCTTAGGCATGAATGAAGCGGCCAAGCTGTTAAATAAACAACTTGAGCGTAAGCGTATTGATGGTTTAAAAATGGCTTCCGTTCTGTCATCCATTACTCCGAGTTTACATTACGCTGGCGCAGACAGTGTCGATATCGTAGTGGAAGCTGTCGTTGAAAATCCAAAAGTAAAAGCGGCGGTATTAGCTGATGTTGAAAACCAAGTGACCGACGACACCGTGCTTGCTTCAAATACCTCAACTATTCCAATTAACCTACTAGCCAAATCACTTAAACGCCCTGAAAATTTCTGTGGCATGCACTTTTTCAACCCCGTTCATCGCATGCCATTAGTTGAGATCATTCGCGGTGAAAAAACATCGAAAGAGACCATTGATCGCGTTGTCGCTTATGCTGCGAAAATGGGTAAATCACCAATTGTTGTTAATGACTGCCCAGGGTTCTTTGTGAACCGCGTGCTCTTCCCTTACTTTGCTGGCTTTAGCTTATTGCTTAAAGATGGGGCTGATTACATTCAAATCGATAAAGTCATGGAAAAAGAGTTTGGTTGGCCAATGGGTCCTGCTTATCTACTCGATGTTGTCGGTATTGATACGGCGCATCACGCGCAAGCAGTCATGGCAGAAGGTTTCCCTGATCGTATGGGGAAAAATGGTAAAGATGCCATTGATGTGATGTTTGAAGCACAGCGTTTCGGTCAGAAAAACGGCCATGGTTTCTTTAGCTACTCTATCGATCGTAAAGGTAAACCGAAAAAAGCCGTGTCAGATAAGACAGAAGCACTTCTCGCCCCTGTTTGCCAACCAAATACAGCGTTTACCAGCGACGCTATTATCGCTCGTATGATGATCCCTATGATTAATGAAGTGGTGCGTTGTTTAGAAGAAAACATTATCGCCACACCAGCCGAAGCCGATATGGCGTTGGTGTACGGTTTAGGTTTCCCACCATTTAGAGGTGGTGTGTTCCGTTACCTTGATAGCTTAGGGCTTGCCAATTATGTTGCACTGGCCGATCAATATGCCGAATTAGGTGCATTGTATGAAGTACCAAAAGGACTACGAGAAAAAGCCACTAAAGGCGAAACGTACTATAACCATACCACTAACCTGAACGCTTAAGGATGAGGGCATCATTATGAATAACGTTGTAATTGTTGATTGTATCCGCACCCCGATGGGACGTTCAAAAGCTGGGGCTTATAGGAACGTTCGCGCCGAAGATCTTTCCGCTCATTTAATGAAAGGTTTGCTTGAGCGCAACCCACAACTCGATCCAAACAATATTGAAGATATTTACTGGGGCTGTGTGCAGCAAACCTTAGAGCAAGGTTTTAATGTCGCACGTAATGCCGCACTCTTAGCAGGCATTCCCCATTCTGTTGGTGCGACAACGGTTAATCGCTTATGTGGTTCATCAATGCAGGCGATACATGATGCAACCCGCGCAATCATGGTTGGTGACGCGAAAACGTGCATTATCGGTGGCGTTGAACACATGGGACATGTACCAATGAACCATGGTGTTGATTTCCACCCGGGTCTGTCAAAATCCGTTGCAAAAGCGGCAGGTATGATGGGACTAACCGCTGAAATGCTAGGTCGAATGCATGGTATCAGTCGAGAAATGCAAGATGCCTTTGCTGCACGCTCTCATCAACGAGCTTACGCAGCCACAGTTGAAGGACGTTTTAATAACGAAATACTCGCCACTGAAGGTCACGATAGCGATGGGATTTTAAAGCGCTTTGAAACCGATGAAGTTATTCGTCCTGAAACCACCGTAGAAACCTTGAGTCAGCTTCGCCCTGTTTTCGATCCCGTTAATGGTACGGTTACCGCAGGTACCTCTTCGGCCTTATCTGATGGTGCATCTGCTATGTTATTAATGGATGAGCAACATGCTCGTGATTTAGGGCTTCGTATTCGTGCGCGCGTAAAATCGATGGCCGTTGCAGGCTGCGATCCTTCGATTATGGGCTATGGCCCAGTACCTGCCACTCAAAAAGCACTCAAACGAGCGGGCTTAACCATCGATGACATCGGAATGATAGAACTCAATGAAGCCTTTGCAGCGCAATCGCTCCCTTGCGCAAAAGACTTAGGTCTACTCGATAAAATGGATGAAAAAGTCAATCTCAATGGCGGTGCGATTGCACTTGGGCATCCTCTTGGCTGTTCAGGCTCTCGTATTTCAACCACATTAATAAACTTAATGGAAAGCCATGACGTTGAGTTTGGTTTAGCGACCATGTGTATTGGTCTTGGCCAAGGCATTGCGACCATTTTTGAACGCGTAGAATAATAGACACGCTTCTGACACAAAAAGCTTACCCTCACGGTAAGCTTTTTTTATTCTCGCTATTTATTTTTTATATTAGGGATATACTCAATCAGACTATCTACCTAAAAGATAAAAGACGATTTCAACGAATATATGCTAGGTGTACATAGATACCATGATTAAGTTTCATTTTATTCATCACTAAAAGTCGATATACACTTATCTTACATTCACTGTCGAACATGAATTTACCGGAGCATTGCTATGTTTAAAGCACTCGTACTAGAACAAGAAGATAAAAAAACAATTGCAGGTATTCGTCAGCTAGAAACATCAGAGCTTCCTGAAGGTGATGTATTAATTAATGTTGATTACTCTTCACTGAATTACAAAGATGGTTTAGCGATCACCGGTAAAGGTCGCATTGTTCGTCAATTCCCAATGGTTCCAGGTGTCGATCTAACGGGTACTGTCGCTGAGTCTTCAGATAACCGTTACAAAGCTGGTGATAAAGTTGTCTTAACTGGCTGGGGTGTCGGTGAAGGTCACTGGGGTGGCATGGCAGAAAAAGCACGCCTAAAAGCAGATTGGTTAGTACCGCTACCTGAAAAATTCGATGGCAAGCAAGCCATGATGATTGGTACTGCAGGCTTAACAGCAATGCTTTGTGTACAAGCGCTTATTGATGCTGATGTAAAACCAGAAGACGGTGAAATTTTAGTTACAGGTGCAAGTGGCGGTGTTGGCTCTGTTGCTGTGACTTTACTTTCTCAACTAGGCTACAAAGTAGCGGCAGTGACAGGTCGCGCAGAAGTTAATGGCGACCTACTGAAAAAGCTTGGCGCAACAACAATTATTGAGCGTAGCGTATTTGAAGAGCCTGCTCGCCCATTAGATAAACAACTATGGGCTGGTGCTATTGATACTGTTGGTAGCAAAGTATTGGCAAAAGTATTGAGCCAAATTAACTACAATGGTGCGGTTGCTATTTGTGGTCTTGCTGGCGGCTTTGATTTACCAACAACAGTAATGCCATTTATTCTTCGTAACGTTCGCCTACAAGGTGTAGATTCTGTAATGTGTCCGTTCGAGAAACGTCAACAAGCTTGGCAACGTCTATCTGAAATTCTACCAGCAAGCTACTTTGAACAAGCTTGTCGCGAAGTAGAACTTGAAGAAGTTGCAGAATGTGCTGAAGCGATCACTAATGGTCAAATCACAGGTCGTGTCGTTATCAAGCTTTAATCGATAACCCCACACCAACTAAGAAGGTCAGTCATTGTGCTGGCCTTTTTGTTATCTGCTATTTTATTAAGCCCATATCCAGGATCCGCGAATCAATCAGCCGACTACACTCTTCTTTTATAATATTACGTAGCCATATTTGCGATGCTGAATGCTCACACCGTGAATGCCAAATAAGAGAGTAATCAAACGGTTTAAACTCAAACGGCAGCGGTTTAACCACCAAGTCATAACGTTCTGCGACTAAATACGCGAGATCGGCAGGAACGGTAATAATCAGCGGCATGATCTTGAGCACCGCTAATGCGGCTTCTAAGTGGTATGCCCGTAGCACCAATTTAAGTTCAGGGTAGCCACGCAACTCATCATCAATTAATGACTTAACTCCATCACTAATCGCTATCATGGCATGAGGGTACGTCAGGTAATCATCAAACGTTAAGGGCTTATTAGCTAACGGGTGATCGGATGCTATCAAGCAAAACACACTCACTAAACCAAGTTGCTGATGACAAAGTGAATCAATATCTCCAACAGGGCGACAAATTGCCATGTCACAACCGTCACTGGTTAATTGCCCCAATAGGTGATCATGTTGCAGTGGTGCAAACTCTAATGAGATATGTGGCGCTTCTTGATAAATTCGCGGCAAAGCAAAAGGCAAAATGGTTTGCATCGCATAGTCTGTTGTCGCAATTTTGAACCGCTGATCACACTGGCTAGGTTGAAAATCATTAGGCGTTAATAAAAGACGTAACGACTCCAAAGGGTCATTTAACAGCTCATTGATCTCTAATGCTCGTTGAGTTGGAATTAGTGCCTGCCCCTGTCGGGTAAATAAGGGATCATGTAATAAATCACGTAATCGACCTAACACACGGCTCATGGCTGATTGGCTTAAATTCAAACGAACAGCTGCACGACTAACGCTTCCTTCATCCAAAAGAACTTTCAGTGCTACCAACAAATTTAAGTCACGACGATAAACTTCTTCTAGTTCCATCAGGCTCTCAGGGACTCGGAATTAATCAAATGTGACAATATTATGAGGGGATAGATAAAAAAAATCCCGCTTTAATCGCGGGAAAACCCAAGATGATGGGTGTTGGTTATGAATAAATTAGTTTTCTTCTTCCAATTCAGCATCGCTGGTCAATTCAAACCATAATCCAAGAGCCGCTGAAAACAGGCCGCCAATAGCAAAAATGCCCATATCATTTGAACTGGTTAACATGATGGTGCAGAACGAGATAAAACACAGCACGGCATAAATTGTCAGTCTATCCATTGATGTCAGCATACTACTTCCCCCTAATCCTTCAGAAAGAAAAGTTAATAACTTGTTAATTACGTTACACAGTATATCTTGATTTGCCAAGTGTTATTGATTAATTCTTGTCCATAAGTATGATCTACCACTTACTAATTAGATGTGTATGTTATGACTGCTATTTTTGATAATCCGACCCACAGCCTAGAAGCGCAAGGACTACGCTGCCCTGAGCCTGTGATGATGGTTCGTAAAACGGTAAGGAAAATGGCCGAAGGCGAAACCCTATTGGTATTGGCTGACGATCCGTCAACGACACGCGATATTCCCAGTTTTTGCCGCTTTATGGATCACACACTGCTTGCCGCAGAAACAGAAAGCGTTCCTTATCGCTTTTTGATCCAAAAAGGCACCAACTAAGCACTGACAAAAATACCAAAATAAATAACAAAAAAGGCAGCCCTTTAAATTAGGCTGCCTTTTTAATTACTATCACATTATCTCTAACGTGAAAGAACACTACACATCATTCATTTTTTGACGTAATGCTGCTAACTCATTATGCAAATCACGTATTTCTTTTTTAAGCGGTAAGACATAACGCAATCGAACTAATGAATCTAACGCCAGATATAAGGTAACAAGCGCCCCTACTACCATAGGAAGCCACATGTCCGTTAAGACCATACCAAAGATATTCAGCACCAATGCCAAGTGAAATAACCAACATTGGCTTTTCAGCGATAGCGCGAGAAACTGAGCCATACTCCCTCCTGCAATTACAGCAAAACGAACCAATGACATAACTTCATTTACTCTAGCATGAGAGAATTAACGCTTCATATCGTGCTATCACACTTCATCATAATGAAACAAAGCACTGACTCCTGCTAGGCAATAAAGTCATGTTTCACATGAAACGATCAGTGATATCTACATACCAAACGCAGCACCTGCAGCTAAGAAAATAAAGAGCGCAGCAGTAATTTTACGTATCAGTCCTAGCGGCATTTTTTCAGCTGATAACTTACCAATAAGAACCACGGGAACATTGGCCAACAACATTCCAATCGTCGTACCAAGCACAACCCACATTAGTGCATCATGGTATTTCGCCCCTAGCATCGTCGTAGCGATTTGGGTTTTATCACCAATTTCCGCGATAAAGAACGCAATAAAACTGGCAATGAAAGGGCCTCGATTTGATAATTTTTCTTCATCATCGAGTTTATCGGGAATTAAGATCCAGCCAGCCATTAAAATAAAACTCACCACTAACACCCACTTTAAAATATTCGGCGTTAAGTAATCAGCAATAGCGACACCAAGCCATGCAGCTAATGCATGATTAACGATAGTCGCAAGAAAAATGGCACAAATAATGGGAAAGGGTTTGCGATATCGACTGGCTAACAGTAGGGATAAAAGTTGGGTCTTATCACCAATTTCGGCTAAAGCAACAGACGTAATAGAAACAGCTAAAACACTCACAACATACTCTCTGGGGCGGGAATTATTGATACCAATAGCAAAACATACACTCCCACCCCGGTTTGTGTTGTTTGCCGTTGGTCTTGCCAAATTTATCGCGCTGGATAAATCATAATTACCACGAAGATTTTGCTTCGATTATGTTGATAATTATCTCGCAAAGTGCGAGAGGCTACTCCCCAAAGGAAAGCTAAGTGTAACAAAGAAAAGCGGGTATTTTAACCATTAATGATCATTCTATAGATACAAAAACGGTGAGCCAACGCTCACCGTTTGATCACGCTAAAGGTAAAATTAACCCAGTGGAGAAAGAATAATTTCTACACGACGGTTTTGCGCACGACCGTTCGCCGTACTATTAGAAGCGATTGGATTAGACTCACCACGACCTTGAGATACCACACGATTAGCATTCACACCTTGACGGATTAAGTAGTTAGCAACCGCATCTGCACGAACTTGAGATAGGCGAAGATTGTATGCTTCAGCGCCTTTGCTATCAGTGAAACCTAATACATTTAACTGTGTTTTTTCGTATTCTTTAGCCACAATCGCTACGTTATGCAGAGCATTCATCGCACGATCATTTAAATTTGCCTGATCAAAACCAAACGTAATTTCGTTTGGCATGTTAAGAATGATGTTATTACCATCACGGGTAACACTGATACCTGAAGATGCTAATTGCTGACGTAGTTTCGCTTCTTGCACATCCATGTAGTAACCAATACCGCCACCAAGTGCAGCACCAGCAGCAGCGCCAATCAGAGCACCTTTACCGCGGTCGTGCTTGCTTGAAGAAGCAACACCAATTGCAGCTCCAGCAAGTGCACCAATGATTGAGCCACCAGTGCCTTTCGCTGTTTGTGATTCACCTGTGTATGGATTTACAGTTGAACAACCAGCCATAGTTACAGAAGCCACAACAGAAAGTACTGCAGCGCGCACCCACTTTTTAGATGCCATTGCTTGAATTTGAGCCATCTTTTTTAAGTATCCGTATACTCGATCCGAAGATCGAAAAAATTGAAATTTATGCTACTAGGCCATTAAACCTAATAATACTTTTTATGTATTGTAATCAACAACGGTATATGAGGCATCAAAAGAATGTAAAAATTCCCTTAATGCAAAATAAAAAAGGAGAAAAGCTGGAAGAATTTTGGTAAATCCCCCAACAGATGTGTAAAAAACACGCACTGCCCCTACTCGCCTCAGGGTTGGCGAGGTATACTGGATTATTACTCTTTTTAATCCACTAATCTCGCGAAGCTGACAATGCAGAAATACGATATTAAAACCTTTCAGGGCATGATCCTCGCGCTGCAGGATTACTGGGGCCAACAAGGTTGTACTATTGTGCAACCCCTAGACATGGAAGTGGGCGCAGGTACTTCTCACCCAATGACATGTTTACGTGCTCTAGGTCCAGAACCAATTGCAGCAGCGTATGTACAACCATCTCGCCGACCAACTGACGGTCGTTACGGCGAAAACCCTAACCGTCTACAGCACTACTACCAGTTCCAAGTGATGCTAAAACCATCGCCAGACAACATTCAAGAACTGTACTTAGGCTCATTAGAAGTACTCGGTATCGATACTAAAGTGCACGACATCCGTTTTGTTGAAGACAACTGGGAAAACCCAACATTGGGTGCTTGGGGTCTAGGCTGGGAAGTTTGGCTAAACGGCATGGAAGTAACACAGTTTACTTACTTCCAGCAGGTTGGTGGCCTTGAGTGTAAACCTGTAACAGGTGAAATCACTTACGGTATCGAGCGTCTTGCGATGTACATTCAGAACGTTGATTCTGTTTACGACCTAGTATGGACTGATGGTCCTTTAGGCAAAGTGACGTATGGTGATATTTTCCACCAGAACGAAGTTGAGCAATCAACGTACAACTTTGAGCACGCTGATGTCGACTTCCTATTCACATTCTTCGATCAATGTGAAAAAGAATCAATCAAACTACTAGAGCTAGAGCAACCACTACCGTTGCCTGCTTACGAGCGTATTCTAAAAGCCGCTCATGCATTTAACCTATTAGATGCACGTAAAGCGATCTCTGTAACTGAACGTCAACGTTACATTTTGCGTATTCGCAACGTAACTAAACAAGTTGCTGAAGCTTACTACGCATCTCGTGAAGCACTTGGCTTCCCAATGTGTAAAAAAGACAAGTAAGGGATCGCCATGACACATAAGAATTTCTTAATCGAACTCGGTACGGAAGAGCTACCACCAACAGCACTACGTACCCTAGCAGAAGCTTTTGCTGCTAACTTTGAAGCTGAATTAAAAGCCGCAGATCTACCTCATGATGGTATCAAATGGTATGCCGCTCCTCGCCGTTTAGCCCTTAAAGTAACAGGTCTTGCTGAAAACCAGCCAGACAAAGTGGTTGAAAAACGTGGACCTGCGGTATCAGCAGCATTCGACGCTGACGGAAACCCAACCAAAGCTGCTCAAGGCTGGGCTCGCGGTAATGGTATTACGGTTGATCAAGCAGAGCGCATGGTTACCGATAAAGGCGAATGGTTACTGTTCAAGCAAGAAGTCAAAGGCCAACCCGCCCAAACACTACTACCTGAACTGGCTGCTGCTGCACTGGCTAAACTACCAATCCCACGCCCAATGCGTTGGGGTGATAAAGAAACTCAGTTTATCCGTCCAGTGAAAACACTGACCATGCTACTGGGTGACGAGCTAATCGAAGGCACTATCTTAGGTGTCGCTTCTGCACGTACTATCCGTGGTCACCGTTTCATGGGTGAAGCTGAATTTACTATCGATAACGCGGATCAATACCCTGCTATCTTAGAAGAGCGCGGTAAAGTAATGGCTGATTATGAAGCGCGTAAAGCGATCATTTTAGCTGATGCGAAAAAAGCGGCTGAAGCTGTTGGCGGTATTGCAGATCTTGAAGATGATCTTGTTGAAGAAGTGACCTCTCTTGTTGAGTGGCCTGTGGTACTAACAGCTTCTTTTGAAGAGGAATTCTTAAAGGTTCCTTCTGAAGCTTTAGTTTACACCATGAAAGGTGATCAGAAGTACTTCCCTGTCTACGATACGGAAGGCAAACTTGTGCCTAAGTTCATCTTCGTATCCAACATCATCTCTAACGATCCAAGCCAAATTATCTCAGGTAACGAGAAAGTGGTTCGTCCTCGTCTAGCGGATGCTGAGTTCTTCTTTAATACTGACCTTAAGAGCAAGTTGATTGATCGCCTGCCTCAACTAGAGACTGCGATTTTCCAAAAGCAATTGGGTACAATTAAAGACAAGACAGATCGTATTACTGAGCTTGCTGGCTACATTGCAGACAAGATCGGTGCTGATGTAACTAACGCAAAACGTGCTGGTCTACTGGCGAAATGTGACCTAATGACATCTATGGTATTTGAATTTACAGATACGCAAGGTGTAATGGGTATGCACTATGCACGTCACGACGGCGAAGCTGAAGATGTTGCACTAGCACTTAACGAGCAATACATGCCTCGTTTTGCTGGCGATCAACTTCCAAGCACACCTGTATCATCAGCCGTGGCTATGGCTGATAAACTAGATACGATTGTAGGTATCTTCGGTATTGGTCAAGCACCAAAAGGTAGTGATCCCTTCGCACTTCGTCGCGCATCGCTAGGTGTATTACGTATCATCGTTGAAAATGGCTACGACTTAGACTTAGTTGATCTAGTCGCGAAAGCGCACTCACTATTTGGTGACAAGCTAACCAACAACAACGTTGATTCAGATGTCATTGAGTTTATGCTTGGCCGTTTCCGTGCATGGTACCAAGATGCAGGCTTTAGTATTGATGTTATCCAAGCTGTGCTTGCGATGCACCCAACTCAACCAGCCGACTTTGATAAGCGTGTTAAAGCGGTAAGCCACTTCCGTGAGCTTGATGCTGCTGAGTCACTAGCAGCAGCGAATAAGCGTGTTGGTAACATCCTTGCGAAGTTTGACGGTGAGCTCCCAACTACAGTTGATAACAGCCTACTTGTTGAAGCTGCGGAAAAAGAGCTAGCTGAAAAAGTTGAAGCGGTTGTAACAGCCCTTGAACCTGTCTTTGCTACTGGCGATTACCAAACAGCACTGACAGAACTTGCTTCACTTCGTGAGCCTGTCGATGCATTCTTCGATAACGTAATGGTGATGGCTGATGACGAAAAACTTAAAGTTAATCGTCTAGCACTACTTAACCTACTACGTAACCAATTCTTGAAAGTAGCAGATATCTCTCTACTGCAAAAATAAGGTTACTGACGTTATTAAAAACCACGCTCCGGCGTGGTTTTTTTTCGCCTTGATTCTGCTGTATCTTATCTATTGTTTCATGTGGAACATCTTTTTACTTATATTAAATACGCGTACAACCACCTTGATATACAGTGAAATCCACAGCACCGACCATCACCAACCGATAATATTTCAACTTTTTCTGAACCGAACAATACGTTATGTTACGCTCAATAAGCCATCATATTGATAGCACTTACATCAAGAACTAAATATCGACACTGAGGTTGTAAACGTAATGGACTTTTCGCGCTTTGGTAATAAGTTTGCAGGTGATTCTGGGATCACTCTATTAATGCAAGATCTCAACAATGGACTCACCAATCCCAATGCCATCATGCTCGGTGGTGGAAATCCAGCGCAAATCCCAGCCATGAATCACTACTTTACCGAGCTATTAAAAGACATGGCAATTACAGGTGAGCTTACCGCGTCGATGACTAACTATGATGGCCCACAAGGTAAAGATCGCTTTCTAGATGCGCTTGCTGCACTGTTACAGCAACAATACGGTTGGGAAATTAGTTCGAAAAATATTGTCTTAACCAATGGCAGCCAAAGTGCATTCTTTAGTTTATTTAACTTGTTGGCTGGTGACTTTGATAATGGCAAAAAGAAGAAAATATTACTGCCGTTATCGCCAGAATACATTGGTTACGCAGATGCCGGTTTAAGCCCTGATATGTTTATCTCGTACCAACCTACGATCAGCATGTTGGATGATGGCTTTTTTAAATACCATATCGATTTTAGCAAACTCGTCATCGATGACAGCATCGCAGCAATTTGTGCTTCTCGTCCTACTAACCCGACTGGCAATGTACTTACAGATAAAGAAATTGAACATTTAGCAGCACTGGCTAAAGAGCACCAGATCCCATTAATTATCGACAATGCTTACGGCTTACCCTTCCCTGATATTATCTTTGAAGAGGTAACACCGTTTTGGGATCACAACACCATTCTGTGTATGAGCTTATCCAAACTTGGGTTACCCGGTGTCCGATGCGGTATCGTGATTGCCAATGAAGCCATGGTTACTGCTTTGTCTAACATCAATGGTATCGTCAACTTAGCGCCTGGTAGTATTGGCCCTGCGGTGGCAACGAAAATGATCCACCAGCAAGAACTATTACCACTGAGCCAAAACGTGATTAAGCCGTTTTATCATCAGAAGGTGCAACGCGCCGTTGAATTACTGCGCCAAGCTATCCCCGATCCTCGATTTAAAATTCACAAACCTGAAGGCGCTATCTTCTTATGGCTATGGTTTGAAGATTTACCGATCACCACGAAAGTACTGTATCAACGCTTAAAACAACGTGGCGTACTGATCGTGCCTGGTGAATATTTCTTTATCGGATTACAAGATGAGTGGGCACATAGCCATGAATGCTTACGCATGAACTATGTCCAAGATGATGAAACAATGCAGCGTGGTATTACGATTATTGCAGAAGAAGTCGCTAAAGCTTACGCAGAATAACTGCCCTTTTAGCGAATATGGATAAATAAAAAACGCCGCTATCACTAGCGGCGTTTTTATTGAGCTTGAAAGCCAAACTATACGTTTGTGCTACACGTCAAGGTTAGCAACTTTCAGTGCATTCTCTTCGATGAAGTTACGACGAGGCTCAACTTGATCACCCATTAGACAGGTAAACAGTTCATCCGCTGCAACCGCATCATTGATCGTTACTTGCATCATGCGACGAGATTCAGGATCCATTGTTGTTTCCCAAAGCTGCTCTGGGTTCATTTCACCTAGACCTTTGTAGCGCTGTAGAGAAAGACCACGACGTGATTCTTTGTTCAGCCACTCCAACGCATCTTTAAAGCTTGAAACCGCTTGCTTACGCTCACCACGTTGAACAAATGCAGTATCATCAAGTAAACCGTTTAATGCTTCAGAAAGATCAGCGATCTTCGCGTACTCTTTTGAATTCAGTAAATCAAAGCTGAGTAAGTATTCGTGATCAACACCGTGAGTACGAACCACAACTTTAGGTAGGTACACATTGTTTTCTTCATCACGGATGACTTCGAAGCTGTACTGACTTTCACCAGATTGTTTAGCATTAAGTGCAGCAATCAATGGTGTTAACCATGCTTCTACTTGTGCTTCTTCAGCCATCATCTCTGTACTTAAACGAGGTTGGTATACAAACTCATTTAACATCAATGATGGGTAGCGACGACTCATACGCTCAATTAACTTCATACCTGCATTATATTGAGTAACAAGACTTTCTAATGCTGTACCCGTCATTGCAGGTGCGCCATCATTGGCAAACAATGATGCGTTATCCAGTGCCAATGTCGTTTGGTACTGGTTCATATCTTCATCATCTTTAATGTATTGCTCTTGCTTACCTTTCTTCACTTTGTAAAGTGGTGGCTGAGCAATATAAATGTGACCACGTTCGATCAGCTCTGGCATTTGACGGTAGAAGAAGGTCAATAGTAGCGTACGAATGTGCGAACCATCGACGTCGGCATCGGTCATGATGATGATGTTGTGGTAACGCAGTTTATCTGGGTTGTACTCGTCACGACCAATACCACAGCCCATTGCCGTGATAAGTGTTGCCACTTCTTGTGAAGACAGCATCTTGTCGAAACGGGCTTTTTCTACGTTAAGGATCTTACCTTTAAGCGGTAGGATTGCCTGATTTTTACGGTTACGTCCCTGCTTGGCTGAACCGCCAGCAGAGTCCCCTTCCACAATGTAAAGTTCAGATACTGCAGGATCTTTTTCCTGACAATCTGCAAGTTTACCAGGAAGACCTGCTAAATCTAATGCGCCTTTACGACGTGTCATTTCACGGGCTTTACGTGCCGCTTCACGCGCGCGTGATGCATCAATGATTTTGCTACATACGGTTTTCGCATCACTTGGGTTTTCTAATAAGAATTCCGCCAGCTTTTCGTTCATTGCAGATTCAACAGCCGCTTTGACTTCACTTGAAACTAGCTTATCTTTGGTCTGGCTAGAGAACTTAGGATCCGGCACTTTAACAGAAACAACTGCAGTTAAACCTTCACGTGCATCATCACCTGATGTCGCTGCTTTCGCTTTCTTCGAGTAGCCTTCTTTATCCATGAACGAGTTCAGCGTACGTGTTAACGCACCACGGAACCCCGCTAAGTGCGTACCACCATCACGTTGAGGGATGTTGTTCGTAAAGCAGTAAATATTTTCTTGGAAACCATCGTTCCACTGCATCGCAACTTCAACTGAGATACCGTCATCACGCTCACTATCAAAGTGGAAAACCTTCGGATGAATTGGCGTTTTGTTACGGTTTAAGTGCTCTACGAATGCGCGAATACCACCTTCATACATGAAGTGATCTTCTTTACCTTCTTCACGCTCATCACTTAAGTTGATTGATACGCCAGAGTTTAGGAATGAAAGCTCACGTAAACGCTTTGCTAGAATATCGTAGTGGAATTCGATATTGGTAAAGGTGTCTTCACTTGGCCAAAAGCGGATTCGTGTACCGGTTTTTTCAGTATCACCGATCACAGCCAATGGCGCATCAGGTACACCATGACGGTACACTTGTTGGTAAATATGGCCACCACGTTGAATAGTTAGCTCTACTTTTTCAGATAAGGCGTTAACAACTGATACACCTACACCGTGTAGACCACCCGATACTTTGTAAGAGTTATCATCGAACTTACCACCGGCGTGAAGTACCGTCATGATAACTTCTGCTGCTGATACACCTTCTTCTTCATGCATCTCGGTTGGAATACCACGACCGTCATCGCTTACCGATACCGAACCATCTTCATGGATAGTAACAATGATATCTTCACAGTGACCAGCAAGAGCTTCATCGATAGAGTTATCGACAACCTCAAAAACCATGTGGTGCAAGCCAGTACCATCATCGGTATCACCGATGTACATTCCTGGGCGCTTACGTACCGCATCGAGGCCTTTAAGCACCTTAATGCTTGATGAATCGTAATTATTGGACATTGAGTTACTCTCGCTTTAATTATCCTGCGGTTATTTTACCGTGTTCCACATGGAACAACTTGCCATTTTCATCAAGCATATCGGCAACTTGATCGTCACTAATAGCACTGATAAAGACTTGGGCGTTCGTTTCCTTTAATCGTTGCGCTAGCAACGCTCGCCTGTGGCTATCCAATTCGGAAGCAAAATCATCAATAAGGTAAATACATTGTTTGCCAGTCGCTTCTGTAAGATGTAAACCTTGCGCTAAGCGCAAAGCACACACCATCAATTTCAGTTGTCCACGAGACAACACGTCCTCAACAGGCGTACCGGCAACCTTTATCCGTAAATCAGCTTTGTGTGGCCCACTTACGGTATAGCCGAGTTGGCAATCACGTTCAAAATTGCGCTGCAACAACTCAGCATAAGGTGTTTCTTTTTCCCAGCCTCGGTAAAAGCCGAGTTGAATATCAAATTCAGGGAGAAAAACCTGAAATATCTCTGCGGCTTTTTCTTTTACCGCAGAAATGTAATCTTTACGCCATACACTTATTTCTTCTGCCAATAAGGCAAGCTCTTGATCCCAGTAACTGAGCTCTCGATAACTGCGGGCAGTTTTTAATAAGGCATTACGTTGTTTGGTTAATCGCTTTAAGCGCGCCCATGCATTATAGAACTTAGGTTCAACATGAAACACACCCCAATCGATAAACGCTCGGCGGTATTTAGGACCGCCGATTAATAAATCAAATCCTTCAGGGGTTATCAACTGTAATGGCAAAATCTGCGCAAGTTGTGCCAATTTTTGATTGGACTCCCCTGCTATTTTAACGTCAGTTGTCCCATCACGTTTTTTGTTGATCCCAATCGGCAGCATTAACTGAGTTTGGTTATCAACTACTCGGCCATGAATAAACAGCTCGGCCTGTTCATGACGGATCACTCTGCTCGTTAAGTGGCTACGGAACGAACGCCCATGACCTAAGTAATGGATAGCTTCCAATACACTGGTTTTGCCACTACCGTTAGCACCCACTAAAAAGTTAAAACCAGCAGCTAATGCTAAATCGCACGATGCAATATTACGAAAGTCGTGCACCATCAAACGAGTAAGTGCCATACCTATAGTCTGATAGGCATCACCACATACATGGCTTCATCGTTAGTGGCATCTTCAATTAACGACGGCGCATTAGCATCAGATAATGACAAACGAACTTGATCGCATTTAAGGGTGTTTAATACATCCAACACGTAGCTCACATTAAAACCAATTTCTAAGCTATCGCCTTGGTAATCAACATCAAGAAACTCTTCCGCTTCTTCTTGCTCTGGGTTGTTTGCGGTAATACGCATCTCACCATTAGACAAGTTAACCCGCACACCACGGAATTTTTCGTTTGATAAAATCGCCGCACGAGCAAATGCATTACGCATCTCTTCACAGCCAGCTTCAACAAACTTAGTGCTATTTTGTGGCATAACGCGACGATAATCAGGGAAGCGTCCATCAACTAATTTAGATGTGAAGACAAAGTTGTTCACTGTTGCGCGAATATTTGAATTACCAATTTGAATGTTGACTAACGATTCGGGGTTATCAAATAGACGAACCAACTCTAATACCCCTTTACGCGGTACGATAATTTGCTTCGTTGGTAATTCATGGCCTGTATCAATCGCACACACCGCCATACGGTGGCCGTCAGTTGCGACTGATCGTAAATGCTGACCATCAGTTTCAAACAACATACCATTTAAGTAGTAACGAACATCTTGGTTAGCCATTGAAAACTGCGTGCTATCAATCAACTGACGCATACGGCCTTGTTCAAGCGTAAATTCAACTTCGCTTTGCCAATCTTCAATATTTGGGAAATCAGCAGCAGGCAGTGTGGTTAATGTATAACGGCTACGGCTTGAACGAATAAGTACGCGATCACCTTCGTAACTCACCGAGATAGTGGCATTACTTGGTAAACCACGACAAATATCGAGGAACTTACGAGAAGGTACAGTAACCGTACCGGATTCATAATCCCCTTCAAGGGCAACCTTGGCGATAAGTTCAACTTCAAGATCGGTACCCGTCATCGACAAGCAACCATCTTCTACTTTCAACAAGATATTACCTAAAATAGGCAATGATGGACGACCACCAAGTGCCGCAGCAACTTGTTGTAAAGGCTTTAATAAATATTCGCGTTCGACGGTAAATTTCATATCAAGACGACAATGTTCTAATTAGGTTTGAATAATCTTCTTTAATATCGTGGCTCTCTTCACGCAGTTGCTCGATCTTACGGCAAGCATGAAGCACGGTAGTATGATCGCGGCCACCAAAAGCATCACCGATCTCAGGAAGACTGTGGTTGGTCAATTCTTTTGCCAGTGCCATTGCCATCTGACGAGGACGTGCAACACTGCGAGAACGACGCTTAGACAACATATCTGCCATCTTTATTTTATAGTATTCAGCAACAGTCTTCTGAATATTATCTATCGTGACCAGCTTTTCTTGCAGTGCTAGTAAGTCACGCAATGCTTCACGAACAAAATCAATCGTGATCGCACGACCAGTGAAGTTTGCATTGGCAATAACACGGTTCAATGCCCCTTCTAATTCGCGGACATTTGAACGAAGACGCTTGGCAATAAAGAACGCCACTTCATCAGCCAGACGAATATTATGATCTTCCGCCTTCTTCATTAAAATAGCAACGCGTGTTTCAAGCTCTGGCGGCTCAATTGCCACCGTTAAGCCCCAACCAAAACGTGATTTTAATCGATCCTCAACCCCGTTAATTTCACGCGGGTAACGATCTGAAGTCAAAATGATTTGCTGATTACCTTCTAATAACGCATTAAAGGTATGGAAGAACTCTTCTTGAGAACGCTCTTTATTAGCAAAGAATTGAATATCATCAATCAATAATGCATCAACGCTACGGTAATAACGTTTAAACTCTTCAATCGCATTATTTTGTAAGGCTTTGACCATATCCTGCACAAAACGTTCTGAATGCATGTAAACCACTTTGGCGTTCGGTTTACGATTAGCAATCGCATTACCGACCGCATGCAATAGGTGCGTTTTACCTAACCCGGTACCGCCATATAAAAACAATGGATTATACGCCGCTCCCGGATTATCAGATACCTGACGACACGCCGCTAAACCTAACTGGTTAGATTTACCTTCAACAAAATTATTAAAATTATGTTTTGGGTTGACGTTAGAACGGTATCCACCTGGCGATTCATTTTGCACCGGAGAAGGCGCAGACGCTGGCTCATGGTGGACGGCTGGTTGAGGTTCTACTTCAGGTTTTGATTTTGGCAAAGTAAAAACAGGAGGCGCAACTGGCTGCGGCGGTGCTGCAACAGGTTTGCTCCCAACTTCAAAATGCAGGCTCGGTGCATCTGCACCACAAAACTCATTAAGTAGACGATTGATGTTATTAAGATATTTATCGCGAACCCAATCTAATACAAATCGATTAGGAGCAAATAATGTCAAAGTATGATCATTTAATTCAGCCTGAAGCGGACGTAGCCACATACTGAATTCTGTCGCAGGGAGTTCTTCTTGAAGGCGTTGAAGGCACTGCAACCATAGCGAAGATGACAAGGTAGACTCCACACTGAATAAACAAAACATAAAAGGAAGATAATTTTATACTCGCTGAACAAGGATCACCAGTAAAGAGATCGCAGATCCAGTGAATAAGATCGAACTTATGCACATAGATCGCACAACAAGATGTAAGATCAGCACAAATTAACCCACCATTACCCACAGCTATATTAACACAGCTAGCACAAAGATAAGTCTTTCATTCCCCGTTTAATGCTATTTTTACTTAAGAATGACCATTTTATCATCGCCAATTATCATCCACAGGGAAAAGTTTTCATTGTGGGTAACCTTTTCTATCAATTTCCTCGCTCAGACAGACAAAAAAGACATGATGACACACGGTAATATGCTAGCAATTAAACAAATAGTTATTTCAGATAGCTGTTAATTATTATTTAGTGCCAAGACAGAATTGATTACGCACATAAAACACGACGAATAAAAGGTAAATATCGAATAAAAAATGGGATTACACCGACCATGGTTGCCACTACACGGGTTGCATGTTCTACCACCAGCGTTATGGCAGAAACTATGGTAAAAGTCGGTATGTCAGGACGTTATTTCCCTTTTACATTTGTTAGTAACGACAAATTACAGGGATTTGAAGTCAACCTATGGAATGAGATAAGTCAACGTAATGACTATAAGGTTAAATTTGTTATCGCGAGTTTCTCTGGATTGTTTGGACAATGATAAACAGGGCGTATTGATACTATTTCAACCAAAGGGCTTGATAACAATACCAACCCAATAATAATCACGACCCCACCATTGATAGTTTAGCCCAATAGTGGCTCTCTCTTATCTTTCATTCCATCAGCACAACGGATCATCATTATGGGTTTTGATTTTGATTTTAATTTTTACTTGGTTACGGCTTACCTCAGATCATACCAAGCTTGGTCGGGCTAGATGCATTTAGCGCAGCCGTGATGAGTCTTAGCCTGCATTATGCCGCTTACATGTCTGAAAGTATTCGTGCTGCAATTATAATAGGGGGTGATCGAAACCAACGCTTATCCAGCAGCGCTCTTAGGCGGTTAACAACAACGTATTAGCATTGGTCAAGCAATGGTATTAGACGCTGAATGATTGTTACTTGATGAGCCAACATCAGTGTTGGATCCCCCTATGGGTAAATGAAGTATTAAGCTTGATCAATCAATTAGCGCAACAACAGCAAACCATGTTGATCGTTACTCATAAATTACAGTTTTCCCGTGAAGTCGCCGATAGCGTGATCGTCATCGCTGACGGCGAATTTGTCGAGCAAGGACCACCACACCAGATCTTCAGTCAACCTAAGGATCTACGGCCACAAGCGTTCTGAACACAAATTGAGATCCAATAAGGATCCTTGAACTTCGGCTAATAAAAAGTATAATGCAGCGCCCGTTGCCAGTTACACGTATATTTATTGACTCTTTGTTAGTCAGTGATTACAATTCCGCCTCTTTGTTAGAGGTGTTTGACTAATTTAAGTCAAAGACTGGTAACACACTTAAAAACTGATCAGTTAATTTAAGGTAACAAAATGTCTAAACGTACTTTCCAACCAACTGTTCTTAAGCGTAAGCGTACTCACGGTTTCCGTGCTCGCATGGCTACTAAGAACGGTCGTGCAACAATCAATGCACGTCGCGCTAAAGGCCGTAAGCGTCTTTCTAAGTAATCATCGACGATTATTTTGAAGAACTACGCTTTTTCTCGGGAGTTACGCTTGTTAACTCCCGAACATTATAAAACTGTCTTCCAGCAAGCTCATCGTGCTGGCTCTCCTCACTTAACTATTCTTGCCCGTTCTAACGAACTAAACTGCCCCCGTCTTGGTCTGGCTGTTCCAAAAAAACAGATTAAAACTGCTGTAGATAGAAATCGCTTTAAACGCATTGTGCGTGAAAGTTTTCGTCTGAAACAACATCAGCTTCCAGCAAAAGACTTCGTAGTGATTGCAAAGAAATCAGCTAACGAGTTGAGCAACGAAGAACTCTTCAAGTTGTTAGATAAGTTATGGCATCGCCTGTCTCGCCCTTCGCGTGGCTAGTCGTTGGACTAGTCCGCTTTTACCAAATGGCAATCAGTCCTCTCCTTGGGCCACGATGTCGTTTCACTCCGACCTGCTCTCAATATGCGATCGAAGCTGTAAAAATGCATGGAGCGCTAAAAGGTTGTTGGTTAGCGGCGAAACGTCTATTAAAATGTCATCCTTTAAATGACGGTGGTTACGACCCCGTTCCGCCTACTAAGCATAACGACAGAGAACATTAACTATGGGTTCCCAACGTAATATTCTGTTAATTGCCCTACTTTTTGTCTCATTCTTATTATTTCAACAATGGAATGCTGACAAAACTCCTAAGCCTCAAAGCCAAGGTGTAGCGCAACAATCGACACAAAGCAGTGATATCCCGTCACATTCTGCTGAAGGTCAGCCTCTAACTGATCAAACTAGCTCACAAAACTTAATTACCATAAAAACGAATGTACTGGAATTAACAGTCGATACGCTTGGTGGTGATGTAGTTGATGCTAAGCTGCTAAAATACAACAACACACTCGATTCAAAAGACCCGTTTGTACTGCTTAATGATACAGATGGTCATGAATACATTGCACAATCAGGTTTAATCGGCCCGAATGGTGCTGATTCTCAACAAGGTGGCCGTGCGCAATACAGCGTAACAGCAAAAGACTTTGTAATGGGTCCTGATCAAAATGAATTACGTGTACCGATGACATTTACTAAAGATGGCATCAATTACACCAAAACATTTGTTCTTAAGCGTAATGATTACGCTGTTAACGTTGATTACACCGTTGCGAACAACACTGATAAAGCAGCAAGCGTGCAGATGTATGCACAGCTTCGTCATAAGCTAAGTGATTCAGGCGGTAGCCTAACTATGCCTACTTACCTTGGTGGCGCATATTCTGCAAACGATACTAAGTACAAGAAATACAGTTTCGACGACATGAAGGAGAAGAACCTTGATGTTGCTGCGAACGAAGGTTGGGTTGCTATCATGCAACACTACTTTGTTTCTGCTTGGATCCCACGCGATGGCGCAGATCAAACGTCTCAAGTTTACTCTACAACTAGCAACGGTAACGGCTATATTGGTGTACGCATGCCAATCGAAACAATTGCACCTGGTAAGAGTAAAGAAATCAAAGCAACACTTTGGGTCGGTCCTAAGCTACAAAACGAAATGGCTGCAACGGCGAAGAACCTTAACCTAACAGTTGATTACGGTTGGTTATGGTTCATTGCTAGCCCGCTACACAAGCTATTATCATTTATCCATAGCCTTGTGGGTAACTGGGGTATTGCAATCATCATCCTAACGTTTATCGTTCGTGGTGCGATGTATCCACTAACAAAAGCGCAATACACGTCGATGGCTAAAATGCGTATGCTTCAGCCTAAGATCCAAGCAATGCGCGAGCGTCTAGGTGATGACCGTCAACGTCAAAGCCAAGAGATGATGGAACTGTACAAGAAAGAGAAAGTTAACCCACTGGGTGGCTGTCTTCCTATCTTACTACAGATGCCAATCTTCATTGCACTGTACTGGGCATTAATGGAATCGGTTGAATTGCGTCACGCGCCATTCTTCGGTTGGATCCATGACTTGTCAGCACAAGACCCGTACTACGTGCTACCTATCTTAATGGGTATCACTATGTTCTTTATCCAGAAGATGAGTCCGTCAACAGTGACAGACCCTATGCAGCAGAAGATCATGACCTTTATGCCGGTTATGTTTACTTTCTTCTTCCTGTTCTTCCCTTCAGGTCTAGTACTTTACTGGTTAGTGTCAAACATCGTTACACTGATCCAGCAAACGATTATTTTCCGTGCCCTTGAGAAAAAAGGCTTACACAGCAGTAAAAAAGCGAAGTAATCTTCTCTAGCACTAAAAAGGCGACCCTCGGGTCGCCTTTTTTATTTGCATTACTCGGACTTTAGTACGAATATTATTGGTTAAAATTTAATCTTTCTATGGCAGAGCCCGGCACGACATTATGAATCCAGATTTAAAGACAGCAGCACTCCCTGATTACGGTTGGTCATCATTTATCGCCACTCCCTTACATGAGCTTCTTGCCTTCATTCATGGCATCGTGGGTAACTGGGGCGTCGCCATCATTATTCTAACGTTGATTGTCCGTGGCTTAATGTATCCACTAACTAAAGCGCAATACACATCAATGGCTAAGATGCGTATGCTGCAACCGAAAATCCAAGCGATGCGTGAGCGTTTCGGCGACGACCGCCAACGTCAAAGCCAGGAGATGATGGCGCTGTACAAGAAAGAGAAAGTTAACCCATTGGGTGGCTGCTTACCTTTGCTAATACAAATGCCCATTTTTATTGCGCTTTATACCGTATTGAATCTATCTACAGAGCTGCGTAACGCGCCCTTTTTTGGGTGGATCCAAAACTTATCAGCGCAAGACCCATACTATGTACTGCCGATTTTAATGGGTATCACTATGTTCTTTATCCAAAAGAATAACCCCTCTACCGTCACTGATCCCATGCAAAAGAAAATCATGACGTTTATGCCAGTAATATTCACGGTTTTCTTCTTGTACTTCCCTGCTGGACTTGTGCTGTACTGGTTAACCTCCAATATTGTCACCTTGATCCAACAAACCATTATTTTCCGTAAATTAGAACAGCAGGGCTTACATAGTCGAAAAAAGACGAAGTAAGAGAATATTTGCACTGAGGTGGCTTTTTAGCCACCTTTTTTATTTGCCTAATTAGGTGTTACACGCAACACTAGTTTACAATTCCCCTGTTTTTATCAAGCAAAGCCAAGGTTATGAATCAACACATCGATACTATCGTCGCTCAAGCGACACCGCCGGGTCGTGGTGGCGTCGGCATCATCCGCGTTTCAGGTCCTAAAGCCAAAGAGGTTGCGCTTGCTGTTGCAGGTCGCGAACTGAAAACGCGTTACGCTGAATACCTTCCTTTTAAAAATGAAGATGGCACCGCACTGGATCAAGGCATCGCCCTCTTTTTTAAAGGCCCTAACTCATTTACTGGCGAAGATGTGTTGGAACTCCAAGGTCATGGTGGCCCTGTACTGATGGATATGATGATCCGTCGTATCTTAAAAATTGACGGGATCCGTGCAGCACGTCCTGGTGAGTTCTCAGAGCGCGCCTTTATGAACGATAAGCTCGATTTAGCGCAAGCAGAAGCGATTGCCGACTTAATTGATGCAAGCTCTGAAGAAGCGGCAAAGAGTGCGTTTAAATCACTGCAAGGGGCATTCTCAACCAAAGTAAATGAACTGGTTGAAGCCTTGATCCATTTACGTATTTTTGTAGAAGCAGCAATTGATTTCCCAGAAGAAGAAATTGATTTTCTTTCTGATGGTAAAGTCGGTGGTGATTTAAATGGCATTATCGAGCGCTTAAATGCAGTACGTAAAGAAGCCAACCAAGGCGCAATTATGCGTGAAGGCATGAAAGTCGTCATTGCGGGTCGCCCTAATGCAGGTAAATCTAGCCTGTTGAATGCTCTATCTGGTAAAGATAGCGCGATTGTGACAGATATTGCAGGTACGACTCGTGACGTATTGCGTGAGCATATCCACATTGATGGCATGCCACTGCACATTATTGATACCGCAGGTTTGCGTGAAGCCTCTGATGAAGTAGAGCGCATTGGTATTGAACGTGCGTGGGATGAAATTGAGCATGCTGATCGCGTTCTGTTTATGGTTGATAGCACCACGACAGATGCGACCGATCCCAAAGAGATCTGGCCTGATTTCATTGAACGTCTGCCGGCTGATATGGGTTTAACTGTGATTCGTAACAAAGCAGAGCTTACCGGTGAACAAGCGGGTATCTGTCATGCCAATAATCCAACCTTAATTCGATTATCAGCACGTACAGGCGATGGCGTAGATGCCCTACGTGAACACCTAAAACAATGTATGGGTTTCTCTGGCACCACTGAAGGCGGCTTTATGGCTCGCCGTCGTCACTTAGATGCCCTAGAGCGTGCCGCTGAGCACCTCGATATTGGTAAAGAGCAGCTTGAAGGCTTTATGGCAGGTGAAATTCTTGCTGAAGAGTTACGTCTTGCTCAACAACACTTAAGTGAGATCACCGGTGAATTTACATCGGATGATTTACTCGGTCGTATCTTTACCTCGTTCTGTATTGGTAAGTAAATACTAACCATTGATAACAGAAACAAGAAAACGTCATATATCTTTGATATATGACGTTTTTTATTATTTTTTATATTAGCTTTTCGGCGCTTTAGGATAATTAATACTGATATATTCTGGCTCTTCAATACCCGCTTGTTGGTTTAATACTCGGGTCAATGCAAAATAGTAGTTCACTAACAAGTTAGTAAAGCGCGGTAAGGTCTCTGGTACATTTTTACCCGAAGCGTCCACTAACACTAATTGACGAACCACTTTCTTCGCTAAACTTCGACATTGATGCAACAGCACAACCGAACCAACACCACGAGGCAAAACAAAGCGTTTATTGTTATCCGTCACCTGATCTCGGAAATGGTGGTAATCCGATTTGAGTTTCTCGATATCAGTTTCAAAAATCCCACATTTTCCCCGAATAGAACCATTGAGATGGAACAGATGTGGCTGTAACCATGCTAATGATTGGCGGATCTCCCCCTCTTCAAGTTGAGATAATGCCAGCCCTGTATAGGTGCATAATTCATCGGTTAGAATTTCAAAATCACACAAGGGGGAGTCTTCAAATATAAAGGGATAAGCCAGCTCATCAATATCACCTGAGAACTTTAATGTCATTGGTACCACCTTAAGATAACGAATCCTGCGATATTAACAGAGTGATACACGACTGTAATTGACAGCATAATCAAAATCGCTAACTATGACGCCACCTTTTGTTCGCCCAAGGAAGAGCGACAAGCAGCCTTTATCATGCTTTCGATGACTATTATGCGCCAATTTTTTCATGCTTTTTCACTGTGTACCATATTACTACTCAGCAGCCCAAGTAATGCTGAACAAGCAACAACCTACCCGCTTACAGTAATGGATGCGACTCAAAAAATGGTCTCTCTCAACAACCCACCATTGCGTGTATCATCAAAAAGTATGTTCAGTGATCAGGTATTAATTGAATTACTACCAGCTCATCAAATCACAAGCTTAAGTCGATTAAGTAACGATCCGACTTACTCTTTGATCGCTAATAAATTACCGCCAACAATCCCACTATTGGATCTGAATATTGAACGCACTATCGCTAACCAACCTGATTTACTGATTGCAGCCAATTGGAGCGACCAACAAAAAGTGAATATCCTGCGTCAAGCAGGTATCAATGTTTTTGTATTTAATACCGTATATACATTAGCTGATATTGAAAAAAACATTCTCATGTTAGGTAAATTAGTTAATCAAAACCAACGCGCTCAGCAGTTAGTCGAGACGATGGATCGTAAATTAAAACAACACGTCATCATTCCCAAGCACCGACTTACCGCCGTTGAATACACCCCATGGGGCGCATCAAGCAACCGCCAATCAACCATTAATACCATTTTTGAGCAAGCAGGCTTAATCAATGCCATTGCTGCAACCCAAGGGGATAAATACGGTCAAGTACCACTGGCAAAAGAGCAGTTATTACTTATCAATCCTGATGTCATTATTGTTCCTGGAACCTGTGGTAAAGATACCAATGATAGCAGTAACACCTTTCGTCAGGAGTTATTAAACGATCCTTCACTACAACAATTAAACGCCATAAAACACCACAAAGTGATCTGTTTGCCTCAAGCACTACGTTCAACAGATAGCCAGTATATTGTTGATGCCATTATCTATTTAAACCATCGCGTTTATGGTAAACCTCATGCCTAAATTAGCAACTTCCTATCAGTGGTTACTGACGAGCGTCATCTTTATTATTACTGTTATAGCGTATCTCAGCTTAGGCTCTGTCTCTATCCCAATAACAGATATCACAGGTCTGCTACATACTTATCTCGTCCAAGGTAGCCACGCAGCAGCGGAGCAATATCCACTCGCCAATGCTATCGTGCTCCATATTCGCCTCCCCCGTGCTTGTGCCGCCATATTAGCGGGTGGTGCATTAGCCCTTGCTGGTGCTTGTAGCCAAGGATTATTTAAAAACCCCTTGGCCAGCCCTGATATTTTAGGGATCAGTGCCGGTAGCAGCTTTGCTGCTGTTATCGCCATCGTCACAGGGATCAGTGCCACAGCTATAGGTTGGCTACCTCTTTTCACGACTATTGGCGCACTTACTAGCGCTTTATTGGTGTATATGCTCGCGGCTAAATCTCACCAACAAGGACTATTTATTATCTTGGCAGGTCTCGCAGTATCAAGCTTGCTAGGAGGCTTAACCATGGGCGTATTACTGACTGCACAACAATATGAGATCAGCGAGTTTGTCTTCTGGACAATGGGAGGATTAGACTCTCGCATCTGGCAACAGTTGCTATGGCCCACACCGATCATTGTTATTGCAGCAATCGTGCTGTTACGCCATGGCCAAGTTTTAAACTTGCTGGCTTTAGGTGAACAAAATGCCCATGGTATGGGCGTTAATGTCAGGCGCAGCCGATTCACATTACTGGTATTAACCACCGTACTCACCGCAATGGCTATTGCGGTAGCAGGCCCGATTGGCTTTATCGGCTTAATCGTACCGCATTTGGTTCGCCTTCTTTTAGGACCAGATAATCGACGGTTACTGCCATTTTCAGCTATTTTCGGCGCTTTATTTTTATTACTGTGCGATCTTCTAGCGCGAACCGTGATCGCTCCCAATGAATTGAAAACAGGGATCATTACCGCCGTGATTGGTGGCATTTATTTTATTGCCCTATTGATCCGTAGTCAGTACCAAGGGATAGCCCAATGAATACGATCATTCAAGCCAAACACCTTTCTTTTCAGCAAGGAAACAAGCCGTTATTAACCGATATCAATTTCACAATTGGCGCAGGTGAACTGGTTGGGATTATTGGTCCAAATGGTGCAGGAAAAAGTACATTATTAAAGTGTTTAGCGGGCTATTTGACGCCGTCATCTGGCGAGATATTTCTCAAAGAAAAACGACTTTCCAGTTATCGTCACCAACAACGTGCACAGCACATGAGTTATCTCCCCCAACATACAGAGCCAGCGTTCGCTTTTTTAGTCAAAGATGTAATTGATTACGGCCGCTATAGCCACAACAACCCAATAAGTGACAAAGAGTTTAATAGAATCATCCATCAATTAAACATTGAAAAACTATTAAATCAACCACTTAATCAACTATCGGGAGGAGAACAACAACGTGTACACTTTGCTCGTCTATTACTTCAAAACGCTGATTGTATGTTACTGGACGAGCCCACAGCCAGCCTAGATATCGGCCATGAATCTGAGTTAATGAATATCCTCGCAGCGCAATGCCAACAAGGCAAAACGGCGCTGGTGGCAATTCACAACCTCAATACTGCACTTGAGTTCTGCGATCAGTTATTACTTTTACAGCAGGGTGAATTAATTGCCTTTAATACCCCAGATAACGTATTAACTCCTTCTCGATTACATCAGTTATACCAAGATAACATCACGATTTGTCGCCACCCAACATCCGATAAACTTTATCTGACGCCACGAAGAAAATAGATCCTTTCTTTCATCATAAAACGATAGGATCGACCTGTTTGTTATGATCATAAGCCTGTGATTAAAATATCAAGATCGTGTGGGTAAGATCATTAGTGATATATTATCCACAACAGTATGATCTCCAATCTAAGATCATCTATCTACTTTATAACTCGACCTTTTCTTATAAAGTACCCACATATTTTCCTCTTAATTAAGACTTAATTTGCTGGTGGATATCAGTTAGCCATAGATAAGTGAATAAAATGGCGATAACCTACAGCAAAGAATATCTAATTGATGATAAAAATCATCGAAATTAACAATCAACACGAGCTAGATCTTTGCTAATTCAAAGGCTCTAGCTTTTTCTATCTATATAAAGGATAACTATGAGCTCACTTAGCCTTATTACCGGTAGTACTTTAGGTGGCGCTGAATATGTCGCCGATCATTTAGCAGAATTGCTCGAAGATAATGGCCACCAAGCTGAAGTCATCAATCAAGCAGAGTTTTCAGAGCTCGATCAAGACACTATCTGGCTAATCATTTGCTCAACTCACGGTGCTGGCGACTATCCTGATAACTTTTTGCCATTTGTAGAGCAACTCACTCAACAACAACCCACACTGAGCGGTGTTAAATTTGCTGTCATTGGGCTTGGTGATAGTAATTACGATACCTTCTGTGCGGCAGGTAAGAAAATAGAAGGATTATTACTTTCTTTAGGTGCAAACCAGATCGGTGAACGTCTTGATATTGATGTTTCAGAGACACCAGTGCCTGAAGAGCCTGCTGAAGCATGGTTTAATAACTGGAAAAACTTAATTACTGATTAAAAAACCATCAATAGTTACTCAGTTTCCAGCTTATTTCGATCTTTTTTCTGTGGATAACTATAGATCTAAACGGTGATCAACCCATAGTTATCCATTTAATAACTTATATGACTTCCTCCCCCTGTGCATAAGTGGCTTTTTTGATCCCAGCCTATACACGATCAGATCCAAGCTCCTGCACAAGAAATGATCCTTCTTAAATACATGATCATTAGGATCATTTGTCGGTTATCCACACGATCGTACGATCCTAATAGTAGATCTAATAGAAGATCTCTTTAAAAAGATCTTATATATATTTAAAGAGCGTAATTAAACTGATCAAATGATCTTGATGAAATATTCTCTCTTGCACAGAAAAAGGATAGAATGTCCGCCCTTTGCTCGAGTTAACTCACTGGCTATTTAAATACCTGAGGAAGTTCCATGTTTTACCAGGAAAAATTTGATGTCATCGTTGTGGGTGGTGGTCATGCAGGCACAGAAGCCGCATTGGCAGCAGCCCGAATGGGACAAAAAACCTTACTGTTGACCCATAATATCGATACGTTGGGCCAAATGTCGTGCAACCCAGCTATTGGCGGGATCGGGAAAGGACACCTGGTTAAAGAAGTTGATGCCCTTGGTGGATTAATGGCGCAAGCCATTGATAAAGGTGGTATTCAATTTCGTACACTGAACTCATCGAAAGGTCCTGCAGTACGTGCGACTCGTGCTCAAGCAGACCGCGCATTATACAAAGCAGCTGTTCGTAACGTATTAGAAAACCAAGAAAATCTAATGATTTTCCAACAAGCCGTCACTGATTTAATTGTTGAAAATCACCGTGCTGTTGGTGTTGTAACGGAAATGGGCTTAAAGTTTCACGCCAAAGCCGTTGTGTTAACTGTTGGTACTTTCCTTGGTGGTAAGATCCACATTGGTATGGAAAACTACAGTGGCGGACGTACTGGTGATCCTGCATCGAATGCCCTCGCGGATCGTCTACGCGAATTACCATTACGTGTTGATCGCTTAAAAACAGGTACTCCTCCACGTATTGATGCGCGCAGTGTTGATTTCAGTGTGCTTGAAGAGCAGCACGGTGATAACCCGACACCAACATTTTCATTTATGGGTAAGTCGTCGGATCATCCACGTCAAATCCCATGTTTTATTACTTACACCAATGAACGCACACATGACGTGATCCGCAATAATTTGGATCGTAGCCCAATGTATGCCGGTGTTATTGAAGGAATTGGTCCACGTTACTGTCCTTCGATTGAAGATAAAGTGATGCGTTTTGCAGATAAAAATAGTCACCAGATCTTCATTGAGCCGGAAGGCTTAACGACAAATGAATTATATCCAAACGGGATCTCCACCAGCTTACCGTTTGATGTACAAATGCAAATTGTTCGTTCAATGAAAGGCTTTGAGAACGCAACCATTATGCGTCCAGGTTATGCGATTGAATATGATTTCTTTGACCCTCGCGATCTAAAACAAACCTTCGAAAACAAATATATCGATGGTCTGTTCTTTGCAGGACAAATTAACGGTACGACAGGTTACGAAGAAGCGGCAGCACAAGGCTTAATGGCGGGTATGAACGCCGCGCTTCAAGTTCAAGATAAAGAAGGCTGGAGTCCTCGTCGTGATCAAGCATACATGGGCGTATTGATTGATGATCTATCAACGATTGGTACTAAAGAACCATACCGTATGTTTACTTCTCGTGCCGAATACCGCTTATTGCTTCGTGAAGACAATGCTGATTTACGCTTAACCCCAATGGGTCGTGAGTTTGGTTTAGTTGATGATGCTCGCTGGTCTCGTTTCAATCAAAAAATTGAAAATATGGAACTTGAACGTCAACGTCTGAAAGATATTTGGATCAATCCAAAATCGGATCATGTTGATGAATTAAACAAAATTCTTAAAGCGCCGATCGCTCGTGAAGCGAGTGGTGAAGATCTTCTTCGTCGTCCTGAAGTGACTTACGAACAACTGACAAGCATCGAAACATTTGCACCAGCGCTTGACGATATTGAAGCGCGTGAGCAAGTTGAGATCCAGGTGAAATACCAAGGTTATATTGATCGTCAGCGTGATGAAGTTGAAAAATCCCTGCGTCATGAAACTACTAAGCTGCCATTTGATATTGATTACAGCAATGTTAAAGGCCTATCGAATGAAGTAGTGGTAAAACTTAATGATGCAAAACCTGAATCAATTGGTATGGCATCACGTATTTCAGGTATTACCCCTGCTGCGATTTCGCTGTTATTGGTTTATTTGAAAAAACACGGCTTATTAAAAAAAGGCGAATAAGGGCTAAACAATGAAACAACGATTAGTACAACTTATCGCCCAAACTGAACTGCAGGTCACAGAACAGCAACTTGACCAGCTGATCGGTTATGTAGAACTGCTGCACAAATGGAATAAAGCGTATAATCTGACGTCAGTCCGTGATCCTAACGAAATGTTAGTTAAACATATTATGGATAGTATTGTCGTCAGCCAGTATTTAGATGGCGCTAGTTACATTGATGTTGGAACAGGACCGGGACTGCCAGGTATTCCGTTGGCGATTATGTGTCCTGATAAATCATTTACCTTGTTAGATAGCTTAGGTAAACGCATCCGTTTTATTCGCCAAGTGATCCATGAGCTAAAAATTACCAATGTGACGCCAGTACAAAGTCGCGTTGAAGAGTTTGAAGCCGGTGATGGCTTTGATGCAGTGTTAAGTCGTGCGTTTGCTTCAATGGCCGATATGGTTAACTGGTGCCATCATCTACCAAAATCAGGTGGTCATTTCCTCGCATTGAAAGGCCAATATAACGAGCAAGAAGCGGCAGAACTGCCTGAATGGTGCTCAGTTATAGAAGTGAAATCTTTACAGGTTCCTGATTTAGAAGGTGAGCGTCATCTAGTAGTCTTGACGGCAAAGGATTAATTGTTGAGGTTTTCTTGTGGGAAGAATCATAGCGGTAGCAAATCAAAAAGGTGGTGTGGGTAAAACCACCACCTGTGTAAATTTAGCAGCATCCTTGGCTGCAACCCAACGTAAAGTATTAGTGGTTGATCTTGATCCACAAGGTAATGCAACCATGGCCAGTGGGGTTGATAAATACCAAGTTGATGCCACCGCTTATGATCTTTTGGTCGAGGAAACGCCATTTAATGACGTTGTTATAAAAGAAACGACGGGGGGCTATCATTTGATAGCCGCTAATGGTGATGTCACTGCTGCTGAAATAAAGTTGATGGAAGTGTTTGCCCGTGAAGTGCGTCTACGTACTGCACTTGCCAAGGTTCGTGATGACTACGACTATATTTTTATTGACTGTCCCCCTTCGCTAAACTTACTCACCATTAATGCTATGACAGCGGCGGATTCCGTATTAGTGCCGATGCAATGTGAGTATTTTGCTCTTGAAGGCTTAACAGCATTAATGGATACCATTAGCAAGTTAACAGCGGTGGTGAATAGTGAACTTAAAATAGAAGGTTTACTGCGCACCATGTTTGATCCTCGGAATAGATTAGCTAACGAAGTCTCTCAACAGCTGAAAAAACACTTTGGTGACAAAGTGTATCGTACCGTTATTCCACGCAATGTCCGTTTAGCAGAAGCGCCAAGCCATGGTCGTCCTGCGATGTATTACGATAAGTATTCTAGTGGCGCTAAAGCCTATTTAGCGCTCGCGGGTGAAATGATTCGTCGTGATGAATTAGCATTACAAACGGTGACTTCTGAGGACGCATAAGGCTTTTCATGAATTTTAATAAACGTGGTTTAGGCAAAGGCCTTGATGCCTTGCTTTCTACCAGTGCAGTCGCACAAGCTAAGCAACAAACCCATCAACAAACAGCACTTTCGACTTCAAACAATGACAGTGAATTACGGGACCTTGCGATTGAACTGCTGCAATCAGGTCAGTTCCAGCCGCGTAAATCGATGGCTGATGATACGCTTGCGGAGCTTGCTGAATCGATTCAAGCCCAAGGGATCATTCAACCTATTGTTGTTCGACGTTTAGCTGATCAACGTTTTGAAATTATTGCCGGTGAGCGTCGTTGGCAAGCGGCTAAAATCGCAGGATTAACGACGGTGCCTTGTTTGGTTAAAAGCGTTGATGATCGCGCGACAATTGCTATTGCGTTGATTGAAAATATTCAACGTGAAGATCTCAATGTAATAGAAGAAGCGGTGGCTTTAGCACGACTACAGCAAGAGTTTTCACTGACTCACCAGCAAATTGCTGAAGCGGTCGGAAAATCACGTGCTGCCGTCTCTAACTTATTGCGTTTAAACCAGTTAAGCGAGCCTGTTAAACAATTAGTGGAGCAGAAAAAACTCGAAATGGGTCATGCAAGGGCTTTATTATCCTTAGATGAAACACAACAGTTAGCTGTAGCACAAAAAATTGTCGATAATTTGTTAACTGTGCGTGAAACTGAAAAACTGGTTAAAACACTTTTAAATCCATCAATACCTAAAGTGCCTGCATCACAAAGTGAACATGTTGTTTTATTACAAAACAGGCTAACTGAGCAATTAGGCACTAAGGTGGCGATTAATCAAACTAAAAGTGGCAAAGGAAAAATCGTTATTAACTTTGAACAGCAAGACAAGTTAGAGCAAATTCTTGCAATTCTCGATAATAAAATGTGATGTTAGAGCTGCAATTTTTGTTAAAAAAATAACATCATCGTGATCAAGTTAGAGTGTTGTAAAATCTAACTGTTTTTTTTGCTGCTATTTGATTGCAATCAATCTAATGAGCCGTATAATTTTCGCTGTTTTCCCAAGCACGGATTGTGTAAAGGAATGGACTCGAGGAACGAATACATGGTATCGACGCTAGCTAAACCGGGACGCCAACTGGCAAAACGGTTGTTGTTACTACAATCTGGCGTCGTGATAGCAACGGCATTAACGGCAGTTTTTGCTGTCAATGTTGACTGGGGAATCTCTGCATTGATTGGCGGTGGCATCTTTGTTATTGCCAATACTGTCTTCGCGATGTGTGCCTTCATGTTTAGTGGTGCTAGGAATGCACGGCTAGTCATGGCGTCATTTTATGGCGGAGAAGTGCTTAAAATTCTTATCACAGTCATCCTTTTTGCCATTGCTTACCTGTATATGGGAGTGGAACTTGTTCCTCTCAAACTAACCTATTTGCTGGCCCTTGGTATTAATATTTTTGGACCGGTTTTATTCATTAACAACAACAAATAGGATGAGTTATGGCTGCGCAAGGTGAAGCGCTAACGTCTGCAAGTTATATCACTCACCACTTGACCAACTTATCAACCGATAAATTGGGCTTAGTGAGTGAAGGTAGCTTTTGGGCGGTAAACATAGATAGCCTTATCTTCTCTGTTTTGACCGGTTTAGCTTTTCTATGGCTATTTCGTTCAGTAGCGAAGAAGGCATCATCAGGAGTTCCAAGTAAAGTACAATGTTTTGTCGAAATGGTTGTTGAATTCGTTGATACCAACGTCAAAGATACTTTCCATGGCCGCAATCCACTTGTAGCTCCGTTAGCACTAACTATTTTCTGCTGGATTTTACTGATGAATATCATGGACCTTGTGCCTATTGATTTCATTCCGTATGCCGCACAAAGTATCGGGATCCCTTATATGAAAGTGGTTCCAAGTGCTGACGTTAACATCACCATGGCAATGGCGCTAGGCGTGTTCGCATTGATGATTTACTACAGCATCAAAGTGAAAGGTCTTGTCGGTTTTGCTAAAGAACTGGCTCTTCACCCGTTCAATCACCCTATCATGATCCCGTTTAACCTTCTTCTTGAAGTGGTATCGCTATTAGCGAAGCCTATTTCACTAGGTATGCGTTTATTCGGTAACATGTTTGCAGGTGAGGTGGTGTTTATCCTAATCGCGGCACTAATGCCGTGGTGGGCTCAATGGCTAGGCTCGGTACCGTGGGCTATTTTCCACATTCTGGTCATTACAATTCAAGCTTTCGTATTCATGATGTTAACTATCGTGTACCTGTCTCAGGCACATGAAGACAATCATTAACGATTTTTTGTAACATTTTTTATTATATTGGCGTTTTGCCGACAACTATAAACTGGAGATAGTGATGGAAACTTTACTAAGCTTTTCTGCAATTGCCGTGGGCATCATTGTAGGTCTTGCTTCCCTTGGTACAGCGATCGGCTTCGCACTTCTAGGTGGTAAATTCCTTGAGGGTGCTGCACGTCAACCTGAAATGGCTCCAATGCTTCAAGTTAAGATGTTCATCATCGCTGGTCTACTTGATGCGGTACCAATGATCGGTATCGTAATCGCGCTGCTATTCACATTCGCAAACCCATTTGTTGGTCAGCTAGCTGGTTAATAAATCGTAATGTCAGCTTGTTTCAAGCTGACATTAAGTAGCAAATGGACTCTAGCAACCCTTTTAAAGGAGATGCGTTGTGAATATGAATGCAACTTTGCTGGGTCAAGCTATCGCTTTCTTCCTCTTCGTGGTGTTCTGCATGAAATATGTATGGCCACCGATTATGGAAGCGATTGAAGAACGTCAGAAAAAAATTGCTGACGGCTTGGCTGCCGCAGATCGCGCAGCTAAAGACCTTGACCTTGCACAAGCGAATGCTTCTGATCAACTAAAAGAAGCGAAACGCGCTGCGAGCGAGTTGATCGAGCAAGCAAACAAGCGTAAAGCTCAAATTATCGATGAAGCGAAAACGGAAGCACAAACTGAGCGCGAGAAAATCCTTGCGCAAGGTATGGCTGAAATTGAAGCGGAACGTAATCGTGCTCGTGATGAGTTAAGAAAACAAGTTGCAACTCTAGCTGTGATTGGTGCTGAGAAGATCATTGAGCGCTCCATTGATGTGGATGCTCAAGCCGATATTCTTAACAAAGTCACTGCAGAACTGTAATTAAAGGGGCAAGCATATGTCACAAATGACTACAATCGCACGCCCCTACGCTAAAGCAGCTTTTGACTTTGCGGTCGAGACGAACCAACTAGCTCAGTGGGCAGAAATGCTGAACTTTGCCAGTGAAGTAGCAAAAAATGACACTATGCAGGATGTACTGGATAGCGGATTTGCTGCGGATAAGCTAACTGAAATTTTTGTTTCAGTATGCGGTGAGCAACTCGATGAATTCGGTCAAAACCTTCTAAAGGTGATGGCTGAAAATGGACGCCTTAAGGCGCTACCTGATGTCTGTGATGAATTCATGCTGATGAAACATGAGCATGAGCACACCATCGAAGCGACAGTAATTTCTGCTATTGCTTTAGATGATAATCAACTAGATGCCATTAGCGTGAAACTTGAGCAGCGTTTAGCGCGTAAAGTTATGCTGACTTGCAGTGTAGACGAGACCCTGATTGCCGGGGTTGTAATTAGAGCTGGAGACCTTGTTATCGATAACTCTGTACGGGGCAAATTGAACCGTCTGAACGATACTTTGCAGTCTTGATTTGGGGAATTGGAGCATGCAACTTAATTCCACGGAAATTAGCGCACTGATCAAACAACGTATTGAAAACTTCAACGTTGTAAGTGAAGCGCGTAACGAAGGTACTATCGTTTCTGTAAGCGACGGTATTATTCGTATCCATGGCCTTGCTGACGTAATGCAAGGTGAAATGATTGAACTACCAGGCGGACTATTCGCACTAGCACTTAACCTTGAGCGTGACTCGGTAGGTGCAGTTGTAATGGGCCCTTATGCTTCTCTACAGGAAGGCATGAAGGTAACCGGTACTGGTCGTATTCTTGAAGTACCTGTAGGTCCTGCGCTACTTGGTCGTGTTGTAAACACACTAGGTCAGCCTATCGATGGTAAAGGTCCAATTGAAACAGAGACATTCTCTCCTGTTGAAGTAATTGCACCGGGTGTAATCGATCGTAAATCTGTTGATCAACCAGTACAAACTGGTTACAAAGCAGTTGACTCAATGATCCCAATCGGCCGTGGTCAGCGTGAGCTTATCATCGGTGACCGTCAGACCGGTAAAACAGCGATGGCTATCGATGCCATCATCAACCAGAAAAATTCTGGTATCTACTCTGTGTATGTGGCTATTGGCCAGAAAGCTTCAACTATCGCTAACGTAGTTCGTAAGCTGGAAGAGCACGGCGCACTGGAAAACACTATCGTAGTTGTAGCATCAGCATCAGAAGCTGCTGCGCTACAATACCTAGCACCATACTCTGGTTGTGCGATGGGTGAATACTTCCGTGACCGCGGCGAAGATGCACTGATCGTATACGATGACCTGTCTAAGCAGGCTGTTGCTTACCGTCAAATCTCACTATTGCTTAAGCGTCCACCTGGTCGTGAAGCATTCCCTGGTGATGTTTTCTACCTTCACTCGCGTCTTCTAGAGCGTGCTTCTCGTGTAAGCGAGCACTACGTTGAGAAATTCACTAACGGTGAAGTGAAAGGTCAAACCGGATCGCTAACGGCACTACCGATTATCGAAACCCAAGCGGGTGACGTATCGGCATTCGTACCGACTAACGTTATCTCTATCACCGATGGTCAGATCTTCCTACAAACAGAGCTATTCAACGCTGGTATTCGTCCTGCTGTTGACCCAGGTATCTCTGTATCGCGTGTAGGTGGTGCTGCCCAAACCAAGATCATCAAGAAACTGTCGGGTGGTATTCGTACCGCACTTGCACAGTACCGTGAACTTGCAGCGTTTGCACAGTTCTCGTCTGACCTTGATGACGCCACTAAGAAACAGCTAGATCATGGTCAGAAAGTAACTGAACTGATGAAGCAAAAACAATACGCGCCAATGTCTGTATTTGAGCAAGCGGTTGTTATCTTTGCAGCTGAAAAAGGCTACTTGAATGATGTTGAGCTAACTAAGCTTGCTGATTTCGAAGCAGCGTTACTTTCTTACGCGAAAGGTCAGTTTGCTGAGCTTGTAGCTCAGATAGATGAAACGGGTGCTTACAACGATGAAATCGCTGCGCAGTTTGCAAAACTGCTAGAAGATTTCAAAGCGACCCAGACTTGGTAATTGGTTGGTGATCGCTTGCGATCACCTTCTAACGGAGAGTAACGATGGCCGGCGCAAAAGAGATTCGTAACAAGATCGGTAGTGTTAAAAACACGCAAAAGATCACTAAAGCGATGGAAATGGTGGCTGCTTCTAAAATGCGTAAAACGCAGGAAGCAATGGAGTCATCACGTCCATACGCACAAACTATGCGCAAAGTGATCGGTCATATCGCCCTTGGTAGCCTCGAGTATAAGCATCCTTATCTTGAAGAGCGTGAAGCCAAGCGCGTTGGTTACATCATTGTTTCAACTGACCGTGGTTTGTGTGGTGGCTTGAACATTAACTTGTTCAAAAAAGCGATCACCGATATTAAAACATGGTCAGATAAAGGTGCGGATGTTGATTTAGCGCTAATTGGAGCTAAAGCAACAGCATTCTTTAATAGCTACGGCGGTAACGTAGCAGCTCAAGTATCAGGCCTTGGTGACACGCCAAGTGTTGATGAGTTGATCGGTACTGTTGGCGTAATGCTGAAGAAATATGATGAAGGCCAACTGGATCGTCTGTATGTGGTTTACAACCAGTTTGTAAATACCATGGTACAGCAACCAGTGATTGATCAATTGTTGCCTTTGCCTAAGTCAGAAGACGAAGAAATGCAGCGCAACCATTCTTGGGATTATATTTATGAGCCCGAGCCTAAACCGCTACTAGATACCCTATTGGTTCGCTATGCCGAATCACAAGTGTACCAAGGTGTGGTTGAGAACCTTGCCAGTGAGCAAGCGGCACGAATGGTAGCGATGAAAGCTGCAACAGATAATGCAGGGGATCTGATTGATGAACTGCAACTTGTGTACAACAAAGCCCGTCAGGCTGCGATCACACAAGAACTGTCAGAAATCGTTTCTGGCGCATCTGCTGTTTAAGGCAAAGAATTAATAAGTTTAGAGGATTAACGATGGCTACAGGTAAGATCGTACAGATCATCGGTGCGGTAGTCGACGTAGAGTTTCCACAGGACTCTGTACCACAGGTATACGATGCCCTTCATGTTGATGCGAAAGAGAACGGTACACTAGTACTGGAAGTTCAGCAGCAACTTGGTGGTGGTGTTGTTCGTGGTATCGCTATGGGTACTTCTGATGGCTTACGTCGTGGTTTGTCTGTTGAAAACACAGGCCGCCCAATTGAAGTGCCAGTAGGTACAGCGACTTTAGGACGTATCATGAACGTTCTTGGTCAACCTATTGATGAGTGTGGTGAGATCGGTGAGCAAGAGCGTTACGCTATTCACCGTGAAGCACCAAGCTATGAAGATCAGTCAAACGTAACTGAACTCCTAGAAACAGGTGTTAAAGTTATCGACTTAATCTGTCCATTCGCTAAGGGTGGTAAGATCGGTCTGTTTGGTGGTGCGGGTGTTGGTAAGACCGTTAACATGATGGAACTTATCAACAACATCGCCCTAAAACACTCAGGTTTATCTGTGTTTGCAGGTGTTGGTGAGCGTACACGTGAAGGTAACGATTTCTACTTTGAAATGCAGGAAGCAGGTGTTGTTAACATCGAAAAACCTGAAGAATCAAAAGTAGCAATGGTTTACGGTCAGATGAACGAGCCACCAGGTAACCGTCTACGTGTTGCATTGACTGGCCTTACTATGGCTGAGCGTTTCCGTGACGAAGGTCGTGACGTACTGTTATTTATCGATAACATCTACCGTTACACCCTTGCAGGTACTGAAGTATCAGCACTACTAGGTCGTATGCCATCTGCCGTAGGTTACCAGCCTACACTAGCAGAAGAGATGGGTGTACTTCAGGAGCGTATCACGTCAACGAAGTCTGGTTCTATCACGTCAGTTCAGGCGGTATACGTACCTGCCGATGACTTGACTGACCCATCACCAGCAACAACCTTTGCTCACTTAGATGCAACAGTTGTACTTTCGCGTCAGATCGCATCGCTAGGTCTATACCCTGCGATCGACCCATTGGATTCAACATCACGTATGCTTGATCCATTGGTTGTAGGTCAAGAGCACTACGACATTGCTCGTGGCGTTCAGAGCCTACTTCAACGTTATAAAGAGCTAAAAGACATCATCGCTATTCTTGGTATGGACGAGCTATCTGAAGAAGATAAGCAAGCTGTATCACGTGCACGTAAGATTGAACGTTTCCTAACTCAGCCTTACCACGTAGCAGAAGTCTTTACTGGTGACCCAGGTATCTACGTAACGTTGAAAGACACACTACGTAGCTTCAAAGGCTTATTAGCGGGTGAATACGACGATATCCCAGAGCAGGCATTTATGTACTGTGGTGCGATTGAAGACGTATTAGAAAACGCGAAGAAGCTGTAAGCTAATTAGGAGGCGACATGGCAGCGATAACTTTCCAGTTGGAAGTAGTCAGTGCTGAGAAACGTCTGTTCTCTGGTCGTGCTGAAAATATTCAAGTAACGGGTAGTGAAGGTGAGCTAGGTATTCATGCCGGTCACACGCCACTACTTACAGCTATTACCCCTGGCATGGTACGTATTACCAAGCAAGGTGGTGAGGAAGATGTAATCTATCTTTCTGGCGGTATGCTTGAAGTTCAGCCTTCTGCAGTGACGGTATTAGCCGATACAGCTATTCGTGGTATTGATTTAGACGCCGCGAAAGCAGAAGAAGCTAAGCGTCAAGCTGAGGAGCGCATCCATAATCAGCATGGCGATATTGACTTCGCACAGGCAGCCAGTGATTTAGCGAAAGCCATTGCTCAGCTTCGAGTAATTGAACTAACTAAACGCGCACGCTAGTCTGACGCTAAAGTAATATAAAAAGCGACCATTAAGGTCGCTTTTTTTATTGCTAAAAATCTTATTGATTGATGTTGTTTGGGGATATTTATTATTACAAAAATGATTTTCTATTAAGACTTTTGCGAGGTACACCTGTTATTTCTTAGTGAGAATTAAACAATTACGCTTAAATCTAGTGGAACTTGACGGTACAATACCAATTAAATAACAAATTTATGCATCAAGAGGGACATCCCATCATGCGCTTTAGTGCTGTGATTTTAGCTGCGGGAAAAGGCACCCGTATGTATTCTAACTTGCCAAAAGTACTTCATACTTTAGCCGGAAAGCCGATGGTCAAACATGTGATTGACACATGTAATGATCTTGGTGCGAAAAATATTAATTTAGTTTATGGCCATGGTGGTGACACCATGCAACAAGTATTGGCTCAAGAATCAGTCAATTGGGTACTACAGGCTGAGCAATTAGGAACAGGACACGCGGTTAATCAAGCGACCCCGAACCTTGCTGATGATGAAAAAGCATTGATTTTATACGGTGATGTGCCACTGATTAGTGCACAAACGTTAGAAAACCTGCTTGATGCTCAGCCTGATGGTGGCATTGCCTTACTAACCGTTGTTCTTGATGATCCAAGTGGTTACGGTCGTATTGTGCGTCGTAATGGTCCCGTAGTTGCGATTGTAGAGCAAAAAGATGCCACTGAAGAGCAAAAGCTCATAAAAGAAATCAATACTGGTGTCATGGTGGCTAATGGCGGTGATCTTAAGCGTTGGTTAGCGGCGCTTAAAAATGATAATGCGCAAGGTGAATATTACCTAACCGATATTATTGAGATTGCCCATGATGAAGGTCGTGCCGTCGAAGCGGTGCACCCTGTAAGCCCTATTGAGGTTGAAGGTGTAAATAACCGTATTCAACTTGCGCGCCTTGAGCGAGCTTTCCAAGCTCAACAAGCTGAGCGTTTATTAGAGCAAGGTGTGATGTTACGTGATCCTGCTCGTTTTGATTTACGTGGCGAATTACAATGCGGTACCGATGTTGAAATTGATGTTAACGTGGTGATTGAAGGCAGCGTTAGTATTGGTGATAACGTCGTGATTGGCGCCGGTTGTGTGCTTAAAGATTGTGAGATTGATGATAACTCAATTATCAGCCCATACAGTATGATTGATGGTGCGACGGTAGGTGAAGCCTGTACGGTCGGTCCATTTGCTCGTTTACGTCCAGGTACGGAGCTTCAAGATCAAGCGCATGTGGGTAATTTTGTTGAAATCAAGCAAACGCGTTTAGGTGAAGGCTCTAAAGCGGGTCATTTAACTTACCTTGGTGATGCTGAGATTGGTGCTAACGTCAATATAGGTGCAGGTACTATTACTTGTAACTACGATGGCGCGAACAAATTTAAAACTGAAATTGGCGATGATGTATTTGTTGGCTCTGATACTCAACTTATCGCCCCAGTTAAAGTTGCAAGCGGTGCAACTATTGGTGCCGGTGCAACGATTAATCGTAATGTTGGAGAAGGTGAGTTAGTGATCACTCGCGCACCCGCACGAACGATTCAAGGCTGGAAACGCCCAACCAAGAAGTAATTTTCAATTACGTTATCATTTTTAAAGCAGGAGTTTCTCCTGCTTTTTTATTGTCTATCTCCAACCCCCGCCCCTATATTCCTCTAGCTTTTCCATTCCAGTAGTTATTTCGAGAGAAAAATTATACCGAATCTGCATATTTGTTATTGATCGATTAATTTTTAAAACGCTATACTAAATTTCAAACTGAAACTTAATCTATCATTTCAAAACTTATGTCAAAACGTAATACGCAACAACGTCGCCATGCTATTGCAGCTATGGTTGGTATTGAAGGTGAAGTTAGTGTGGATACACTTGCTAGTCACTTCTCGACCTCTGAGGTCACAATTCGTAAAGATCTCGCGGCATTAGAAAGTTCTGGCTTATTGCTACGCCGATACGGTGGTGCCATTGCTATGCCGAGTGAAATAGTTGCAACTGGCTTAGAAGAAAAAGTTTCAGAACGAAAGTCAGCGATTGCGATTGCTGCCGCTGATCTGATCCGAGATCACAATCGCATTATCGTTGATTGTGGTAGTACAACAGCAGCATTAATTAACCTACTAAGCACTAAACAAGGCTTAGTGGTAATGACTAATTCTTTGCAAGTCGCGAATGCACTAAATGCACTTGAAAATGAACCGACCTTATTGATGACGGGCGGTACATGGGATCCGCATTCGGAATCATTTCAAGGCAAAGTTGCAGAATCCGTATTGCGTTCATACGATTTTGATCAGCTATTTATTGGTGCTGATGGCATTGATATCACGCGTGGCACAACCACCTTTAATGAGCTGACGGGGCTAAGTCGAGTGATGGCGGAAGTTTCTCGCGAAGTGGTGGTAATGATTGAGTCTTGTAAGGTCGGACGAAAAATTCCGAATTTAGAGTTAACGTGGCAAGGGATCGATACTTTAATTACCGATGATGGCATGAGTGATGCTGATACTGTTGCAATAGAACAACAGGGTGTGCGCGTGATTCGTGCCTATAGTGAATAATAACAAGTTATAAAGGATAGCAGTTATGTGTGGGATTGTAGGTGCGGTAGCACAACGTGATGTAGCAGAGATCTTAGTCGAAGGCTTACGTCGATTAGAATATCGCGGGTATGATTCAGCAGGTCTTGCCGTTGTTGATGAACAATTTAAATTACAACGCTTACGACGTATGGGGAAAGTTCAAGCCTTAGCTGAGGCGGTTAATGAAACGCAAGTTATTGGCGGAACGGGGATCGCGCATACACGTTGGGCAACACATGGCGAACCCTCAGAAGCTAACGCCCACCCTCATGTCTCTGGTGAGCATATAGCGATTGTTCATAATGGGATTATTGAGAATCACCAAGCATTGCGTGATCTATTACAACAACGAGGTTATGTTTTTTATTCTCAAACCGATACTGAAGTAATTGCACATTTAGTTGAGTGGGAACTGCGAACTGCCGATTCTTTATTAGCCGCTGTGAAGCAAGCTGTTACTCAACTAGAAGGCGCTTATGGTACCGTAGTGATGGATAGTCGCGATCCGGAACGTTTGGTTGTTGCGCGCTCTGGTAGCCCGTTGGTGATCGGATTAGGTGTAGGTGAAAACTTTATTGCGTCTGATCAATTGGCTTTGCTGAATGTGACTCGTCGCTTTATGTTTTTAGAAGAAGGCGATGTTGCCGAAGTCACCCGTCGTGATATTCGAGTTTATAATCAACAAGATGAGTTGGTTGAACGTGAAGTCACCGAATCTCATATTCAACATGATGATACGGATAAAGGTCATTATCGTCACTATATGCAAAAAGAGATCTTTGAGCAGCCAAGCGCTCTGATCAATACCATGGAAGGCAGGATCCGCAACAATCGCGTGATCTTGGAAAGTTTTGGTAATGAAGCGAAAACGATCTTTGATCATGTTGAGCATATTCAAATTATTGCTTGTGGTACCTCCTATAACGCGGGCATGGTGGCACGTTACTGGTTTGAATCTATTGCAGGAATTAGCTGTGATGTTGAAATTGCCTCTGAATTTCGCTACCGCAAATTTGTTACCCGTCCAAATAGCTTACTGATCACCCTTTCTCAATCAGGTGAAACAGCAGATACCTTAGCGGCACTGCGTTTAGCAAAAGAAAAAGGCTATATGGCTGCGATGACAATTTGTAATGTTGCAGGCTCATCTTTGGTACGTGAATCTGATTTAGCTTTTATGACCCGCGCGGGGGCTGAAATTGGGGTCGCATCAACTAAAGCGTTTACTACGCAGTTAGTCGCATTATTAATGCTTGTAACTGCATTAGGTAAGCAGCAAGGTACGATTGATAATGAGCAAGAAGAAAAAATCGTTCATTCACTACAGCAATTACCAAGCTTTATCGAGAAAGCATTAACGCTTGATAAGTCGATTGAGCTATTGGCTGAAGAATTCAGCGATAAACAACATGCATTATTTTTAGGTCGTGGTGAGTTCTACCCGATTGCTGTTGAAGCTTCACTTAAATTAAAAGAGATCTCGTACATTCATGCAGAGGCTTATGCGGCGGGTGAATTAAAGCATGGCCCACTTGCGTTAGTTGATGCTGAGATGCCTGTTATCGTGGTGGCACCTACCAATGATTTATTAGAAAAGCTCAAATCTAATATTGAAGAAGTACGTGCTCGCGGTGGCTTACTGTATGTGTTTGCCGATAGTGAAGCTGGATTTGAAGAGACCAGCGGCATGAAAATCATGACCATGCCCAGTGTGGATGAAATCATCGCACCGATTTTTTATACCATTCCGATGCAGTTGTTGTCGTATCACGTGGCTTTAATTAAAGGTACTGATGTTGATCAGCCTCGTAATTTAGCCAAAGCGGTGACTGTTGAGTAATGTCAAATGAGAAAAGGCGCAACTTGCGTCTTTTTTATCGGTACTCTTGATAACGTTTACTGTGTTGCGAAATAAAAAAATGCCTGATTATCCATACGATGTGCGATTCAAATTAAGAATAAAAGTCTGCTTTGATTTTATCTTATTGAATATTAAGAATTAAAAAAAATGAAAAATTGGCTCATCATCTGCACTGCAACAAATAGTGAAGCGTTCTTCACTATCTAATTGGAGAAGGTGTATGACAGAGCCAAAGACAAAGATTGCCGCTAGGATCAAGGAGGCTCGTGAATGGAAAGGATTAACCCAAGTACATATGGCCCAGCAGTTGAAAGTCGCTCGCCAAACGTATCTTGATCTAGAGACCGGAAAAACAGAACCTAAAGTACGATTATTGTCTGAGATCTCGGAGATCACTGAGAGGCCATTAACTTGGTTTGTTTATGGTGATGAAGGGATTGAAATTTTAGAAAGTGAGTATAAGGAAGAAATTGATCGCTTATTGCAATTTTTTAGTCACTTGCCACATTCTGCTCGCCACGTTATTTTGCAGCAATGTATCAACTTAGCGAGTTTTATGGCGGAATACACCCGTGCTTTAACACATAAAAATAAGTAGCGAATAACGATCTTCCTTGGTGCCTACTTAATTGTTCATTTCGATCTTTTTATTGTCTATCTTTGATGACAGTGAATATGGCGTATCACATTTTTGTACTAGCACCCATAGACATCTATTTTAGCGAAGAATAGTTTAAACAAAGTTTATGGGTTTAGTGCGGTATAAATGTCGATGATGAGTGAATATAGTGTTGAGCGTGAGATTAATAACGCAATAACAGAAATAGCGCATATTGCACAAAAGATTCGAGAAGCGAGAGAATGGAAAGGGGTCACTCAAGTGAGTATGGCTAAGCAGCTAGGTGTTGCTCGTCAAACTTACCTTGATGTAGAGTCGGGGAAAACAGAGCCTCGAATATTAATGCTAATGAATATAGCAAAGATAACAGGGCGTCCTTTGCATTGGTTTATTTCAGACGACAGTACACCTGAATATGGTGATATCAATCGATTATCGGTTATGTATGCGCAGGTACCTTCTCCTTTACGCCAAAAAATGATCGAACAAAATATTAATTTGATTTCCTGTTGCCTTGAATATGTTTCAAACAGTCGTTAATCATGTTGATTGTTATAAAAAAAGCAGCGATTACGCTGCTTTTTTGTTAGGGACTATTCATTACTGAGCAAGAAAAAACTTATAGGCTGGATTTTCTGTTTCGTCTTTCCATTGATAGCCCAATTCGCGTAAGTGGCTAGTAAATGACAGCAAATCTTTGTCTTCAAGTTCAAAGCCACATAAAACACGACCATAATCTGCCCCATGATTACGATAATTAAATAAGCTAATATTCCAATGACAACCAAGGGTATTTAAAAAGCGAATAAGTGCACCTGGGTATTCAGGGAACTCAAAGCTATATAAACGTTCTTTAAGCGGTTTTGATGGCCTACCCCCAATCATATAACGAACATGGACTTTCGCCATTTCGTCATCAGATAAATCGACCACCGGATATCCGCCTTTTCGCAGATCTTTAATGATGCCATCAAGTTCTTCTTGGCCTTGCATTAAACGCACACCGACAAAAACATTGGCCAGCGCATCATCGTTATAACGGTAGTTAAACTCGGTTACCGCTCTCCCCCCAATCAAATGGCAGAAATCAAGAAAAGCCCCAGGACGTTCAGGGATCGTAACGGCTAATAACCCTTCACGTTTTTCACCTAACTCACAACGTTCTGAAACATAGCGTAGACCATGAAAATTCAAGTTTGCGCCTGATAAAATCGCAGCAAGTTGCTGGTCGCGGATTTGATGCAGCTCGACGTATTTTTTTAGCCCAGCAAGAGAAAGTGCCCCCGAAGGTTCAGCAATCGCGCGGGTATCTTCAAAGATATCTTTAACCGCCGAGCAAATTTCATCACTGCTGACCGTGATAACATCATCAAGGTATTGCTGACATAAACGGAAGGTTTCACTACCAATACGTTTCACAGCTACACCATCAGCAAACATGCCGACTTGATCTAATGTGACTGGTTGGCCTGCATCAAGCGCTGCTTTTAAACAGGCAGAATCTTCAGCCTCAACCCCAACCACTTTAATTTCAGGTAGTAGCTGTTTGAGTAAAACGGCAACGCCTGCCGCCAAACCACCGCCACCAACCGGTACAAAAACACAATCAAGATGACCATTTTGTTGCACCAACTCAATACCAATTGTGCCTTGTCCTGCGATCACCGATGGGTGATCGAAAGGAGGGATAAAGGTATAGCCGTGTTGTTGCGCTAATTGTTCGGCATAGCCCTTAGCTTCATCAAAATTACTGCCATGCAGCACTACAATACCACCAAAACTACGTACCGCATCCACCTTGATATCAGGTGTCGTACGTGGCATCACAATCGTGGCTTTAACCCCGAGTTGCTGGCTTGATAAAGCAAGACCTTGTGCATGATTACCGGCAGAGGCTGCAATCACTCCTGCCGCTTTTTGCGGCTCAGTCAGCTGCGACATCATGTTATAAGCGCCACGTAACTTAAACGAGTGAACCGGCTGGCGATCTTCTCGTTTTAGTTGGATCTGATTTGCAATCCTTGCGCTCAGACGAGACATATTTTGCAATGGGGTGACTTGTGCCACCTCATATACTGGCGCTCGAAGGATATTGCGAAGATAGTCGGCTCCGCTAAGTAGCTCTTCATCCGTGGCCTGTTTCACTTCGCTCATGGTGATTATCCTTCTAGTTTAGATTTATCGCGCACTGCGCCTTTATCTGCACTGGTGGCTAGGTTGGCATAGGCTTTTAGGGCAAAAGAAACCTGACGTTCACGATCGACAGGCTTCCAACCGCGTTGGTTCGTTGCTTCACGACGTGCCGCGAGGGTTGCATCATCGACATTGAGCTCAATGCTACGGTTTGGAATATCAATGGCGATAATGTCGCCATTTTCGATCAGGCCAATCGTGCCACCGTTTGCTGCTTCAGGCGAAACGTGACCAATAGATAGGCCACTGGTACCGCCAGAGAATCGACCGTCAGTGATCAACGCACATTCTTTGCCAAGACCCATAGATTTAAGGTAAGTGGTCGGGTACAACATTTCTTGCATACCAGGGCCACCTTTAGGTCCTTCATAACGAATAACCACGACATCGCCTGCTTTCACTTTACCGGCAAGAATCGCTTCAACAGCGGTATCTTGGCTTTCAAACACAACGGCAGGACCTGTAAAGGTTAAGCAACTTTCATCAACGCCTGCGGTTTTAACAATACAGCCATCAAGTGCCATATTGCCTGACAGTACAGCAAGACCGCCATCTTGGCTAAAGGCAAACTCTTTACTACGAATACAGCCATTTTCTCGATCATCGTCAAGCGTTTCCCAACGGCAATCTTGCGAGAATGCTTGCGTGGTACGGATACCTGCAGGACCTGCGCGGAAGAACGTTTTAATTTCTTCTGAATCCGTTACTTTAATATCGTAGTGTTTGAAGCTTTCGGCAAAGGTTTCACCCAGAATATTGTGACAATCGTTATGGAAGAGACCTGCGCGATCCAGTTCACCTAAAATACTGTAAACGCCACCTGCTCGGTGAACATCTTCCATATGATATTTCGGTGTTGATGGTGCAACTTTACAGAGGTGTGGAACAATACGAGACATGCGATCAATATCGGTCATGGTGAAATCAATTTCACCTTCTTGCGCTGCGGCTAAAAGGTGTAAAACGGTATTAGTTGATCCCCCCATTGCAATATCTAATGCCATCGCATTTTCGAAGGCTTTTTTATTGGCAATGTTACGTGGCAATGCGGTTTCATCGTCTTGCTCATAGTAACGCTTAGTTAGACCAACAATACGCTTACCCGCGTTAATAAATAGCTGCTCGCGATCTGCGTGTGTTGCCAGCATTGAACCGTTACCCGGCTGGCTTAAACCTAATGCTTCGGTTAAACAGTTCATTGAGTTCGCCGTGAACATACCAGAGCACGAACCACAAGTTGGGCATGCTGAACGTTCGATCTGCTCACTTTGTTCATCTGATACTTTAGGATCGGCACCTTGGATCATTGCATCAACCAAATCGAGCTTGATCACTTGCTCTGAAAGCTTGGTTTTACCGGCTTCCATTGGTCCGCCAGAAACAAAAATAACCGGAATATTTAAGCGAAGTGACGCCATTAACATTCCCGGGGTGATTTTGTCACAGTTTGAGATACATACCATCGCATCGGCACAGTGGGCATTCACCATGTACTCAACAGAATCTGAAATAAGCTCACGTGATGGGAGTGAATACAGCATACCGCCATGCCCCATCGCAATGCCGTCATCAACAGCAATGGTATTAAACTCTTTGGCAATACCGCCCGCTTCTTCTATTTGCTTTGCGACTAATTGACCGAGATCTTTTAAGTGGACGTGACCGGGAACAAATTGGGTAAACGAGTTCACAACGGCAATAATCGGCTTACCGAAATCTTCATCTTTGACGCCAGTGGCACGCCAAAGCGCACGAGCACCAGCCATATTTCGGCCATGGGTTGTGGTTGCAGAACGGTATTTAGGCATAACAGAAAATCCTTTTTGAGCACTGTCGCTAATGCATTAGCGACAGTTTTGATATGTATTGGTTGGGTTGTGAAGGGCAATTACTTTTGTGGATAAACGTAATCTAACCAGCCCCATTTATCTTCTGTTTCACCATTGAACAGACCGAAGTAAGCGGCTTGCAGCTCTTTGGTGATAGGGCCTCGTTTACCTTCACCGACGGTAATTTGATCCACACTGCGTACCGGTACGATTTCAGCTGCTGTCCCTGTCATGAAGATTTCATCGGCAAGGTAAAGTGCTTCACGAGCAATGTTTTCTTCACGTACTTCGTAACCCCGTTCTTTAGCTAGGATCATAATCGTGTCACGGGTGATGCCGGGTAAAATTGCGCTAGTTGTTGGTGGTGTTGAAAGAACGCCGTTACGAATGACAAAGATATTTTCACCAGCGCCTTCTGATAGATAACCATCAACACTTAATGCGATCCCTTCTGCGTAACCATGGCGACGTGCTTCGCTACCAACCAGTAATGATGATAGGTAGTTACCACCAGCTTTTGCAGCCGTTGGAATAGTATTTGGCGCGGCACGATTCCAGCTAGAAATCATCGCATCAACGCCATTTTCCAGTGCTTCTTCACCTAAGTAAGAGCCCCAAGGGAAAGCGGCAACAATCAAATCCATTTTTGTATCAACGGGAGGACAAACCCCTAGGCCAACATTCCCCACATAACCCAATGGGCGAATGTAAGCAGAATCGAGTTTATTGACTCGGATCGTTTCACGGCAAATTTCCATTAGTTCATCGCAGCTGTATGGGATTGGGAAGCGATAAATTTTTGCCGAATTTTTTAGCCGTACCATATGTTCTTCATGACGAAAAATGGCTGGGCCTTTTGGCGTGTTGTAGCAACGGATCCCTTCAAATACTGAAGTACCATAGTGCATTGCGTGGGTTAAAACGTGAACATTAGCATCAGCCCAAGGCACTATTTCACCGTTAAACCAAATGTAATCTGCTGTATTTGCCATGTTGAATTCCTTTCTAAAATTTAATCCAGTAACTGCAGGGGGGAAGTCTCTACACTGATGATGTCCCACAGTTTTTCAATTTGGTTGATAAGCGTCGATATAGGACGAGTACTATCGACGATAATTTCGATTCTGGCTATCTTGCTGTGATGATTTTGTGTTGCATCGACTTTTTTTATGATGAAGCCACGATGGCGGATCACACGTAAAATTCGCTCAAGTAATACAGGCTTATCATTAGCGGTAATGTTGAGTAAATATCTTTCCATTAGGTGTTCTCCAGCATATCTTGGTTTGCAGCACCCGGTGGAACCAGTGGCCATACATTTTGTTCTTCATCAATTAGCACATGCAGTAAGTAAGCGGTTTTACTGGCGAGCATTTCTTCCAGTGCAGGAGCCACTTCTTCTTTGCGAGTAATGGTTTTTCCCGGAATATCAAACGCTTTAGCTAACATCACAAAATCAGGGTTATCATCTAGGATGGTTTCACTGTGGCGACCATCAAAAAACAGCGATTGCCATTGACGTACCATACCTAAGCGCTGGTTATTGATAAGTACCATTTTGACGGGAATACTGCGGCGCTTTAAGGTTCCCAATTCTTGTACATTCATCATAAACGAGCCATCACCAGAGATCAGAATAGATTGATCATCAGGACGGGCAACACTGGCTCCCATTGCCGCTGGCAAGCCAAAACCCATGGTGCCAAGACCGGCTGATGTAATGTAGTTTTGTGGCGCACGAGGTTGAATATGCTGTGCAGCCCACATTTGGTGCTGACCAACATCAGTCGATATCATGCTGCTATCAGGCATCATATCTGATAATTGTTTAAGCAGTAATGGTGCGTAAATCAGCTCGCCAGGATGGTCATAGCGCCATTTACCTATTTTACGAATATGTTCACTGTGAGTGAGCCAACGGCTGATATCTTGGCTCAGCTCTAACTGAGGCAAAATAGTATTAATATCGCCACGTAATGGCGCATCAGCATGACGTAATTTACTAAATTCAGCGGCATCAATATCAATATGAATTACTTTTGCGTGTGGCGCAAAGGTATCCAATTTTCCGGTTACGCGATCATCAAATCGGGCGCCAACCACAATTAATAAATCCGCTTCTTGTACCACTAGGTTGGCTGCTTTTGTGCCGTGCATACCAAGCATGCCAAGGTAATGGGGATCATGGCGTTCAATAGACCCTAAGCCTTTTAAAGTACTGACCGAAGGCATTGGATTAAGGTTTAAAAATTGACGTAACGTATCGGTTGCATGGGCAATTTGCACCCCACCACCGACATACATTACGGGACGATGACTTTGATCTAATAATTGTTGAGCTGCAGTGATAGCTTCACTATTAACCGTTGGAACCGCTGGTGGTTCAATTGGGGGGAGTAATTCGGTTGGCGCTTGTGCAAGCTGTACATCTTTGGCTATATCGACAATAACAGGGCCCGGACGACCGGCTTTAGCGACTACGAATGCTTCAGCAAGGGTTGGTGCAAGTTCATTGATATCGGTGACCAGATAGCTGTGTTTGGTACATGATAAAGACATCCCAATCACATCCATTTCTTGGAAGGCATCGGTTCCAATATGGGTGCTGGCAACTTGTCCAGTAATCGCAACTAGGGGGACTGAATCCATAAAGGCGTCAGCAAGTCCAGTGACGAGGTTTGTGGCACCTGGACCTGATGTTGCCATACAGACAGCGACATCTTGGGTGGATCGGGCCATACCAATAGCAGCCATTGCTGCTCCTTGTTCGTGACGGCAGAGGATATGCTCTACTCCACCATCATATAACGCGTCATAAATTGGCATGATGGCACCGCCTGGGTAACCAAATACGGTTTTGATACCCTGCTGATGCAGCGCTTTTACGACTAATTCTGCCCCTGTCATCGCAGCTCCTTGCTTGCTTTGCGAGATCTATTTGAGATGATAACGATTACTCAAATCCATTTGTTGAAAAAAGCCCCCGAACTTCTCAGTGCGGGGGCTTTTTGTTTGCGTCTTTGCGCTACTTTGCGCCAGCAAATCCCCGCTGCGGTGACATAATCACCACAATGACTTTAATAATGAGTACGAGGGATGTTGTTAAGCGCATGTATATTTGTCCAACTTTTGTTGTCTAGTTGTTGCTATATGTTAGTGGTAACACAGACATCTATCGCATGACAAGCAAAAACTGTGGTTTTTTTAGCAAACGAGCTGCATTTACAGGCATCTTATGAAACTAAAAATAAATATTTCATTAACGAATGTTTTTTTATCTCAGTGAGGTGATGGTTCATGACGCTTGCGATTGTTCATAGTCGAGCTTGTGTGGGAGTGCAGGCTCCACCTGTAACGGTAGAAGTCCACTTAAGTAATGGGTTGCCAAGTTTTACATTAGTAGGGCTACCTGAAACTACGGTAAAAGAGGCTAAAGATCGGGTTCGAAGTGCAATTATTAATGCGAATTTTGAGTTCCCATCACGACGTATCACTGTCAACTTAGCCCCTGCTGATTTGCCTAAAGAAGGAGGGCGATTTGATTTACCTATAGCGTTAGGTATTTTAGCGGCATCAGGTCAGATCCCAACAGATAAATTATCAGAGCATGAGTTTATCGGTGAATTAGCATTATCGGGAGAGTTACGACCTGTAAAGGGGGCACTGCCTGCTGCTTTAGCTGCATTAAAGGCGAAGCGTTGCTTTGTGGTGCCTGACAGTAATGGCGATCAAGTGGCTCTCGTCGGTAAAGAGGTTCATAAATCAGCATCCAATCTATTAGCCGTTTGTGGCTATTTATGCGGCCAACAACAATTAGCATTAAATTTTAGTGAGCAGCTTAAAGAAACTGCGGCTCCTTTAGAGCGAGATATGCAAGATATTATCGGGCAGCAACAAGGGAAACGTGCGTTAGAAATAGCCGCCGCCGGCGGTCATAATGTTTTGTTCCTCGGTCCTCCGGGGACGGGAAAAACTATGCTGGCATCAAGGTTATGTGATTTACTGCCGCCGATGAGTCATGAGGAAGCGTTAGAAACCGCGGCCGTCACCTCGCTCACACCACAATCCTTACACCAAGGAAATTGGTTAAAAAGGCCTTTTCGTACGCCACACCATTCGAGCTCTATGGCGGCATTAGTGGGCGGTGGTTCGGTACCTAAACCGGGAGAAATATCGTTGGCGCACAATGGGCTTTTATTTTTAGACGAGATGCCTGAATTTGAACGTAAAGTTTTAGATTCTTTACGCGAGCCATTAGAGTCAGGTCATATTGTGATTTCTCGTGCGACCAGTAAAACAACGTTTCCTGCGCGATTTCAATTGATCGGTGCGCTGAACCCAAGCCCTTCTGGGTATTATGACGGTAACCAAACACGTACCAACCCACAGGCGATATTACGTTATTTAAGTCGGTTGAGTGGCCCATTACTTGATAGGTTTGATATGTCGATTGAGATCCCTGCTCTACCCCGAGGAACGTTAACTAAAGGGGGAGATCGAGGTGATTCAACAGTAACGATTAAAGCGCGGGTCGATCATGCTCGTCAGCTAATGTTGACTCGCAGTGGTAAGGTGAATGCGCTGTTATCGACGCGAGAGTTAGAGCAGTATTGCCCACTTCAGCAAGCTGATGCGGCATTTTTAGAAAATGCGCTTCATCAGTTAGGTTTATCGGTACGAGCTTATCATCGAATCATTAAAGTGGCGCGTACGATAGCGGATTTGGCGGGAGAGCCTGATATCTCTCGAGGGCACTTAGCGGAAGCGTTAGGCTATCGCGCAATGGATAGGCTGCTTAAGCAGATTAATAGCCAAGTTATATAACAAAAAGTGTCGTTATTTGGATAATAAAAAAGGGCATTACAGCCCTTTTTTATTTTTAGATGATATTACTTTTTCAGTAAGTAGTTTACTAACTCAAAGTATTCGTTCGCTGATTTGATTTTACCTGTTTGTACAAGGTACTTGTTGTTAACCACAACAGCAGGCACACCGGTTAAGCCTGCATCTTCAAAGGCTTTATCAGAACGGCTTACCATTGAATTTACTGCAAAGCTATTATATGCACCATCAAATTCAGCCGCAGGAACTCCCTCATCAATGAAGATTTGACGCACTTCTTCTTCATTACGTGGTGGCTTGTTCATGGTGTGGATACGGTTAAAGAACACCGGTACCATTTTATCTTGAACACCTAATACCACAGAAGTCGCGAAGGCTTTACTCATTACTTTACCCATTGGGCCGCCCATGAATGAAACATGCCTTTTTTGGAACTTTACATTTTCAGGCAATTTAGTTTTTAGCTGTTTGATCATAGGTTCAAACTGATAGCAATGCGGGCAGTATAAAGAGAAGTACTCAGTCACAATGGGGGTTTCAGATTTTGGTAGATCGAGAACTTTGTAGTAATCACCTTCAGTAAATTTTGCGGCGTGCACTGAAAATGATAGTAACGCTGCACTAGCTAGCGTGAGTAACTTCTTGAACATTGATATAACTCCCTGATTATCCTTATCACGGTTATAAATATAACCTGAATTTTTATGTTAATACGTTTTTGTGTTTACCACTGTGGCATGAGTTGTAATGGTGCATCATGCAGCGAGGCAATTTGTTCTTTGAATGCAAGAACTTGCCCTTCCCAGTATTTTGCATCAGCAAACCAAGGGAATGCACGGGGAAATGCAGGATCTTGCCATCGTTTTGCTAACCATGCCATATAATGCACCATTCTAAGACCGCGTAAAGGCTCGATTAGTTGCAATTGACGTTGATCAAAATCTGCAAATTCACCATAAGCTTCAAGTAACGTATCCAGTTGGGCTAGTTGATCGGCGCGCTCACCGTTTAATAGCATCCATAAATCTTGGACAGCAGGACCATTACGGGCATCATCAAGATCGACAAACATTGGGCCATCACGCCATAAAATATTACCTGGGTGACAGTCACCATGAAGACGAATCGCTTGCCAATCAGACGACCAATGCTGTTCAAGGTTTTTAATCAGTAGATCAAGATCGGCAAAAAAAACATTCTTAAGATGATCGGGTATAAACTGACTGTGCTCTAATAATTTTCGAGGCTGATAGACGTATTCATCTAGCCCCATGGTTGGACGGTGTTGAAAAGGCTGGCGTTGCCCCACGAGATGAATGCGACCTAAATAGCGACCGACCCATTCTAATTGGTCAAAATTATCGACTTCAAATTGTCGACCGCCGACACTTGGAAATAAAGCAAAACGATGACCATTAAAGGTATGTAGTGTTTTCCCATTGATATTTAGAGGTGCGGCAACAGGAATTTCATTGTCAGCCAATTCTTGTGTAAATTGGTGCTCTTCTTCAATTTGCTCATCACTCCAACGTTCTGAGCGATAGAACTTGGTGACATAACGTGCGCCATCTTCTGCTTTAAACTGGTAGACCCGATTTTCATAACTATTGAGAGCCAGTAATCCTGATTCTGCACGAACATCAATGCTATCTAAGGCATCAAGTAGCAAATCAGGTGTGAGATTCGAAAAACAAAAATCGTTTTTTTCCATGAAACAGCCTTAAAGATGGAAATTAAGGCTGCAGTTTACCTTAATCTTGAGATAACGAGAATTCAGGGGTAGATCTCTCCCGCCCTAGCGAACATGTGTTGTCATCAGTTTAGCGAAGACGACGAATAAATCGAGTGTCGGCGCTGAGTGTTAACCATTAATATGTATCACGCTTTGTTAATAACATAATTGTAACGCAAGGCGATGGTTCAGCCTAAAATCAGTGCTTAAACTGGTGGTTTGGGCACAAAAAAGCCAGTGAATATTCACTGGCTTTTAACGTTAAATAATAGTGAGATTATTTAATAATACCGCGAGCGCGTAAGATAGCGGTTTTGAAATCATCTTCACAATCTTTTGCAAGCCCAGGGATCATGGCGTCTTTATCACTGTTACGCATCTTCAAATGATAAATCAGTACATCATCAGTGAGTGACTCTAATGGGCCGTTATACTTTGCTTCTTCAGCCAGCTTTAATAAAAACTCCACTAAATTTAGATCAGGATCTTTTTGCCATTCAGGATGAAGCAGTTCGATGAGCTCATTGACGCGATGCGTTTTCATAGTGACTCCGTAGTTGAGGCTGAGTGATCGTTATTACGAGCAAATTGTCATAGTTTTAATAGGGGTAAATTATAACAAAGCACACGGGGTTACAATCTGTTGTGCGGTGTTGTAATGACAAAACGAAGTAAAAAAAGCAGCCGAAGCTGCTTTATCTCAATCGTTTTATTATCATTACGCGATATTTTGCTTGGCGATTAATGACTGTATTTGAGTCTCTAACTCATCACGCTTTAGTTTTATATCGTTATTCGTCAATGAAATCTCAACAACGGCTGTCTGTTTCGTTTTAAAATGTGGAGCATGAGCCGTTGCACGAAGGCGTGAAGGGCTACGAGGGGTACTTACATACCTGACGGGAGATGCTGGTCGCATAAATCACCTGTTGTCAGGCTCATCCATGGCCGGAAGTTAGCAAGCTGATCGCTGAAGGGAAAATTCCCTACTGGGTTTACCCCATCCATCAGTATATCGCTTGGTTGTTAATTAGTTTGCGCTGAGAATAACAATAGCAATTTTAAAAGTCGAGTAAAAAGTAGCCGCTAAAATGCTAAGATTGAAGCATTAAGATGGTTGGATTAAGCATGCCGTAAAAAAAGAATAGTAAAAGTGCTTTCGCTTGGCGTATTCAGATCCGTTTATGTTGTAATACGATGTGTGTATTACACTGCACATATTTTATGGAATAACCATATTATAAAAGAAGCCTTTGGAGAGGATGTATGGAGCAAGAGCAGCAACGCATTGTTGCCAACCGAAATTTATCTTATCGATTAGCTGAGTCTATAGGCCGCCGTATTTTGGCGGGAGAAACAGCGCCTGGTGATATTTTACCGGGTGAAGTCGAATTAGGTGACATGTATGGTGTAAGCCGTACAGCTGTTCGTGAGGCAATCAAAATGTTGGCTGCCAAAGGAATGGTGTTGCCTCGGCCACGTATTGGTACACGCGTGATGCCGAAAAAGAATTGGAACTATCTTGATCAAGATTTACTGGCTTGGTTAGATTTTGATGCCGATTCTGAATTATTAGAGGAATATCAACAAGCGCGTTTAATGTTAGAGCCAGAAGCGGCAGCATTAGCAGCTATTCACGCAACAGATGAGGAGCGTAAAGAGCTACAAAAGCTGTTGGCTGAAATGCATGAAATGGGCGATAACTTCGATCAAGAACATTGGATTGAAGTCGACACACGTTTCCATCAACTGATTTATTTTTCCTCTGGAAATCATTTTATTAGTCCGTTTGGTAACTTGTTTAAAGCGGTATTTGAAAACTACTTCCGTGTTGTTACGCGTGAACGTATTTTAAAACTTGATGCTCACCAACAAATCGTTGATGGCATTATTGCTCGCGATCCAGATGCTGCTCGACAAGCCACCTTATCACTACTACAAAAATAATAACTAACGGAGTATTGCTTATTTATCACGAGCGCTCCGTTTTTATTACGTATGTTTTTATCTCATTATTATAAATATCACGAATCCTGACTTGCTTATTTTCAGCTTACAAGTGTAAGCTGAGTGGTGTGGTTATAGTAGAATAATGTCATGTTAGCGTGAGGTGGTTGAGTGATGAACAAATCGGTGGCAACAGAACAAGGGTATTCTGTTGCAGAGGAAGTAGCGAACAGTATAAGCCATGGGATCGGGCTGTTATTTGGCTTGCTTGGGTTGTATTTATTACTTGAGAAAGCATTCTCTGTTAATGCTGACACGTTAAGTCTTATCAGCTATACCGTGTATGCGGTGAGCATGATATTGCTCTATTTAGCCTCTACCCTCTACCATTCGGTTTCATCACCTAAAGCGAAACGTGCGTTAAAAACGTTCGATCATTGTGCGATTTATCTTCTTATTGCTGGTACTTATACGCCTTTTTTATTGATTTCTCTGCGGACGCCATTAGCCATTGGTTTGATGAGCGTGATTTGGGGACTGGCGATTATCGGTATTATTGCCAAAATTGCATTTGTTTATCGATTTGAGAAATTATCACTGATCACTTATTTAACCATGGGTTGGTTATCGCTAATTATGATTTATCAATTAGCACTTATTTTATCGACGGGTGGTTTAGTGTTACTTGCTTTAGGCGGTGTGATTTATTCACTTGGGGTGATTTTCTACGTCAATAAACGTATTCCGTATAACCATGCAATTTGGCATTTATTTGTATTAGGTGGTTCTATTTGCCACTTTTGTGCGATTTATTTCTACGTCAAACCTGTGTAGTTCATCGCGTTGAAATGGATAAAAAAGGGAGCGCAATGCGCTCCCTTTTTGTTTTTAGTGTTATTAGTCTCGCCAAAATGCAGGTGAAAATACGACTAACACAGTCAAAATTTCTAAACGTCCCATCAACATACCTAAGCTTAAGGTCCATTTTGATAAATCAGGCAAACTCGCGAAGTTACCCGTTGGACCGATAATACTCCCCATCCCCGGCCCCACATTAGCAACAGCGGTGACAGCACCTGTAATGCTGGTGATGGGATCAAGCCCTTGTAGACCTAATATCGCAGCAATGAAGATAATGGTCATGATAAAGGTCAATACTAATGCAACAACCGAGCGCACAATATCGTCAGTGACCGGTCTATCATTATAGCGTTGGACAAATAGCGCCGATGGGTGGATAGATTGCATAATTTGCTTACGTAGTAAGGCAAACGCGATCTGGAATCGAAAGATTTTTATTCCGCCACTGGTCGACCCTGAGCAAGCGCCTACCAATAAAGTGAAGGCGAAAATAATACTCGGCAATGGTCCCCATGCGGTGAAATCTCCCAAGCCAAAACCTGTGGTTGTCACAACAGAAATGATGTTGAAAAATGATAATCGCAGCGAATCCATCAACGAATAATCTTTATTGAAGAACAAGCATGCAGCCACAATTAAACTGGCAACGGTCACAAACAAGGCATAGCCTTTTACTTGAGCATCACCAAATAAGGTTTTTGGATGGCGTTTTTTCAAGGCTTGGACAAACAGCAAAAATGGCAAGCCGCCAGCAAACATGAAGACTGTGGCAACCCATTGTGCACTGTGCGAGAAGTGATTCATGGAGCCATCAGAAGTGGAATAACCGCCCGTCGAAATGGTTGTGAAAGCATGGTTAATGGCATCAAATGTATTCATCCCTGCAAACATAAACGAGATAATGCAGAGCAGAGTTAACGTGAGATAAACATTAACGATATTCTTTGCAACGCTCTTGGTTCGAGGTGAGCTTTTATCTGACCAATCTGATGATTCGGTTTGGAATAAACGCATACCACCGACGTTCAGCATCGGGAGGATCGCTACTGCCATCACGATAAAGCCAACCCCACCGAGCCATTGCAGTGTTGATCGCCACAGCAAAATACTGGGTGCCATATCATCTAAACCACTTAAAACGGTAGAGCCCGTTGTGGTGATCCCTGACATAGTTTCAAAGTAAGCATCGGTAAAACTAATGTGATTAATAAATACAAAAGGTAAGGCCGCAAAAGCACTGGCGACAGTCCAAACTAAGGTGGTGATCAAGAACATGTCTCGCACGCTAAGCTTAAACTCTGGGGTTTTACCTAAAGTTAAAAATAAAAAGGCAACAGAATGGGTGATCAGCACCGCAGTGGCGAAATCAATAAACCCTTCGGTACCGGTAAAAAAGGCGACTAATGTCGGCACGTACATGAACAGGGCTAGCTTAGACAGCACTAACCCTAGTACAAACAGTATGGGACGATAATTAACCATGATCAGTTACAAGAAGAAAGGACTAGGTTGGAAGAGACGTTCAACATCTGGGATGTACTTCTTATCAACAAGGAACATCACCACGTGATCGTTTTGCTCGATGACGGTACGGTCATGGGCGATTAATACTTCTTCTCCACGGACAACAGCACCAATGGTGGTACCCGGTGGTAATTTAATATCGCTGATTGCACGACCAACGACTTTAGAGGTACTGGAATCACCATGAGCGATAGCCTCAATGGCTTCTGCAGCGCCGCGACGCAATGATGATACATTAACGATATCGGCTTTTCGCACGTGGGTTAATAGCGCTGAAATCGTCGCTTGTTGCGGTGAAATCGCAATATCAATGGTACCGCCTTGCACCAAATCAACGTAAGCACCACGCTGGATAAGCACCATCACTTTCTTTGCGCCCATACGCTTAGCAAGCATGGCTGACATGATATTGGCTTCATCATCGTTAGTAACCGCAATAAAGACATCGATCTGCTCGATATGCTCTTCGCTGAGCAATTCCTGATCTGAGGCATCACCACAAAATACGATGGTATTTTGTAGCATTTCAGACAAGTTCTCAGCACGCTCTTGATTACGTTCAATCAGTTTGATGCTGTAGCTTTGCTCTAAACGACGAGCTAAACCAGCACCAACGTTACCACCACCAACAATCATCAAACGCTTATAAGGCTTCTCTAGGCGCTGAAGTTCACTCATTACGGAACGAATATGGTTACTTGCGGCGACAAAGAAGACTTCATCATCAGCTTCAATGATCGTGGTACCTTGTGGACGAATCGGTTTACCTTGACGGAAAATCGCCGCTACGCGGGTATCGATGTGTGGCATGTGTTCACGCAATGCAGATAATGCATTACCAACTAGCGGACCGCCATAGTAGGCTTTTACCGCAACAAGGCCGACTTTATCTTCTGCAAAGCTAACAACCTGTAATGCGCCTGGGTATTCAATCAGTTTTTCAATGTAATCGGTCACCAATTCTTCTGGTGCGATTAAGTGATCAACAGGAACCGCATCAGATTGAAACAGTTGTTCTTTCTCTCGTAAGTATTCAGGTGAACGAATACGAGCAACACGGTTAGGCGTATTGAAAAGAGAGAACGCAATTTGACATGCGATCATGTTAGTTTCATCGGAGTTCGTAACAGATACCAACATATCAGCATCTTGTGCCCCTGCTTCTCGTAACGTGCGAGGGTGACTGGCAAAGCCTTGTACAACTCGAAGGTCGTATTTGTCTTGCAGTTCACGCAGACGCTCGGGATCCTTATCAACGATAGTGATATCGTTATTCTCACCAACCAAGTTTTCAGCAAGGGTGCCGCCAACTTGTCCGGCACCGAGAATAATAATTTTCATAGTCTATGCCTGATGTAAATGCCTGTAGAGATCAGCTGTAAGTACAACGTTCTGATCGGCGTTATAAAATATGAAAAAGCGGAATCTTGAGAGCAAGTTCCGCTTTTATTTAAACAATGATTACTCTGCTTTTGTTAGTACAGCGTAGTAAAAACCATCCATCGACTCTTCACCTGGCAGAATTTGACGACCAGGTTTCGCTGGATCGCTGCCAATTAATGTCGCATCTGACGTTCGTGCTAAAAACGCTTTTACCTGATCGCAGTTTTCTTGTGGCGTAATAGAGCATGTCGCGTAAACCAACGTACCGCCCGGTTTTAATTGCAGCCACATTGCGTCAAAGATCTCTGCTTGAAGTGTTGCCAGTGCCGCAATATCTTCGCCACGACGTAGCCACTTAATATCTGGGTGACGACGAATAACCCCCGTCGCTGAACATGGCGCATCTAGCAAAATACGATCAAATTTGTCACCTTGCCACCATTGTTCTGGGTAACGGGCATCAGCGCATAATACGGTTGCATCCAGGTTCAAACGTGCCAAGTTTTCGTGTACACGTTTAAGGCGATTTTCATCACAGTCAATCGCAACCACTTTGGTTGATGGTACATGTTCAATGATGTGGGCTGTTTTACCACCAGGAGCTGCGCAGCAATCAAGAATTAACTCACCCGCTTTAGGCTGTAAATAATCCACCGCTAACTGAGCTGCAGCGTCTTGTACCGAGACCCAGCCATCACTAAAGCCAGGAAGCTGAGTGACATCGCATGGCGAAACTAAACGTAGCGCATCTGCAGCCTGTGGGTGTAACTCGGTTGCAATGTCCTCGGCATCTAATAAAGCGCGGTAGGCATCGCGAGTATTGTGTTGGCGATTAACACGTAGCCACATCGGTGCTTTGGTGTTATTCGCTTCACAGATATCAGCAAATTGCTCGGGATAGCTTTCTTTTAATAACTTTAATAGCCAGCTTGGATGACCATATTTACCCGCATCATGGCTGATAGCTTGCGCATCTAAGGTTTCTTGTTGACGCTGATAATTACGTAAAATAGCGTTAATAAGCCCGCGAAGTTGTGGCTTTTTAAGTGTTTTCGTTGCATTTACTGTTTCAGCTACTGCGGCATGTGCTGGAATTCGCATGTACCCGAGTTGATATAAGCCCACTAAAATTAAGTGGTGGAATACGCGTTGCTTACCTTTTAACGGCTTATCCATTAACGCTTGAGTAATAGATTCTAAGCGAGGAAGCCAGCGAAGTACGCCATAGCAGATCTCTTGCAATAAAGCGTGGTCACGCTCTCTGATATCTTGTTGCGCAGCAGGAAGCGCGGCGGTTAATGACTGCCCTTGATCGACGACCTGATAAATAACTTTGGCCGCTGTGGCTCTTACATTCATAGCTGTTTCCTGAACTCGCCGTTAGTGCTGGCGATAACAATGTGGAACTTAAAAAGAAAAGCCAGTGACTACACACTGGCCTTGATATTTATAGCTGAGCGCCAGATTCAAACCATTCTCGACGAGAATTAAGCAAATCTGCTGCTGTCATCGCTTTCTTACCTGGCGGTTGCAGCGATAATAAGCGCAATGCGCCATTACCTGTCGCAACTAAGATACCTTGCTTATCAGCAGATAAAATTGTACCCGGTGCTTTACCTTGATTGTCAGCTTCAACAGCCGCTTGCCAAACTTTGATGTTTTGCTCTGCAACGGTGAAGTAACTCATTGGCCACGGGTTAAACGCACGAACGCAGCGCTCAATCGCAGCGGCATCCATTGTCCAATCAATTAACGCTTCTTCTTTGCTCAGCTTCTTGGCGTAGTTTGCTTGCTCATCGTCCTGCTTAACGGCTACGGCTGTGCCATTAGCAATATCAGATAAGCAATCAATTAAGGCATCAGGGCCAAGATCGGCTAATTTTTCGTACATGGTAGCGCTAGTATCTGATGCTTCAATTGGCAAGGTTGCCACTTTTAGCATATCACCCGTATCAAGGCCGATATCCATCTGCATGATAGTTACGCCAGTTTCTGTATCTCCCGCCCAAATAGAGCGTTGGATCGGCGCTGCACCACGCCAACGTGGAAGAATAGAACCGTGTACATTAATACAACCTAAACGTGGCGTATCTAATACTTCTTGCGGTAATAATAAGCCGTATGCCACCACAACCATGATATCTGCGTCAATGGCAGCTAATTCTTGTTGTGCTTCTTCATTGCGTAATGAAGCTGGTTGATAAACCGGAATATCATGTTCAAGCGCGATATTTTTAACTGGGCTTGCCGTTAGTTTTTTACCACGACCCGCTGGGCGATCAGGTTGAGTGTAAACAGCAACAACTTGGTGCTGTGAAGACAACAACGCCGCCAAATGACGGGCGGCGAAGTCAGGAGTACCTGCAAAAACGATGCGTAATGGTTTGCTCAAGGTAACCTCTAAATAATTAGTTTTTTGCGTTATGGCGTTTAATTTTTTCTAGTTTCTGTTTAATGCGCTGACGTTTTAAAGGTGATAAATAGTCAACAAATAGCTTGCCAGCTAAGTGATCTAATTCATGTTGTACACAAATCGCCAATAAGCCATCAGCTTTGAAGCTGTATTCTTTACCGTCACGATCCAGCGCAGTAACACTTACGCCTGCTGCGCGTGGTACAAAACCTCGCGCGGTAGGAACCGATAAACAGCCTTCTTCAATACCATCTTCACCGTGCTCTTCAGTAATTTCAGGGTTCACTAGTACCATAGGTTGGTTACGTTCTTCTGATACGTCAATCACTACAATACGTTGGTGAATATCAACTTGGGTTGCCGCAAGACCAATGCCTTCTTCGTCGTACATGGTCTCCAACATATCATCGATAATTGTTTGGATTTCAGGTGTTATCGCTTCGACTGGTTTAGCTACAGTTCGTAGGCGTTCATCAGGAAAGGTTAGAACGTGTAATACAGACATAAGGACTCGAATTCGTTAACGGAAACTAAAAAATAAAACGCTGTTGGTCTAATTCTAGTCATTTTAAAGATCAAATAACAGTACCGAATTTTTTGTCATAGGTGAAAGACAAAGAATGAAAAAGCGTCCGTCAGTATTTTATTGGCAAAGTGATTAGTGTTAGCCGTAAGCAAACTTGACGCTATTGAGTTGCAACAGTTATCTATAAATAGTGACGTGAACCGAAAAGCGCTTTTTGCTCATCGTTAAACAGTCGACATATCAATAGGCTAATGCCAGTCTGAGACGATAAACGTATTTTATTTGTTGTAAGGCGGAGCCTTACGATTCGGTTGTGTTATCCAAGGAAGCGATCTCATGAAGCAATTGGGCATTATTCTTAGCTTTATGCTTTTTATCCCCTCTCTGTTTGCTGCGCCATCTCCACTACTTAAAAAAGATATACCAGAAGTCTACATCGTTAAGAAAGGTGATACGTTATGGGATATTTCTGGGGTATTTCTCGAAAATCCATGGTCATGGCCACAATTGTGGGAAAAGAATAGCTACATTAAAAACCCACACCTTATTTACCCAGGTGATCGCCTCCATCTTATCTGGGTTAATGGGCAGCCAAAACTGAGTTTGAAAAAGCATGTAAAACTGTCGCCAAAAGCGCGAGTTATTCGTGATCCTATTACGACCTTACCGGGATACTTAATGTTGGAGTACGTGGCTGAAAATAAATTAATCAGTCAAGAATCAGCCAAAACACAACCGCAAGTGTTAGGCTCAAGCGATGAACGTGGTTACTTGTCTGTCGGTGATATTGTATGGGCAGATCAGCCTTTGGCACCGACAACACAATGGCGTGTTTACCGTATTGAAGAAACGTTTACACGTAATGATTCAGCAACGGAGACAAGCCCTGAAGTTGATGTAAAGGTCATGACATTAAAGGAGATTGCTGATTTAACCGTCACTGCAGCCGATGATAAAACCAGTCAATTACGGGTTGATACCTACCGTCAGGAAATCAATCAAAACGATATTTTATTACCATTATTAGTGAGCGGAGAGCCTAACTTATCGTTTTCACCCTCAACACCGCCAGAGGCAATGACTGCCAATGTGATTGGGCAACTTGAAGGGCGTAGTTACATCTCTAGCTTCGATGTTGTGGTATTAGATCGTGGGCATTTAGATGGTGTGGAATCAGGCTTTGTATTTGATTTATACAAACAAGGCGCCAAAGTTCAAGGTAAAAAAGGCAGTTACCATTACAAAGATAACCCATTAGCAGGCTCTACCCAGTTGGGTGAAGTCTCAGTGGGTAAATTAATGGTGCTTCGTCCTTATGAGCACTTTAGTTTAGCTGTGGTGATGCAAAGCTTAGAACCATTCAAGCCGGGTGTTATTGCTGTTCCACCAACGCGTTAAGATCTCATGAGTGAATCACTCTACCCATGGTTAGTATTAGCGATGACCCCGTATTTAGGTGGTCATCGCATTAATAAACTCTTGCGTCATGTTTCGGCGCAACAATGTGTTGGCTCTTCATTTGATCAGTTGTGTCAGCTAGGTTTGACTCACCAACAAGCCACAGCGATTACTTCCCCCAACCAACAGCGTATCGATCAAGCGTTGCGTTGGCAGCAACATCCGGATCAACATATTTTGACTCTAGATTCTCCTGCTTACCCTTATTTACTGAAACAAATATCATCTCCACCGCCACTGTTATTTGTCCGTGGTGAGGTCGCTTATCTAGCTCAACCACAAGTGGCGATTATTGGTAGTCGCGCCGCTTCCATTGATGGTAGAGAGGCGGCATTTAATTTCGGGTATGCACTAGGGCAAGCGGAGTATGTGGTTACCAGCGGACTTGCTTTAGGAATTGATGGACAAGCTCATCTGGGGGCATTGAAGTCCGGCGGCGCTACCGTTGCGGTGTTAGGCTCTGGTTTAGATCAGATTTATCCTGCTCGCCATCGTCAGTTAGCGAATGAGATTGTAGAGCAAGGGGCATTGGTTTCAGAGTTTTGGCCTGATGAAAAACCTCGTCCACAAAACTTTCCGCGTCGCAATCGAGTGATCAGTGGATTGTCGACAGGCGTATTGGTAGTTGAAGCGGCAGAAAAAAGCGGCTCATTGATTACTGCGCGTTATGCGTTAGAGCAAGGACGAGAAGTGTTTGCCCTTCCAGGCTCTATCTATAATGCGCAAAGTCGAGGCTGTAATGCATTGATAAAATCTGGTGCTAAACTGGTAGAAAGCCCCGCAGATATCTTTAATGAAGTCGGAACCTTAACTGAGTGCGCAATAAATAACCAAATAGGCTTGCCTTTTCCACAACCTGAAAATGAAGAATTGCCATTTCCAGCTCTGTTGGCTAACGTAGGCACCGAAGCAACACCCGTAGATGTAGTTGCTGAACGCTGTGAACAGCCTGTCCATGAAGTATTAACCCAACTTTTAGAGTTGGAATTACTGGGCCTGGTCAGTGCAGTACCTGGTGGTTATGTCAGAACGAGGAGGAGCTAGTCATGATGGACATTCTTATGTACCTGTTTGAAACTTACATCCAAAGTGATGCTGAGTTGATGTTTGATCAAGATGAACTTTCCGAAGAGTTAATTCGTGCTGGGTTCCATCAAGATGATATTTATAAAGCGCTTAATTGGTTAGAACAACTCGCAGCGTTACAAGAAACTGAACATACTCCTTATGTAAATAACTGCGCAGCAACATCAATGCGTGTGTATACCGAGCAAGAGATGATCCGTATGGATGTCACTTGTCGCGGTTTCTTGATGTATCTTGAGCAAATCCATGTGCTAAATGCCGATACCCGTGAAATGGTGATTGATCGGATCATGGAGCTCGATACCAATGAATTTTCATTAGATGATTTGAAGTGGATTATCTTAATGGTGCTGTTTAATGCCCCCGGTAATGAAACAGCGTATAGCCAGATGGAAGAGTTGCTATACGGTGCGGAAGACGGCGCAGTGCATTAAAATTAGCGGGCCTTAAAGTGGCCCGTTATTGTATCTATGCTATTTGTCGCGATAGCGTGTAAAACGCGATATTCCTTTTTAAGCGAGCAGTAATGACAACCAATAACCCACCTTTATTCTCTGCCCATGAGCAGGCGCTATCACATACACCGTGCCCACAATGTGGTGGCGAATTAGTGATGCGATTTGGTAAGCGTGGTCCTTTTCTTGGTTGCGATCATTATCCGAGTTGTGACTATATTCAGCCATTAAATCACAACGATGGACATGTAGTGAAAGAGCTCGATATGCCTTGTCCTGAATGTGAGAGCCCATTGGTATTACGCCAAGGTCGTTATGGGATGTTTATTGGGTGTTCAGCATACCCTGCTTGTCACTATTTAGCCTCAACGGAAAAGAAAGCAGAGAATACCGATGTTGGATGTCCTGAATGTCATAAAGGCCATTTAACTGAGCGTAAATCCCGTTATGGCAAAGTGTTTTACGCCTGTGATCAGTATCCAAGCTGTCGCTTTGCTGTGAATAACAAACCCGTTGTCGGTACGTGCCAACAATGTGGCTTTGGTTTGCTAATTGAAAAGAAATTAGCTAGTGGTGTGAAACTGCAATGTGCAGATAGAAAGTGCCATGCTTATCAAGATCCTGATAGTGTTGATAAAACAGCATAAAAAAAGCCTGCTCAGACGCAGGCTTTTTAAATTGGAGTAAATATTAACGCGGCAGTGCGGGGAAATCCTTCTCATCCAGCAAGCTTGATAACATGATCAAACGATACTGCAATTGCTCTGGTGTATCAGCACACACGTTAATGTGCCCCATTTTACGCCCTGCTCGTTTTTCTTTACCGTACCAGTGTACATGGCAACCTTCTTGGGCATAAACCGCATCAGGAATGCTATCTAAACCTAAGATATTGATCATCGCACTTGGACGAATGAGTTGAGTACTACCAAGAGGAGAATCACATACCGCGCGTAAGTGGTTTTCAAACTGACATGTTTCTGCACCTTGCTGTGTCCAGTGACCTGAGTTATGAACCCGTGGTGCGATTTCGTTTACCAGTAGTTCGCCATCGAGATCGAAAAACTCGATAGCTAACACGCCGACATAATCAAGGCTATTAGCGACGGCACGGAACATGTTATCGGCTTGCGCTTGCAGTGGTGAGTCACCCACAATCGCAGTTGATAAACTTAGTACGCCATCAGTATGGATATTCTCAGTTAAGTTAAATACCTGAATATCACCACTGCGATTACGGGCACCAATCAATGATACTTCGCGTTGAAAAGGAATAAATTGCTCAGCAACAATAGCCTGATTAGGAGAATCAGCAATACATTGCGCCATTTCAGGCCAAATATCATCAATCTGTGCGCTTTCTTTTAAGCGCCACTGTCCTTTACCGTCGTAGCCACCTAATGCACTTTTTAACACCAGCGGTAACCCGATTTTTTCAATTGCAGTAAGAAGATCTGCACGTTCAGTGATTTCATGGTATTTAGCATTGCGCACGCCAGCATTATCTAATAACGCTTTTTCTAGACGACGATCGCCACCGGCTTTGATTGCTTCTGGCGTTGGGAAGAACTTCTCGCTGGCAGCACAAATATCTAAAATATCGTGAGGAATATGTTCAAACTCGGCAGTAATCGCATCAACGTCATTAATCGCTTCAACGAGCGAGTTCGACATTGCTTGTTGGGTAAGAGGATGAACCACTTTATCACTCTCTACATCATAAGCGATCACATTGATGTTAAGAGGAGCGCCAGCCAGTGCCATCATACGGGCAAGTTGGCCAGCACCAAGGACTAGCACATTATTCATTATGCATCCTCTGCTGGATTTGGGTTGCTTAATACCGTTTCTGTTTGCTCTTTGCGGAAAGCATCAATAGCGGCCAGTACTTGCTCATTTTGAGTGCCGATAATTTGTGCGGCCAAGAGACCTGCATTGGCAGCCCCTGCATCACCAATTGCTAAGGTACCAACAGCAATACCTTTCGGCATTTGAACGATAGAAAGCAATGAATCCATTCCTTTTAATGCACGTGATTGCACTGGTACGCCTAATACAGGCACGCTAGTGAAAGCCGCTGTCATCCCCGGTAAGTGAGCTGCACCGCCAGCACCTGCGATGATCACTTTAATGCCACGCTCTTGTGCACTTTCAGCGTATTCGGCTAGTAAATGTGGCGTGCGGTGAGCCGAAACGACCTTTGTCTCATAAGGAACATTGAAACGATCAAGCATCTCAGCCGCATGTTGCATGGTTGGCCAATCAGATTTTGAACCCATGATAATTCCAACTTTCATCTCATTCTCCTTCAGGTCATAACTTAACATCGTGTTGATGGCTGCATTATACGGTGATTTAGCTCAAAGGAAAACGTTTGCGTCATGAATATTGACTGTCTTATAACCGAGCATGGAGTTGTGACTAAGGAGTAGGTAGAATGAAATTGAGAAAGTAAAACAACAATATTTGCTGAACAAATAATGAGGATACTGTGGAGAATTTTGCTCAAGTCGTCGCAGCTTTAAAGCAAGGTGAAGTGATCGGGTACCCAACCGAAGCGGTGTTTGGTGTCGGCTGTGATCCGGATAATCAAGAAGCGGTTGAAAAACTATTAGCGATCAAACAACGCCCAGTGGAAAAGGGCTTAATTTTGATCGCGGCGAATTACGATCAGCTGCTGTCATATATTGATGAAAACCAATTGACCGAACAACAAAAGCAAACCGTGATGGCAACATGGCCAGGGCCTGTGACTTGGGTAATGCCGACTAAGCCTAATATTCCCTCGTTTTTAACGGGGCAATTTACTACGATTGCGGTACGTGTGAGTGATCATCCACTCGTGCAACGCTTATGTTTGGAGTTTGGTAAACCTATTACCTCAACCAGCGCAAATTTAACAGGCCAAGAGCCAGGTCGAACAGCGCAAGAGGTTGAACAACAGTTAGGGCATTGTTTAGCTGCAATCTTGCAAGGTGAAACAGGCGGACGTACCAATCCTTCCGAGATACGTGATGCGCTTAATGGCAATATCTTCCGTCAAGGGTAAGGGATAAAGAGTATGGATAGCCAAGTAGATAAAAATGCAGTTAAAGCCTTTTTGTTGGATTTACAAGATCGTATTTGCCAAGCATTAGAGCAACAAGAAACAACCGTCGTATTTGAACAAGACCAATGGCAGCGTGAAGAAGGTGGCGGTGGTCGTAGTCGTGTATTACGTGATGGCGAAATCTTCGAGCAAGCAGGTGTGAATTTTTCTCATGTTTATGGTGCTGAAATGCCAGCTTCTGCAACAGCACATCGCCCAGAATTAGCAGGTCGTCGTTTTGAAGCGATGGGCGTGTCATTGGTTATTCACCCTCGCAACCCTTATGTGCCAACCTCTCATGCCAATGTTCGCTTCTTTATCGCAGAAAAAGACGGTGAAGCTCCGGTTTGGTGGTTTGGTGGTGGCTTTGATCTTACCCCGTTCTATCCTTTCGAAGAAGATTGCCAACACTGGCATGATACAGCTAAACAGTTGTGTGCGCCGTTTGGTGATGATGTTTATCAACAGCACAAAGCATGGTGTGATAAATACTTCTTCTTACCGCACCGTAATGAAACCCGCGGTATAGGCGGTCTATTCTTTGATGATCTCAATCAATGGGGATTTGATAAGAGTTTTGCTTATATGCAAGCGGTAGGTAATGGCTTTATCAATGCCTACATGCCGATAGTACAACAGCGTTATTATCTACCCTATGGTGAACGTGAACGGGAGTTTCAGTTATACCGTCGTGGACGTTATGTCGAATTTAATTTGGTTTATGATCGTGGCACTTTGTTTGGTTTACAGAGTGGCGGAAGAACGGAATCTATTTTAATGTCGATGCCACCATTAGCACGTTGGGAGTACTGCTATGAACCAGAGCCCAATTCAGCAGAAGCGCGACTGTATCAAGATTATTTAAAACCACGAGAGTGGTAATCAATTATTGAGCTCAGATCACGGAGTGATAGAGCCTTCTTAATATAAAGAGAGAATTCGTATATGGATAAGTACGTCGTATTTGGTAATCCGATCGGACAAAGTAAATCTCCGTTCATTCATACCTTATTTGCCCGTCAAACGAGCCAACAGATGACATATACCAGTCAACTTGTTGCCATTGATGGTTTTGTGCAAGCGGCAGATATGTTTTTTAATGATGGTGGTAAAGGTTGTAACATTACGGTGCCATTTAAAGAGCAAGCTTATCAATATGCGACCAAGCTAACTGAACGTGCTCGCTTGGCTGGTGCCGTAAATACACTTAAGAAATTGGATGACGGCGGTGTATTGGGTGATAACACTGATGGTGAAGGCCTTGTTCAAGATCTGATAAATCAACAGGTCGAATTAAAAGATCAACGCATCTTATTGTTAGGTGCCGGTGGTGCTGCTCGTGGTGTGATTTTGCCATTATTAGCACAGCAACCTAAACAATTGGTTATAGCCAACCGCACAGTAAGCAAAGCAAAACAATTGGCAGAGCTGTTTTCTTCTTACGGTAATGTTATTGCACTAGAGCACGCCGAACTCGAAAACCAAACCTTTGATGTGATCATCAACTCAACGTCAGCCAGCCTATCTGGAGATGTGCCAGCGATATCTCCAACGGTGATTGGTACGAATACCACGTGCTATGACATGGTGTATGGCTCAGCAATAACCTCTTTTAATGGTTGGGCGAAAGAGCATGGCGCAGTAAAGGTGTTAGATGGGTTAGGAATGCTCGTTGGACAAGCTGCTGAAAGCTTTATGTTATGGCGCGGGCTTCGTCCGGGAGCTAAACAAGTACAACGTGAGTTGCGCCGAACTTTACAAGAGTAAAAGTAATGAACCAAGATATTCTATTTTCAGATATTCAATCATGGGATGCTGTTCGACAAGCCGTTAACTTCCCTGCTCAGCAAGGCGGCGCACTGATCATCTGTTGGGTAACCTTAAACTGGCTACAACAGCACAGTGGTAAAGCCTTAAATAACGAAGCTGATATCCTCGCTGAGTTTTCTTCATTGCGTTTTGATCTTGAAGAGTTGGCTGAAGAAATGATTGAAGATGAATGTTTTGACGATAATGGTGATGTCGTTATTGGCTAAGTCACTCAAATAATTATCGAGAAGCCTTATCGTTAGATAAGGCTTCTTTTTATTTACAGCGGAAGTTCTTCGCAAAGGTACTCATTTTTGAGTCGCACATAGTTATCTGCTGATTGTGATAAAAAGGTTTTCTCTTTGTCCGTTAAAGGGCGGGCTTGTTTTGCGGGACTGCCAACATAAAGAAAACCAGATGCTAGGCGTTTATTGGGTGGAACCAAACTGCCTGCGCCAATGATGACATCATCTTCGATAATAGCCCCATCTAAAATAATTGTGCCCATCCCCACTAAAACACGATGACCTATTTGGCAACCATGTAACATCGCTTTATGTCCCACCGTTACATCATCACCAATAATCAGCGGAAAGCCATCAGGGTGATCATCACTGACACGGCTAACGTGTAGCACGCTACCATCTTGAATATTCGTGCGTTTACCGATAGTGATGTAGTTCACATCGCCACGCGCAGCGACTAAAGGCCAAATACTACTGTCATCATCACAGCGAATATCCCCCACTAAAACACAAGATGGATCAACATAGACATTATTTTCCAGTGTTGGATGAATATTTTTATAGCTACGTAATGAGGAAGTCATAGTAATACCTGTATAGGGGACGGATTTTTAACCAAGAGTAACTAAATAGACGCGTGAATTGTAGTCAATCAATAGCACTCTGAGTATTATTTGTTCGAGTGATTAAATATGTCAGAATTATTTCACTTTAGCCCTTGCTAATGTGATCGAACTCTCTATACTACGACCCCACTGAGACAGACAACGGCGCAAGCGGTTACCGAGTTCAGTATTGTTCTTTAACAATTTGACCATGCAATCTGTGTGGGCACTCGTTGAAAAGTTAAGTCGAAAGATTTATCAATGATACTAGTGACCAATACAAATAACTTCGGTTATTTGGCACAGTCAATTCAAATAT
>NZ_PYNY01000021.1:0-79514 GCF_003026135.1 Photobacterium sp. GB-36 | reverse complement strand
TTTTTCCTTCACCGTTCAATGTTAACCATACCGTGATGGATCGCGGTGGCGTTCAAAAAGCAATGAAAGCCGTCATTAAAAGCTGTGGGATCACGAAATCTATCAGTCCTCATAATTTACGTCATAGCTATGCCACTCACCTGTTAGAACGAGGCTTAGATTTACGTTCAGTGCAGCATTTATTAGGTCATAACAGTTTAAATACGACCGCTAAGTACACCCATCTGACCGACATCTCCCGTAAAAACACGACAACAACCATTAATCAACTCACTAATGATTTAACGCTATCATGGGAACTGAACCTATGACTTTTCAATCATTATTGCGCGATTATTACGATGACTTTTGTGCTACGTACTCAACCCAGATCAATCACGATATACGTTATGCCATGAAAGCGATACTCACGTGTCACACTGAAAAACAAGGACATAGTCGCTGGCAATGTTCGCATTGCGAACATCAATCTGAATATGCGATGTCTTGTGGACACCGTCATTGTTCTCAGTGTCAGCACCAAACAACATCCGATTGGTTAGCAAAGCAGCAACAGAAATTGTTGCCTGTTGATTACTTTATGGTGACATTCACGCTGCCAACTGAGCTTCGATGTCTGGCAAAAAAACATCCTAAAGCACTCTATCAAGCCATGTTTACTGTGACTGCCAGTGTAGTAAAAAGCTTCGCTAACAATGATAAATACCTTGGTAATCGCATCGGTTTTACTTCTGTTTTACACACTCATAATCGGCGTCGAGATTTACATCCTCATATTCATATGGTGATCACTGGCGGTGGCTTTGATGACAAGAAACGACAATGGAAAAATTGTAAAAACCACTACCTCTTTAATGCATTTGCTCTCGCAAAAGTATGGCGAGCAAGATTGTTAGCCTATCTCACTACTGAACTAAAGTGGGCGTTACCCGATCACATCACGAAAAAGTGGGTGGTTGATTGTCGGCATGTAGGGCAAGGAAAGCCTGCATTATTGTATTTATCGACATACCTTTATCGAGGGGTAATTGCGGATAAAGACATTCTGTATATCAATAATGAACAGGTGACATTTCGTTATAAAGATAGCCAAACTCAAACGATGAAGACACGCACGTTACCTGTGTTGCAATTTCTCTGGTTGATATTGCAACATGTGTTACCAAAAGGATTTCGTCGAATACGTGATTATGGTCTGCTGCGGGGTCATGAAAAGAAGCTGCTTCAAGCAATCCAATTTATGTTCATGATAGCCGGGCAACTAACGTTGCCCTCACCGAATAAAACGGTACGTATAAAAGCCCAACCCTTTTGCCCCTGCTGCCAACATGTCATGCAATTAACGGGGATATTTCGACCCAGATAACCGACGTTCAATAATAAGGATAATGGCTTTCACGCTTCATAATTAAAGAGGATTTTATTATAAATCAGAGTATTAAAATGATTGGTTCACACCAAGGATAACGCTCGACTTCTTTTTGTCATCACCCTTCATGATATTTCCAATATTTACTTATATAAGGTGGCTTGGGCTTGTCCAACACTTCGGATAGGTGTCGGCTTCGCGACACATATCCTTATTTGTTATATTTATATGTACGATTTAGGGTTAATTCTTTTCACATTAGCAAGCTTCAATAAGCCTTTATCTTCAGACTGTTCTACGCAATCACTGCTATCGCAAAAAATTACTATTGCTTTTTTTCCTTTTAACTTGGAGCTAGGATAAATAATGCCGTCAATTCTGTTTTTATCTGATGTTGTATGGATATACCTAAAATGTTCACTTACTACCTGTGTCGGTACATAATCAACATGCTCAAGACCATCCTTTGATACAGGAGCAGTAAAGTCATCTAGAAACTCATAAATAAATTTCAGTTTATGGCGATAGCTTCTATCCACCCCACTAAAGAAACCCTTAAAACTTGGTAATTTACTGAAATCAACTATTCGTACATCTCTGGTTATTTTGAAACTTCCAACTGTAGCCACTTTGTCATCATTAGTTAGCTCATATGTTTCTGCGATCGCTGTTCGCCTATCAAATGCTCCATAAAACATAGAGATACCAGAGGGACTCATTCTGTTGGCGTAAACGGCATACTCTACTGGCGGGGCACCTAATTGTTTGGCACTAGTTAACTTTTCCTTTCGCGGATGAACTCGAACTCGTAATACATTGCTGCCAGCAGGCAGTGTTTTATAGAGGTTTAAAGAATCAATAATTCCACTAAGCGAGTCCATGAAATATTGCGCAGGAATCTCTTCATACCCCAGACAATCTTTTTCTTCGACTGAACGATAAAAGGAGTAACGTGATTTGTGCTTTACTAAGTCAACAAACCTTTTCCAACCGAAGCTATAAGCTTGCGAAGGTGACAATTGATAAAAGTCTTGCTTACACCATTGTTTATCCCCCAAAGAGGAAATAATGTCATCTTGCAGCTCCATGTTTTCAATCGGAATAGAGATATTTGCAAGCAAATCGTCTGAATCAAAAACGTCACCACACCAGCCACGATCCCATGCAACCCCAACATTATTCGGGTCCCCATATTCCTGAAATACACATGAGAGGAAGTGCTCCATCATTAAATCGAAGTGAACTACGTTCCGCATCTTATTACCGCAATAGCTACACTCTCCTCTACGGCCTTTTTTACGCACGAAGCTGGCTAAATCTTCATCACCTATACATACAGAGCATAGAAATTTATCACCAACGGAGTAGAAACCTCTTTCCTCCTCCTCCATCCAATAGTTTTTAACTCTTCCCATAAGTACAAATCTCAAAATATAAGTAAACAGTATATTAATTAGTATTCTTACTTTTACGCAAAAATATACTTATAAAGTACAGATATTATACTCGATATAATCTATATATATTATGAGCTTAGTAGAATTTTCTTACACCTACCGATTTGAAAGAAGCTGTAAAAATCAGAATTGTATTTAATCAGTCTTATTAAAAACAGAACTAAAGCGATAAAGTCACTGCGTTTCATTATAACTGTGATTTATATACAGCAAATAAAACTAATCTAAAAATCACGTTAATAAGATATGAATGAGTATTTGATAACACGTTTTGGGGCAGAAACGAGTTAGAGCAGAAGACGGACTATTCGTGAAGACAGACTATTATAAACGATAGGAAAAATTTCTTATCCACTCTAAAATGAATATTTAATCACTATTCATTCAATATAAAGAGTGTTAATAAGAGAGCTTAATTGTTTGTGGTTTCGTTTTGCTAACACCAGATGTAATGTGTTAAGTAAAACTTAAGATAGAGAAAAGAATCGTATATTAATTGATAAGTTTTAGTTAGCAGCAACCATATCAACAAAAGTTGCCCGACAATTTCTCCCTCATATTCCGCTACCAAGCTATAACAGCCTTGAGGTAAATTCGACAATCGAGACGTCCAACGATCGAGTGAAGGAAATGGGAGTTGAAGTGTACCGCCATAGGCAATTTCAGATTCATAAATAGCTTTAACACCCATAATATCTTTATCTTCGCTATGTCGAATAATGATATTTTCCATTAGTACACTCCTTTTTGTTCAATTAAATTACCACGCGATACGTGTGCCGTCGTAGTTTATAAACTCCCCTGAATGGTTTACTGAAGTATGTTCAATAACATCAAACAATCCTTTAGCTGAAGTTTCTATATCAATAAGTGCATTAGGGCCACCCATCTCTGTTTGCACCCAACCAGGATGTAAAGCAATAACCGTAAACCCCTCGTCACGAAGATCATTGCTTAAACTTTTTACTACTGAATTAAGTGCTGCTTTTGATGAACGATAAATATAACCACCACCTGAAGTGTTCTCTTCCATGCTGCCAACTTTTGAAGATATGCAGGCTATTTTTTTTGTAGTGCCACTTTTGAGTAATGAGTACAAGCTTTCTATTAATTTTAAGGGTGCAATCGTATTTATTTCAAAAACACGACGCCATTCTTCAACATCAGTCTGACCAAAGCCGTAGCCTTTTGGACCATAATAACCAGCATTATTTATCACAAGATCGAGGCTTGGTAATCGCGTGGCTAGCTGATCAAGCTGCTCGTAATTGGTTACGTCTAATGAATGAATAATGAGATCAGCGTTATGGCTAGCAAGATCTTGCAGATCTACCGCTGTTTCTAATGTTCTCGAGGTTGCATGAACCAACCAGCCTTGCGATAAATACTGCTTCACTAGCCCTAGGCCAATACCCCGATTAGCTCCTGTTATCAATACGCTTTTTTTCATCGTCTCCCCTTACTCATCAACAATAAATACTATTAGTTATCAATCCAATATACCGATTGAATATATACAAACAACCTTAAAAGCCGACAAAAGCAAGAAACACCTTATTGATAATAATTATCAATTGCATTTAAAGATTGCGTTTGTTATAACTTTGAAAAATTTAAATTACTTTCTTTATAGGGATAAAAAGGATGAACTTTCATCAAAAGCAACGATTACGATACGTGACAAATGCTGTACTGCTATCTGTTGGACTGTTTATGAGTACAGTCAGCCATGCTAATGATAAGTTTAAAGTAATTACAACATTCACAATCATTGCTGACATGGCAAAAAATGTCGCAGGTGACGCCGCTATTGTTGAATCTATTACTAAACCCAATGCGGAAATTCATAATTATCAAGTAACACCTGGCGATCTTAAACGGGCACAAGGTGCCGATTTAATACTTTATAACGGTTTAAATTTAGAACTGTGGTTTAATAAGTTTTTCCAAAACCTCCATGATGTTCCTTCTGTAACGGTAACTGAAAATATCACGCCGTTAAGTATTACTCAGGGCCCTTATAACGGTAAACCTAACCCTCATGCTTGGATGTCACCTGAAAACGGTATTATTTATGTTGAAAATATTCGCCAAGCACTGGTTAAGCATGATCCTAAAAATTCGGGTATTTATAATAAAAACGCTCAACAATATACCCAAGAAATTAAGCAGACAATTGCACCTATTCGTAATCAGATTAATACCATACCGGTAGATAAGCGTTGGCTTGTTACCAGTGAAGGGGCTTTTAGCTATCTTGCTCGTGATTTTGGACTAAAAGAACTGTATCTATGGCCTATTAATGCTGATGCCCAAGGCACGCCTCAACAAGTTCGTCAACTTATCGATGCTGTTCGCCAACATCACATTGATGCGGTTTTCAGTGAAAGTACTGTTTCAGCAAAACCGGCTCAACAAGTCGCAAGAGAAACAGGCGCTAACTATGCAGGCGTGCTTTATGTTGACTCGTTGAGTGCTAAAAACGGCCCTGTTCCTACCTATCTAGAGCTAATTAAAGTGACCTCTCAAACCATCGCTAAAGGGCTGAGTTTATAATGATAGGATTAGATATAAACAATATTACAGTTACATACCGTAACGGACATACTGCTCTGCACAATGCCACATTTAGCGTTCCTCAAGGTTCTATCGCAGCCCTAGTCGGGATGAATGGCAGCGGAAAGTCCACACTTTTTAAAGCCATTATGGGATTTGTATCCACCAGCCAAGGTAGTGTGAAAATCCTTAATAATACAGTCAAAAACGCGCTAAAAAGTAATGTGGTAGCCTATGTTCCGCAAAGTGAAGATATAGACTGGAACTTCCCTGTTCTGGTTGAAGATGTCGTTATGATGGGGCGTTATGGTTATATGAATATGTTGCGTATCCCCAAAAAAATAGATCATGAAAAAGTGAATATCGCTCTCGAGCGGGTCAATATGACTGACTTTCGTAAACGTCAAATCGGAGAACTTTCTGGGGGGCAACGTAAACGGGTATTTCTTGCTCGTGCACTCGCGCAAGAAAGTCAGGTGATATTACTCGATGAACCCTTTACAGGCGTTGATGTTCAAACTGAAGATCAAATCATGGCATTGTTACGCGAACTTCGTAATGAAGGCAAAGTCATGCTTGTCTCTACCCATAATCTTGGCAGTATTCCTGACTTTTGTGACCGTACAATTTTAATTAACAAAACCATTTTGGCGTCAGGAGAAACAACCGAGATTTTCACACCTGAAAATTTAAAACTCGCATTCGGTGGTGTATTACGCCACTTCATTTTATCAGGGAAAGATCTTCACGAAGACGACGATAGCCGTAAATTATCGGTTATTTCCGATCATGAACGCCCTGTTGTTATGTATGGTGAAAATGGCGAACAGCAATCTCGCTCCCTTTCCCGTCAATAATAAAAGGAGTGATAATCGTGGACCAATTACTTGAGCCGTTTTTATATAGCTATATGATCAACGCCATGTGGGTTAGTGCGTTAATAGGTGGCGTTTGTGCTTTTCTTTCCTGTTATTTAATGCTGAAGGGCTGGTCACTTATTGGTGATGCACTATCACATTCTATCGTACCCGGTGTTGCCGGCGCTTATATGATAGGCCTCCCCTTTTCTTTTGGTGCCTTTTTTTCTGGCGGTTTAGCGGCTGCTGGTATGTTATTTTTAAGCCAGCGTAGTAAATTAAAAGAAGACGCTGTTATTGGCTTAATTTTTACTGCTTTCTTCGGGCTCGGTTTATTTCTTGTCTCGCTCTATCCTAGTGCGGTTAATATTCAAACTATTGTAATGGGAAATATTCTCGCAATAACCCCTATAGATACATTACAAATTGTCATCATTGGCTGCCTTTCTCTTTTCGTTTTATGTGTAAAGTGGCGTGATTTCATGGTTGTTTTCTTTGATGAAAACCATGCTAAAACCATTGGGTTATCACCAACATTTTTAAAAATTGTATTTTTTAGTATTTTAAGTGCTTCAACCGTTGCCGCATTGCAAACTGTAGGCGCCTTTTTAGTTATAGCTATGGTTGTAATACCTGGTGCAACTGCTTATTTACTGTCTGACCGTTTCTCAATGGTCATTATCTACAGTGTATTTATTGGTGTGTTCAGCGCTTTTCTTGGTGCATACCTTAGCTATTTTATCAATGGCGCAACAGGTGGGATCATCGTGTTATTACAAACTGTTTTCTTTGGTTTAGCTTTTATATTTGCGCCTAAATATGGTCGATTAGCAACGTATAGAAAAACCAAACAAGCATTAAAAAAAGCACAACGTTTTAAGCAAACGAAAGGAGTTCAACATGGCTAATCTAATAGAGACATTGTTATCGCCTTTTGAATTTATTTTTATGCAGCAAGCTTTTCTGATTGTTTTTTTTATCGCGATACCAACCGCATTACTCTCTTGTTTTTTAATTCTCAAAGGTTGGTCTTTAATGGGTGATGCCATTTCCCATGCTGTTTTACCGGGGATTGTTATTGCTTATATCTTATCAATTCCATTTACAATTGGTGCTTTTATCGCAGGTATGTTTTGTGCGTTAACCACAGGGTATTTAAGAGAAAATAGCAGAATTAAAGAAGATACAATTATGGGTGTTGTTTTTTCAGCTATGTTTGCGCTCGGCATTGTAATGATGACGAAAATTCACACAGATATTCACTTAGACCATATTCTATTTGGTGATCCTCTTGGGGCGAGTTGGCGTGATATTACAGAAGCAGGCGTAATTGCACTCATTGTTGGATCACTGTGTATTATTAAAGGTAAAGATTTACTCTTACTTATTTTCGATCATCAACATGCACAAGCAATTGGACTTCCGACCAAAGTATTACATTACGGATTGCTTGCCCTACTCTCATTCGCGATTGTTACCGCACTCAAAGCCGTTGGCATGATACTCGTGATTTCAATGCTGATTGCGCCAGGAGCAACAGCCTTTATGCTCACCCGCCGTTTTCAAACCATGATGGTAATATCGGTATTCATTTCTATTATAAATTGCTTCTTAGGCGTTTATCTTAGCTTCTTTATCGATAGTGCTCCTGCACCAACAATTATATTATTAATGACAATAAACTTTATTGTGGTATTTGTTTATCATGCAATAAAACAGCGAGCCGTCATAAAACAAACGCCCGTAAGTTTAATATAATTCCTACTACGCTGTTATATTCAATAATGGCTATCAAATCCGATAGCCATTATTCGCAATAGATCTCAGAATCATTTCACCGTTCAGCGTCGCCCTTTTCTCATTGAACGTATTAACTGTATTACATTTGTTTCGCGCGAATAATTTTTTGTTGCTGTAAAGCTGAAATAGGTAAGCGTTTAAAAGGGCTTACATTACTACCCCCTGTATTTCCTTCAGGCACAAGACCCACAGCTGTTTTAGTTAATGCGCCAAAGACTCTTAATAACTGCCCTCTTAGCTCTTGGCTATCACCATTACGTCGTGCCCAATACAGCATATGACAATGGATTCTAGTATGCCAGTAAGTAGAATGTTGTCCCAAAACGTGAGCGTTTTCTAAATGGCTGAACTCTAATACCACATCATTATTACGTCTCGCTTTCCTTGCTAAAGATAATTCTTTTATTACGGCATAAGAGATATTTTGTGAAAATCGATTGAGCATAACTCTCTCCATGATGATGCTTGCTATCTATTTCTAACATTAGAACACACAAATAAATACACCAGTGTTTATCGCTTCGCTTTTGGTAACGATCACTTTTTACTTTATGCCATTTACATATTTCACCCATAAACACTGATTGTTTTGCTGATTGTCTCTCCGATTTAAAACGTCGAAGAGGGAATTCATATTTTTCCGTTGCGCTTTTATAGCCGCTTCCCTCTTTCACCTGCTAAAATCACCGCACTATAAAAACAAACTACTGAGCAATGTATGCAAGGAACATTAAGTAAAATGAAGTCAACGTTAAATGACGTTGTTGACTATCATCTCCCTGTCGGCGATCAACAACTGCATTTAAACCCTTTGATTGGTAAGTCACTTAAATTGACTCATACAGGCAATATTTTTTGCCAGTCGTGTGGCAAAAAAACCAAGAAAAGTTACTCTCAAGGTCATTGCTTCCCTTGTATGAAAAAATTAGCGTCATGCGATATGTGCATTATGAAACCTGAAACTTGTCACTACGACAAAGGTACGTGCCGTGAGCCACAATGGGGTGAAGAAAATTGCATGGTGCCGCACTATGTTTACCTATCAAATACTTCGGGTTTAAAAGTGGGTATTACTCGACATAGCCAACTACCGACACGATGGATTGATCAAGGTGCCACACAGGCACTTGCTGTACTAAAAGTAAAAACACGTCAAATTTCAGGTTTAGTGGAAGTGGCTATTGCAGAGCTTGTCGCTGATAAAACCAACTGGCGTGCAATGCTCAAAGGTGATAATGCTGAGATAGATTTAACAGAAAAAGCCTCGGTTTTATTACCAGAAGTAAAAGCTCGTCTTGCAGAAATCACTGCAGAATATGGTGAAGATGCGATTGAATATCTTGATAACGATATTGTTGATATTCATTTTCCTGTTGATGCCTTCCCAACCAAGATTAGCTCACACAACTTTGATAAAGAGCCTGTGGTTGAAGGTATTTTGCAAGGAATTAAAGGTCAATATCTGATCTTTGATACTGGCGTGATCAACATTCGTAAATTCACCAGCTACGAAGTAATTGCTGAAGCATAATTAATCATAAAAGCGAAGTGTCTCGGATAGGAATAGAGAGTTTAAGCTTCGCTTTATTTCTTTACTCTCCCCTGAATATAATCATATTTTCTATTTTGTACCGCAAGATCACGTAAAAAGTTCTCACCCAATACAATACCGCTACCGCCATTGATTAGCACATATTCAATTTCTTCATTAATATCGCCAAGTTTGGTTCTTAACTTTACAACAGGTAAAGATTTATCGCTTTTGTCCGGTACTTTAACTTTTTCATGAATGGCAAATTTATACTCTTTATCAAGCAGTTTAAACGTAACCCAATCTTTTCCATTACGCTCAAATTCAACTAAATCACTTACGCCAATGCGTGAATTTTCTGATAGAGGATCAATATAAGCCGAAAAATACTGTGTTGATGACGCAAGTAAGATCCACTCATGCCGTCCTAAAATAAACAACCCATCTTGAGTTTCTTTCTTTACTGATGAATTCGCTGATTTTGTACTGTTATGTGCAAGGATTAAATCTCTTGAAGCATTAAATTGAGTATCACTGGCATGACGAAGAGAAAGATCAGAGGGCTGGCTCAAAAGATCTGGGATAAAAGAAACAGGAAACTTAGATGATGTAACATGATTACCAGCCACAGATTGATAACTAACTAACAGTAAAACAAACGCAGATACTTGACTTACTTTATTCATCATAAGTTAACCTTTTCGTTCTTCTTTTATACCCCTACCTTACAAAACATAATACTTACAAAGGGAAATAGGCAACTATTTCCCTCAAACTCATTGCATACTCATGGCTGCTTCAAACTTATTAAACTTATTCGCTAACCAGTTTTCATCATACCAACCCATATTTCGACTGTGTTTCGCATCATCCCACAAACTAAAGAAATAACGTCGTGCTTTAAAGCCATCATCTAATTGACGTTTTTCAATATAGCGTTCGGCGATATGCGTATCACCACGCACATCAAATAAATGGATCACATCGAGTTCACGGTGTTTAAAACCGCTATCACAAGGATCAAGCAATCCCGCCACTTTAAACGTCTTAGGATCAAACAATACATTCGCTAAATGACAATCATCATGTACGAAAGAAGACGCTTCATGAGCTATCGGTGCTAATATTTCTCTACGACGTTCCCATAGCTCAGTATATTGATCTTTGATCTTTGAACTAAATGGCGATACTGAACAAGAAAGGTATCTATATACATCTTTCATCCAGTCATCGAACGCATTATTAAAATCACCGTCAAAGCCTCCGTTATTTAATTCAAAGCCTTGTGGATGATTATGCTCATGTAGTGCGAGTAAAATATCTGTGTAATCTTCACGGAATGTCTCTATCGCGAATTTATTATTGGGTAATTCATTCGCAGGTCGACCTTCGAGCCAATCTAGCACGATATAGTCATACCCTTCTTCACGACCAAATAAATAGATCTGCGGTACAGGACAGCTCACAATACAACGTAACTTCTGTAAACACGCAACTTCTTTACTTATTCGACCTACTTCTCGTGAAAATTTAACAACAATCTTTGCCTTCCCTGTGGCAAGAAATACAACCCAACCATAAAAGGTTTCCTGAATATCACATACATCAGCTTTTTGTCGGAACATTGCGAAAAACGATTTTTCAGCAATATTTTTTAGCTGGGCTCTATTCATATTTTGTACCTTGGATTTTATCTAGCAACTGTAACCAATAAATACCAAATAAGTATAATTATCTTTTTTTATTGGATATTTAATCTTTATTATGGGTTAAGAATGCAACATAACAGCCAATATGACCAGTAGATACGACAAATAAAGCTTAAAATATTTCACTTTTGGTTACATTTGATTTTATTTAGAGCTTTGCAACCGTAAACCAGCTAAAAATTAGCGAATAAAACTCTTTTTTAGCAATAAATAAAAAGCGTGCTCCAACTCACAAAATATAAGCAAAAATAAAAACAATACACATAGGAATGTGACTTACATCTTATTATTCCAAATAGGACTAATGTGAAATACTACCAATTAATAATAACGTTATTCGGCTACCTTAAATATCATGATACATGATTTCTTGTGGCCCAAATAAACCTCCTAGATAACGCTCACCTGTAAAAGTGAAGCCAGCCGTTTCATAACAACGCTTTGCCACTGTATTTTTGCAATTTACTGTTAAATAAATCCTTTGATAATTTGAGTAGTTCTTCGCTAAATAAGTAAATAAAACCATTAATGCTTGTTTACCAATACCCTTGCCTTGTAATTTTTGGTCTATAACAAAGGTTCGCAAACCAATACAATTTTCAGAGCAAAAATCCACATCATGAGAGTAAGCAATATCTATTTTAAAGAAACCTACTATTTGGCTGTTCAACTTAATCACATAAAGATGCATTGTTGCAGATTCACTTTCTAAAAAGTCATCTGCTGTCGCGGCAAATAGAATTTGATCCTCAAATAAAGACACCGCTTTCACACCCTCTTGATCCTTCTCTGTATACCTCAAAATTACAAGCATATTAAGTCCTATCACTGCATTTTAAATAAGCACTATTCCGATCGCAATTTTACTATAAACAGTATGTAAAACATTCATTATTCACAATAAAGACATAATAATGCATTTATTATCTTTTTATATTTAGTTGGCTATATTGAGAACATCATGAAACTTATCATATTCATAATACAAAGCTTTGCTCTGATTTTATTAATTTCTGGTTGCGCACAGCCCAAAGAAGCAACGCACCAGTCTTTGACAACTCAACAGCTACCTATCTTGCTAGATTTTAAAGCTCTGACTACAGCAAAAAACGGTACACACTCATACAAAATCTCACCTGATGGTGAGAAATTGGCCTGGCTAAAAGAGAGTTTCGACAACAATGGTAACCCTTATACTGCGCTACACTTCAAGAACTTAAAAACCGGTGAAACTAGTAAATTTAGCAGCTCGATTCCATTCTTCGAATGGATGCCTGATAGCCGTCGCCTTATTTATGTGCCTCACTTTGACGATATGAAATCTAAAATATTCTTTTTAGATACGAAGTTTCCAACACGGCAATTAACCCCTTTTTATGATAAAGATAACCAGATACATGTCGTAGATAAATTACGCAACGATCCGGAAAATATTATTGTAAGGCATAACGGTGGGAATGCTAAAGCGTACAACTTATACCGCTTAAATATTAAAACAAAAAAAGAAAAATTATTATTTAAAGTCGATAAAGAATTAACAATAGATGGGTTCATTATTGATGACAGAGTTAAAGGCGGTTCAATTTTCGCTTATATAAAAGATAACAGAAAAATATATCAATTCGGCACTGATAAATTATTATTTGATGCAGGTGAAAATGGTAAGGTTACCAATGCTAAGATGAATCATAGCAAGAATACCCTCACTATTTTAGCTAACAATAATTCAGACAAGATTCAACTTATTGAGCTAGATCTTGCAACCAATGACATTAATACTCTTTATTCAAATGATACTGTTGATGTAGACAAATATTACTACGACAATAACCATGCTCCAGCATTAGCAGCCAGTTATCCTAATTATCAAGAAATCATAACTTTTAACCCTAATTATAAAAAATTAGCCTCTACTTTTTATCAAAAAGGTAAAAATGGAATATTTATTTTTAGCACTGACAATAAAAATGAGAAATTCACAGTTAAGCAATATAATGAATACGGCTATAACATTTATCTATATGATACAACTAACAACAAGAAAGAACTTTTATCACAAAGTAAATCAAACAATTACACGCAGTTTCTTGCCAGCCAAAAGCCCATTCAATTCACGAGCCGAGATGGTTTAACCCTCAACGGTTATATCACCCTACCTAAGGGTATTAAAGCCAATAACCTTCCAACGGTATTACTGGTTCACGGTGGACCACATGCTCGCGACTACTGGGGCTTTTCTTACGAGGCACAATTACTTGCCAACCGTGGCTATGCGGTTATTCAAGTTAATTTCAGGGGATCTACAGGTTACGGCTATGCGTTTACATCTTCAGGCTATGGTGAGTTTTCTAAAGCTATGCATAACGACCTAATTGATGGTGTAAATTGGGCAGTAAAACAAGGAATAACAGATCCGAACAATGTCGCAATTATGGGTGCTAGTTATGGTGGATACGCAACCTTAGTCGGCATGACACTGACTCCAGATAAGTTTTCTTGTGGTGTTGATATTTTCGGCATATCAGATCTTGAGCTGATGGTAAAAAACTTCCCTGAACCATGGAAGCGATATGAAGATATTTGGGTAAACTATATTGGTGATTTCAACGATCCAGAGATGAAACAACAGCGTGCACAGCAATCGCCAATCAATTTCGTTAATAATATGAATGCACCTCTGTTGGTCATTCAAGGTGACAGTGATGCTGTTGTGATCCCAGAGCAATCTCGTCGTTTTGTTGAAGCGGCAAAGAAAGCAGGAAAAAATGTACAGTACTGGGAAATGAATAATGTTGGTCACCATTATGGAACACCAAGACAAGCAAGGAAACTTGCGAGAAAAGTTGATAATTTCTTAAGCCAATGTATTGGTGGTCGCTCAGCAGGCTAACTATTAATAATTAACGGTGTCATCTCCTTTCAGATGGCACCACGTTTTTTCTTTTTATGCATTATTGCTCAAACTGATTTTCAAGTGACGGCAATATAACCAAAATAAAACAAAAAACACCCAACTATTTGACATATGTTCTGCATTACTAAATTACAGTTACTTACAACTCATTATTTAACCATTTCGAATTTATCTCATTATAATCAATGCAGTTTTTACTTGTGAGATTTCTTTATGAAACTAAAAGCGACAATGGCTGCTGCAATCATGCTTTCTACGATGGCATTTTCAACAACAGCTTCAGCTGATACATTTACATTAGGTCGTACTATTCTTCTTGAAGCTAAAAATAGTCACGCTAAGATCCCTGTACCACTTTGTCGTAATACTAAATCGATTCAGATTAAAGCTGAACGTGATGTGTTTTTAACAAAAGTCGTCTTTAAATTTCAAAATGGCTCTTCGCGCGTATTCCAGTTTCAACGCAAATTAGATAAAAACGAAAAAACAGATTGGCGTCGATTCTCTTATGAGCGCTGTGTAACAGATATTCAAGTGCATGGCCGTGCTGAAGATGGCAGTGCTGGCATTAAGGTTCTCGGTCGTCGATAAGCCAATTTATTTAAAAACAAGATCGCTATTAATAGCGATCTTGTTTTTTATATCTCTATAATCTTGCCAGACTGACTTACATTTCACTTGGACTTAAACGATACACAAATGCCGATTGTTCAGAGCCATCGTCAAGCATAACGGTGATCACTACACGGTCATACCCCTCGCCTTCGAAATCATCAATACGCTGCCAATGCGTTGTCAATTCATCAGACGTAAAGAGTAAGCCTTGAACACGTTCCCCTTCTGATTGCGGTACAAAAGCAGGATAACCTAATGTCGCTCCTTTACCGTTTGGGTAAATAAATCCAATTGCGCTCGCTTTTTTCCAAGAACCTTTCAAATCAGAAAGCACATAGGCATTAGATTGTTCTGGCGCCAAAGTGCCATAAACGAATAATGTATTAAGCACGAAGAATGAGTCCTCACTATAAGTCACATCTTATTAACTAAACTATAAACCTAAGGACAAAACATATTTAAAGCCATAATGAAAAAGCACTAATTATTGTGATCTCGTTTAAAGTTTACATGCTAACTATCAGACTTTAGTGTAATATCCAGCCCCCGAACACACTAGATTTTAGGTGCTGTGCACCATAACGAACGATATCGAGGCGATATGCAATTACTCGAAGCCAAACTCCATAAAATTGACCGTCATAATTACCGCAGCTATACGAGTATGCGCGGTGAATACCACTTCGTTGATTTCGACTTTTATATTGATACCGTTCAATCGGACCCGTTTGCGCCGGCTTCTCGTGTACGTGCCCGTCGAGCATGGTCACTCACCGATCTAGAATGGTTACGTGAAAAATCTTCAGTCTATCAATGTGCAGCACGAGATTTTATTGCTCGCTTTTTTGCAGATTTATCGCAACAAGATAATGCAGTACTTATTGATATGCCAGGACAGGTGATCCTTGACCGTACAGCGGTGGTATTTGATGACGAAGGTATCGAATTACGTTTTCGTGTAAACCTTCCGGCTGACGGTCGTACCATCATTGCTAAGCGTACAATGAATCTATTAACTTTCCACCTACCAAAAATGATCCGCCGTGCAACGATTGCACGCGAATTACCAATGGAAGAGTTAAAAGCCCACTGTGAAGCAGCAGAAGATCAAGTAGCACTTCGCGCACAGTTAAAAGAACATAAGCTATTAGCTTTTGTTGCTGATGGTAGTATTCTTCCTCGCCTTGCGGGTAACAGTGATTTACCACTTCCGAACGCTGTACCTTTTACAAGCCCTGATAACCTAGCAGTAGAGCTTGAAGCGCCACACAAAGGTAAAATCCGTGGTATGGGTATTCCTGAGGGCATTACTTTAATTGTTGGTGGTGGTTTTCATGGTAAATCAACGTTATTAAGTGCCATTGAGCGTTCTGTTTACGATCATATCCCTGGTGATGGTCGTGAGTACGTCGTAACCAATTATAATGCAGCTAAGATACGCGCTGAAGATGGTCGTTGCGTTCATAATGTTGATCTATCGCCTTACATCAGCAACTTACCTATGGGTAAAGATACCACAGCCTTTACTAGCCAAAATGCATCAGGTTCAACCTCACAAGCTTCTTGGTTACAAGAATCGATCGAAGCTGGCGCTGAAGCATTATTGATTGATGAAGATACTTCTGCATCAAACTTTATGATCCGTGATGAGCGCATGCAGGCACTGATTTGTAAAGATGATGAGCCAATTACGCCACTTGTTGACCGTATCGCTTTACTTCGCGATCAGCATGATATCTCAGTAATGCTTGTTATGGGTGGCTCTGGTGACTATTTAGATGTGGCCGATACTGTTATTCAGATGCATAACTATGAAGCAGTAGATGTAACAGATAAAGCACGTGAAGTTGTTGCTTCTCACCCTACCCGACGTAAAGCTGAAGGTACAGAAGTGATTGTTCGTCCTCGTACACGCCAAATAAACCGTAGCGCGCTGCAAGCGTTACTTGAAGAAGGAAAATTCCGTATTCAAGTGAAAGATAAAACATCGTTACGCTTTGGTCGTGAATACGTTGATTTGCAAGCGTTAGAACAAGTGGCTCATCCTAGTCAGTTACTTGCTATTGGTTACTTATGGTTCCAACTTGCACAACTTAAAGGTTGGGAAAAAGTCCCTGCGCGTGCATTTGCTAACATGCTGCATGATAACTGGGCTGATATGATGCCTAAATACGGCGAAATGTCGAAACCTCGTGTCATTGAGGTAATGGCTGTGCTGAACCGTATGCGCAAAGCTGAATTTAAGTAATAAGTTTAAATCTCAATAGCAATAAATGATAAAAGCCCACATATCGTATTAAGCTATATGTGGGCTTAATATTATCTAGGCTTATTTTAAGACCTGACATATTAATAAAGCCATCTTCTGATAATGGTTTGCTAAAATAGTAACCTTAAATCAAGTCAATTGATAAATAATACAAATGAAAAAGGCATAACTCAAAACCACTAACATATTACGTTAAGATAGCGAATTAACCTAAAATCAACTATAATATGCGACCATTTTAACGGCAAGATGATTACATTCATAAGCAACTGAGTTTATGAATGTAATCGGCTATAGCCGACAGTTTAGGAACAAAGCATGTCATTCTTATCACAAGGTTTTTCTCAAGATTTAGTTAAAGCATTAACTGAAATCGGTTATGAAAAACTCACACCAGTGCAACAAAAAGCTATCCCTCAAGCACGTCGCGGTGCTGATATTCTTGCACTAGCACAAACAGGTACAGGCAAAACTGCCGCTTTTTCACTGCCAATTATTCAAAAATTAATTGAAAAACCAAAATCAAAAAGCCGCTTCAATGTTCGTGCTCTAATTTTGGCACCGACTCGTGAACTGGCAGAGCAAATTGCAAATAACATCAGCGACTACACTAAATACACTAGCATCACTTGTACTGCTGTTTTTGGCGGTAAAAAAATGTCGTCACAAGAAAAACGCCTAGAACAAGGTGTTGATATTCTTGTTGCTACACCTGGCCGTCTGATCGAGCATATGGAACTAAACAATGTTTCACTAGCAAACCTTGAATTCCTTGTTTTCGATGAAGCAGACCGTATGTTAGATATGGGCTTCATCGGTGCGATCCGTGTGATCCTTGATGATATCCGAACCAAGCCTCAAACCATGTTGTTCTCAGCAACGTCTTCAGCACAAATGAATGCTCTGGCTGCTGATATTCTTCATAAACCACAACGTATTACGGTAACCCCTGAGAATAGTACAGCTGATACCGTCTCTCACGTGGTTTACCCTGTTGATGAAGATCGCAAGCGTGAAATGCTGTCTGAATTAATTGGCAAAAAGAACTGGAAACAAGTACTCGTTTTCGTCAATTACAAAGAAACAGCGAATCAACTGGTTAAAGAGCTTAAACTAGACGGTATTAAAGCAGTACTTTGTCACGGTGATAAAGCACAGAGCGCGCGTCGTCGTGCATTGGAAGAGTTTAAAGAAGGCAAAGCACGTGTAATGGTTGCAACAGAAGTTGCTGCCCGTGGTCTTGATATTCAAAACCTGCCGTATGTTGTTAACTACGACATGCCTTTCCTTGCAGAAGATTATGTTCACCGTATTGGTCGTACAGGCCGTGCAGGACAAAAAGGTAATGCCATTTCTTTTGTTAGCCGTGAAGAAGAGCTAACACTAGTGCAAATTGAGCGCTTGATCGGTCAACGTATCCACCGTGTTCAATTAATTGGCTATGAACCAAAAAGCCGCGATGCCTTACTAGAGCGTATGCACTCAAAGCCTGCTTTCAGTCAACGTGAAGGGAGAAAGAATAACCCGACACAAGATCAATCTGCTGCTGAACGTCGTGCACGTTTACGCCGCGCTATCAATAGCAAAGCTACGAAGATCACGACACTTAAAAAATAAGTTTTTTGTTAGTGTTTGATTCAAAATAGAACGATAAAAAGCCGAGCATATCATTATGCTCGGCTTTTTTTATTTATGGCAAGACACGCTGTTGTGATTGCGTTGGATAGATTTGACACCAATCATTCTTCATGTCAACGACTTGCCATTTATTTTGTTTCGCCGCTTCCATCAGTGCTGGTGTAAACTTACCCTCAAACGAGTTTGCGCCATACTTCCACTCACGCTTTGCATCAGTGTGGTGGATCAGCATACCAAGACTTATACCTTTTTGAGAGGTCGTCCATTTCAACATTGCTTCGTCACCAGTTGAATTACCAATAGCTAAAATTGGACGTTTTCCGATAATCGTTTCAATGTTGATCGCTTTTTGTGGGCCATCATTAATGTAAATCAGCTTGCTGTTTTTCTCTAATTGACCATCTTTATAAGTATAACCAAAAGCGGTACCAATCACATTTTGTGCTGGAATATGGTATATCGCTTCGCTCCATGGTTTAACGAAAGAGCTACCTCCGCCCGTTACAATGAAGACATCAAATTGATTAGCTTGTAAGTAATCAATCAGTTCAATCATTGGTTGAAACACCAACGATGTATAAGGGCGTTTAAAACGTGGCGATTGATTATTTTTAAGCCAGTTAATTACATCTTTGCTATATTCCGCTGGTGTCATCTCTGATTGCGAAGTTTCTAAAATAGGCAACAATGCAGCCCAGCCTTTTTTAAAGATCGCATCAGTATTGTTATTTAAAACCCAGCTATAAGGTGTGGTAGTTTTCCACTCTGGGTGATTAGCACTCTTCTTTTTTATTTGATCAAAGGCAAATAAGAACTGAGTATAGATTGGCTTTTCTGACCATAATGTACCGTCATTATCAATCACAGCAATACGATCAATAGGTTTTACATAATCCTTACTTCCTTCTGTTGTTACTTTTTCAACAAAACTCAAAAGTGCACTTCTTGGTTGGCTATTTGCCCATAACGGTAACGAGGCCGTATTCTGCTGACATTCAACACTGAAAGCCGGTAAGGTAAAAAGTGATAACACTACACCCACAAGCCCTATTACTATTGCTTTATTCTTATTCACACTGATGTTCCATATATTAAAAAGGGTAAGTCAAATAATAACTTACCCTTTCAGAAATGCGAGAAAATATACTTATTAGATATAATCTAAGTATGGATTTCCCGTGCTCAAATCAATTGCTTGCTCAAATTCAGATAAACGTAGACTATCTTGTGTCATGGTGATTGAATTCTCATCCATCACCGCCTCCCCAAAGTGGTAACGAATGGTTTCTTGCCCATAGCAAGCGGCTTTATCATTACTACAAGATACATCGGAAATAGCTTGGTTAGACTGATAATAGCGAGCCATCACATTCTGTCCATGTTTTGCCGTTAACATGGTCAGTGTTTGCTTAGGTGATAAAACAAGACCTGAAGCATTATTACCACCAAACCCTTTAGCATTTAATATTACCGCTTTGTAATCTTGCCCCATCTCTCCAGCAAATTGATGATCCATTAATATATTCAAGTTTGAGTGATGAACATCATCTGCAATATGGTCAATGGTTTTAATTCCCGGGATCCAGCCGTGTTGCCATACACCAAGTGATGCGACTAACTGATCCCCAGCCGCCGCGCTCATTGAATGCCCAACATAAGATTTGATTGCGGTTACTGGCCAATTATCAATATTAAACGTTTTAGCCACTTCATTGAGAATATGACTTTCTGTTACACGGTTTTGAGGCGTCCCTGTACCATGCGCTTGAACAAATGTTTGCTTAACGCCTTCTTCGCCTAAAATCGCTTTGGCTAGTGCTGCAGCTTTTGCAACCGTGACATAGTTACCTACACCGGGTGCCGAAATCGACTTTTTATTAGCATCAGCATTGACGAAGACATCAGCCACTGACCCGTAAATGTTTGCACCAAGTTTTAATGCTAATTCATCATCCATTAACACAACAAATTGTGCTGATTCAGCCATCGTGAAGCCAGCATTGGCAGAAAATGGACGACATGCACGGCGGTTATCTACCTCATCACTGCTATCAAGCGCTTTTAATTGGGCATCTTCTGCCAGTGCGCCCATAACACGGAACCCTTCCATAATTTCAGGTATCACCGGTGCTTCAGCATTACCGACAATCACTACTTTTGATTTACCATGCTGAATGTCATACATACCTTGGCGTAGGTTATACAAAAACGTCGCGCAAGCCCCCATGTTTGTACCAGTTGTCCCTATACTATTAATCACGTAACCATTGATAAAATCAGCTGGCATTTCAGCCAATGACAACGCCATCATTTTAGAGCTAACACGCCCACCTGTGAGAGAAGCTGCAAGCATACCACCCAATGAATTCTCATCAATTTGCGCTAAACCACTACCCGCATAAACTGACACTTCATCGGGTTTAATATGTTTAAGAATCTCATCCCACTCAACGCCTAATGAATTTAATGCATCAGATGCTCCATAGATGGTTAAGCTAAGTCCACGAGGATGAAAACGTGAGTTGTATAATGAAGCTGGATTGAAACCCGCGGGAATATTTCCGCCACTGGTAACAGGGAAAGCAACACGATCTTCAATCAATGCATCAAGGTTACCATTAACCGTGATATGTACTTTGCTCCCATCCTCTACGACTTCCCAATTATCAGGGATTTTGGTCGGCAACTTCGACTTACGTAAAGTAAAACAGATCTTATCGTTGTCTGTATTTAAATTAGCTTTGTATTGATACAGTAAATTATCAGGATCAAAAGAATCGATACGACGAACAAATGTACCTGCCTTAATCGCATCAATAACTTCAGCAGTCACTTTATTATCAGTTTCCAATCCCATTCGAGAAGCAAGATCTTGCCATGTTGATTCCATCACATCAGCTGAAAGAACATCAGCAACCATCAATTTATAGCTATGAAAGCCTGAACTACGACCAGCAGCATTGATGCCACCTAAACCTACAATTAACGGTAACTTTGCCATTTAAAATCCCTGACTTTTATTTAAACACTGTTTTAAAACAGGATAACAGTATTAGATTGTTTATCACCTAATATATGTGCCAAAATTACTGCCATATGTGCCGCGCATTAAAATAATAAGCAACATAACTAATATACTGATCACACAAGGGAAAGTATGAAAATTGGATTTGTGCTCTATCACCGTGCTTTGATCACAGGAATATCACTAAGCGCTGAAATGCTCACCAGTGCTGCTAGCCTTCGTGACCGAAAAAGCCAAAAAGAGAGCCCATTTGAAATAAAAGTGATAGCGCCTAGCCTAATACCACCCAAATTAACTGCAGGTATTCGTATTCAACCCGATTGTACCTTTGCAAATGACGAGTCATTTGATGTCATTATATTGCCGCCTATGTGGGGGAACCCATTAGCTTCACTCTCCAAACATCCTGAAATTCCATACTGGCTTATTAAGCAATACCAGAATGGAGCCAAAATTATTGCGACAGGAACTGGCGCTATCTGGCTTGCTGAAACGGGTTTATTAGACCACCAAGCAGCCACAACTCACTGGTATTTTCACGATAAATTCTCTCAATTATATCCAAAGGTAAAACTCAATAGGCAGGCATCAATCACCTCGGCCAATGGACTTTATTGCACCGAAAGTATTAACTCACAAACAGAAATGGTGCTGTACTTTATAACAAATAATTTTGGTCAGAAAATTGCTAAAACGATAGAGACACATTACGGGCATGAGATCAGTAAATCTGATCATCAACCGTTTTATGAAATTGGAGGGCAGGTACAATTTGATGAATCAATTGCTTTAGCGCAAGACTGGATCAGACTCAATATGAGCAAGTCGATCACCGCAAAAAATATGGCAGAACATTGCCAATTACCTTTACGCACTTTTAATCGTAAATTCAAAGATCAGGTAGGACTTGCTCCTCACCAATATCTTCAAAAGATCCGAATGGTTACCGCGAAAGAACTTCTGCGCGATTTTGGAATGACAATCAATGATGTTTCAGAACAAGTGGGTTATAAAGATTCCTATCATTTCTCAACCATCTTTAAAAAAGAATTCGATGTTACTCCGAATCAATACCGAAAAATGGTAAGAGCTAAAGCTTATAACGCTTAGGTAATTTTAAAACTAAAGACTGAAAGTTCTTAATATATATAAATGTATACCACATCAAGATAACATTAACTGCAGGCAATATATCTCATCCAAACATACATTGATAAACACAAAAAAGCCGAGTTAAATAACTCGGCTTTTATTTAGCAATCTAATTTAATGAATAAATTATGCTTCTGTGCGAGGCTTGCGATCTGTGCGAGGTGCACCATCACGGTTACCACGGTAACCACCACGTGTGTCATTACCACGATTACGGTCAAAGCGACGCTCACCACCACGTTCACCACCACGATTACCGTCACGGTTACCACGGTAGCCACCACGGTTGCCGTCACGATTACCATCACGGTTGCCGCTACGAGGACGGTGTTCACGAAGAACTTCGCCTTCAACAACTACAGCTTTAACATCATTTTGACGAATGCGTAGTTTCTTAAGCTGAGAAGCTACTTCTGCTGTCATCTTCTTAGGAAGCTGAACAAAAGTATGCGTTGGAGCAAGTTTGATTGCACCAATGAACTCTTTGCTTAGGCCTAGTTCGTTTGCGATTGCGCCAACGATGTCTTTAACTTGAACACCTTGCTCACGACCAACTTGTAACTGGTAAGTATCCCAATCAGCATTGTTGTATGAACGACGTTCACCGCGCTCACGACGGTCGCCACGCTCGCCACGCTCACCGCGGTCACGATCGTTACCACGACGCTCACGGCGTTGTGATTCACGCTCGATAGCAGCGATCATTGGGTCTGGACCTTTATAGAATAAAGGACGGTTACCTTGCTGACGCTGAAGAAGCATTGCTGCTAGTGTTGCTGCATCAACATCGATTGATTCTTGTAGTTTTTCTACAAGTTCAACAAACGCTTCTACACTTGTTTGTTCTTTTTGTGCTGCTAGTTCTTCGCCTAAACGGTTTAAACGAGATGCAGCAACTAAATCACGTAGAGGAAGTTGAATCTCTTCCATGCGAGACTTAGTAACACGCTCGATAGTACGAAGCATACGAATTTGGTTTGTGCGAACGAGTAGAATCGCTTTACCAGTACGTCCTGCACGACCTGTACGACCGATACGGTGAATATAAGATTCAACATCGAACGGGATATCGTAGTTAAATACGTGAGTAATACGTGGAACATCAAGACCACGTGCTACAACGTCAGTTGCAACTAGAATATCGATAACACCACGTTTGATGTGATCAACAGTACGCTCACGTAGCGACTGTGGAATATCACCGTGAAGTGCCGCAGCTTTAAAGCCACGAGAAGATAACCAATCAGCTAGACGTTCAGTATCTTGACGAGTACGAACGAATACGATTGATGCATCAGTATCTTCAGTTTCAAGTAGACGACTCATTGCTTCGTCTTTCTCTACGCCTTTAACAACCCAAAACTGCTGCTCTACTTTCGCAACAGTACGGTTTTCACCAGCAACGTCAATGCGTGCAGGGTTACGTAGGAAACGATCAACGATTTCTTTAACGATTGGAGGCATAGTTGCAGAGAAAAGCACACGCTGTGCTGTTTCTGGTGCTTGTTCCATGATCCAAGTTACATCGTCAACGAAGCCCATCTTCAACATTTCATCAGCTTCATCAAGAACAAAAGTATGTACTTCGTCTAGTTGAAGTTGCTTACGTGAGATAAGGTCTTTAACACGACCAGGTGTACCAACAATAATGTGAGCACCATTTTTAAGTGCACGCATTTGATCAACGATTGAAGCACCGCCGTAAATTTCAAGAACCTTTAGGCCTTTGATATTTTGACCAAGTACTTTAATTTCTGCAGCAACCTGAATTGCAAGCTCACGCGTTGGAGCCATAACAATTGCTTGTGGTTTGTGCTGAGATAAGTCAACTTTGTTTAGTACAGGCAGTGAGAATGCTGCTGTTTTACCAGTACCTGTCTGCGCTTTACCAAGGGCATCAGTACCAGTTAGTAGTAGAGGTATAGACGCTGCCTGAATCGGCGTTGGCGCTACAAAGCCCATGTTGTCTAGTGCAGATAGAAGTGTGTCGGCCAAGTCTAGTTGGCGAAATTCTGTTACAGTTTCTTGCATTGGGATCCCAATATATGAACGACTTAAAAACGGGGCCCCTTTGCTACATACGGGTTCTGCAACAGCAACCTCAAGCACGGGCCTCGACTAATAGGGGGCGTATTGTGAGGCAATACTTGATAAAAAGCCAGAAAAAATTGAGGAATGTCACAGAATAAGTCTCAAGTTACTATTTCTTGAACAATTAGCACATCAGATAAACATAAATATTCATAAGCCAGTTATTATTTAATCTATCTTACTGTTAATACATTAAATATACTGAGCAAAGTAACCTTAGTGGTTAATCACCTCTCACTTTATAGCCAACACATTCTTATCTTATAAATAGAGTTTCAAATTGCTTTCTTTTATCTTTCTTATTTGAAAGATGATGAATTAACACTCATCAATGCGCACTAACTTCATTCTAAAAACAAAAGACATAATACATTGATAAATAATGTTATATCCGCATTGCTTCTTCAATTAATTCAAGACTTATGTATCAATCATTAGTTCAAACATTATAAAGGTCGTATTAGCCCCCCTTTATAGTCTCAGTGCTTTATTTTTAATACCTTTACATTTCCAATATTAACCTTTCCCTGAAATTTTTTCGTTGTTATGCAAAATATGCATCGCTTTTATTAAACCCAACTAATGAAAAGCACATTTAATGAAAATATCCTGCTCAAATATTGGTTTTATCAACCCAAAAAAGTATAGTGTCAACGTCAATAATCTGAGACCAGGTATAATGTTTCAAGATAATCCGCTGTTAGCACAGCTTAAAAAGCAAATTCAAGAAACACTTCCTAAAAAGGAAGGTTATATCAAAGCAACTGACCGTGGCTTTGGCTTTCTAGAAACCGATAACAAAGAAAGCTTTTTTATTCCGCCTCTGTATATGAAAAACGTTATGCACGGTGATCGTGTTATGGCTGTTATTCGAACAGAAAAGGAACGTGAAGTAGCTGAACCACAAGAGTTAATTGAACAATCAATGACACGCTTTATTGGTCGAGTGAAGCTAATTCGTGATCGCTTGCACGTTGTGCCTGATCATCCTCAGCTTAAAGATGCCATTAAAGCCAAAGCAGTTAAAGGTTTGAACCCTGAAACGCTTAAAGAAGGCGATTGGGTTGTAGCAACGCTAACCCGCCACCCTCTTACAGACAAAAACAAAACATTCTTCTGTGATATTAAAGAGAAAATCACAGACAGTAATGACAAAATTGCACCATGGTGGGTTACATTAGCACGCCATGAACTACCCAATGCAGAACCAGCACCACAAGAAAGCTGGACTATGCTAGATGAAGCACTTGAACGCCAAGATCTCACTGATTTACCTTTCATTACTATTGATGGTGAATCAACTAAAGATATGGATGATGCCATCTACACAGTTGCAAATGCTGATGGTAGCTTTGATATTACTATTGCGATCGCAGATCCAACCTCTTACATCGCTGTTGGCGATAAGATGGATGATGAAGCACGTGAGCGTGGTTTTACTATTTATTTACCGGGTCGCAATATCCCAATGCTTCCTCGTGAATTAAGTGATGAGCTTTGTTCATTAATTGAAAATGAGCAGCGTCCCACTCTCTGTTGCCGAGTAACTGTCGATAAAGATGGTGTTATCCAAGATAATATTACTTTCTTCGCAGCATGGATAAAATCGCAAAGCCGTCTATCTTACGATAACGTTTCTGATTACCTAGAAAATGGTAATTGTGAAAATTGGACACCAAACGCTGAGATCGAACAACAAGTTCGTGCATTACAAGCATTTGCTGACGCACGTACTAAATGGCGTAAAGAGAACGCTGTTGTATTCCCAGACCGTCCAGATTACCGCTTTGAATTAAGTGAAGATAACGATGTTGTTGCTATTCATACTGATGCGCGTCGTACAGCAAATCGTATGATTGAAGAGGCAATGATCACAGCTAATATTTGTGCAGGTCGTGCGCTACAAGAAAAATTCGGCACTGGTGTATTTAACGTTCATAGCGGTTTTAACCCTGAAAAGTTAGATGCAGCAATGGAGTTTTTAACCAATGCTGAAGCACCTTTTGAAAAAGAGCAATTACTTGAATTAAATGGGTTTAGCGCTTTACGTCGTTGGTTAAATACACTTGATAGCACTTATTTAGATAATCGCTTACGTAAATTCCAAGCATACAGTGAAGTGGCAAATACGCCAGCTCCTCACTACGCAATGGGCTTAGATGTCTACGCAACTTGGACATCACCTATCCGTAAGTATGGCGATATGATTAACCACCGCCTATTAAAAGCGCTAATCACAGGTAATGAGCCAAGCCAAACCCCTGATGATAATGTTGGTGATGAAATTGCCTTACATCGTCGTCGCCACCGCATGGCAGAGCGTGATGTTTCAGATTGGCTATATGTTCGTCTGCTAAAAGACGCCGTTAAAAATGCTACCGTCTTTAATGCTGAAGTATTCGATATTAATCGCGCTGGAATGCGTGTACGCCTATTAGAAAATGGCGCTGCCGCATTTATTCCTAGTTCATTAATTCTAGATAATAAAGAACGTATTAGCTGTAGCGGTGAACTTGGTATTATTACCATTGATGGCGTGAAAGAATATCAATTGGGCGATAGCTTTGAAGTTACACTTGCTGAGATACGTAGCGCAACTCGTCAACTTATTGCTAAACCAGTAAAACAATTCCCTGCGCCCGAAAAGCCAGAGAATACTGAGTCAGCAATCGCTGAAGAGAATAAAGAAGAAGTTAAAGCGTAAATCTTCTTTTATCACTTTAAAAGGTCAGCCTTTGCTGGCCTTTTTTATAACTAAAATTATTGGAAAGTCAGTCTATGAAGTCAACAATCGCCGAAAATGTTCAAGCGCTTAATGATATTGAGCAAAGTGTTCAGCAATGGCTTAATGATGTTGTGATTGGTTTAAACCTTTGTCCTTTTGCTGCTAAACCTCAACGCAACAAGCAAATTAAAATTCATGTATGCAGTGACAAGTCTGAAAACGATCTGCTTGAGTCCATTTATTTACAACTTAAAGAACTCGATGAAACACCACCACAAGAGTTAGAAACGACACTTGTTGTCGCACCTTATTTACTTGAAGATTTCGATGACTACAATCAATTTCTTGATTTAGTCGAAGGACTTGTCGTCCAACTAGGTAAAAGTGGGATATATCAAATCGCTAGTTTTCATCCAGATTACTGCTTTTATGGTACAGAACCTGAAGATGCTGAAAACCTAACAAACCGCTCACCGTATCCTATTTTTCATTTGATCCGTGAAGAAAGTATGGAGAAGGTACTCAAGCACTACCCTGATCCTGAGGCGATCCCTGAACGAAATATTGACTGTGTTGAAAATTTAACGCCAGAGCAAATTAAACAACTTTTTCCCTACCTAAAAAAGTAAATAGATAATTTAAGTTATTGATGTGTTAGCCGATATAGCTAAAATAGTCGCTATGGCTAACATATTCATGGAAGAGAATAAATACGAATAATTATTAGGCTCGTATTCGCTCATAAACAAACGTATTTATTTAAGGTTGAGATTAATGCTCCTTTTTTCACACTTTCGTTCAGCAGGCATGCGGTTAATAATCCCGTTAACGATAGCAATCTTAATGTTAATAGCATTACCTTTTTCCGCAGTATCTTTGGCTAACTATCAAGATCTTCTTGTCAATATTCCCTACATTCTATTTACGATAGTTATTTTTCTGAGCCAACCATTTAATCAAGGCAGAACCGGTTATGTTGCACTAATTATGTTAGTTGCATATCTAATCATCATTCATTACCTGCAAACGCCTTTAACAAACGATAACGTTAAACTCATTTTTAGCTTACTTGCAGGTTTACTCCCCTTTAATCTTCTGCAAGTACATATCATGCCTGATAAGCGCTTATTTTCTCGATTTGGCGCACTATTTTCTGTATTTTTACTCTTACAAGTAGGATGGGCTGCTTTAGTATATAAACACTTTAACGCTACAGATCTTACATCTTGGTGGGATACATACCTTTTTACTTATCGAAACTTGTCGCTATTACCATTGGTTATATTGTTATTAAATCTCGCCTTGGTATGTAGTAGCGCATCAACACTTTTGAAACGAAACCATAGTTCAGATCAAGCCGTCTTCATCTGTTTGCTGTTTAGTTTTGTTACGTTTACCTTTTTCCAATACTCTTTCATCTCTAGTGTTGCCTTCAGTATTGTCGCGATATTACTACTTATTAACATCATCAGTTGTAGCCATGAATTAGCCTTCATTGACCAGCTGACAGAAATCCCGGGGCGTCGTGCGTTAGATAATGAGCTTAAGCATTTAGGAAGAACCTATACCTTAGCGATGATCGATGTTGACCATTTTAAGAAATTTAATGACAAATATGGCCATGATACTGGTGACGACGTACTCAAGTTAGTTGCTACTCTTATGAAAGACATTGATGGTGGTGGCAATGCCTACCGTTATGGTGGGGAAGAGTTCACGATTTTATTCAAAGGAAAAAGTATCGATGAATGTTTGCCATTTCTTGAAGAATTAAGAGAAAAAATTGAAAAATATAAAATGATTATTCGTGATCATGACAAGCGTCCTACTAGCAATCGGTCAGGATCTAAAGCTCGTGGACAAGAGAAAACATCAAAATCAGTCAAAGTAACAGTCAGTATTGGCGTTGCAGAAAACTATTTAGAACAAGAACCAGAAGATGTTTTAAAACAAGCTGATAACGCATTATATAAAGCGAAAGAGGCTGGAAGGAATCGTGTGCAATGTACACAGTAGCCAAAATAATATCATCATGCTAGTAATATAAAAACAAGCCCGATATGCATCGGGCTTAATACATTATAAACTTGCACTCATATAGCTAAAGAACAACCAACCAGTATTGATAATCAGCGGCCAAACTTTATTCAATACTATTTTTGGAGAACATCCACAGACTCTTTTTTATTCATAGCCTCAGATTATTCACAATCTGCTTGTTTTTATCTTTATAAAACTATCAACAAATCAAACATATCACATAAATTTTACAATCGACCACTTTATTTAACCAAACAGAATAATAGCTCGTTTATTGATATAAAATGACTGTTTTTATGAACATTATACCTCTTTGATTCATTTTATTACTGCAAAAAACCCGGTTGTTAAGCCATTGTTATATATTTTTAGTATAAAATTATAAGGTCAATCACAATTGGCAATTATTCAGCGCGGCATATGATAATGATATAGATGGAGGACTGAACATGAATAACCAAGATAGAATTGAAGATATCGAACAAAAAATATCTATTGCCTATCAAGAAGGTCATTTTGATCAGGCCAGAGCCCTAGAGAAGCAATTAAAGAAAATGCGGGGACACCATAATTTATATGATCAAAATGACCCTTACTCGCTAGAGGGACGTTTTTATTATGATGATCACGACTAAAGAAGTCGTCATTTAATATCAGGCGATGATCAATCATCGCCGTTTTTATTATAATGCCTAATCCAGCTGCGCTTGCATGATATTACCGGTATAGAGATCCATTTCTATCTCAACACGATGGCCGTCTTTATTTAATGCATCGACTTCTATCTCATTATATTCTCGAACTACCTTAATTTTTCGAAAATCATAATAGCCATCTTTTTCAAGAATTTGCATTGCCTTAGGAATACTAATTACGTCTAAAGCCTTTTCTATCGGATCGGCATGAGCTGCTGATATAAAAAACAACCCCATAGTACTGACTGATAGTACAAATAGCTTAAATTTCATCTTTTTCATCCATCTGAGCTGCAGTATTTATCAATAGCTTTAAACAACACAAGCTATGATTAACCAAAATAAAATTAGGTATCACTACCACCACGGTTCCCATGCTATTTTCCTACATCTATAATTTTTATCTCTTCCTTGGCCTGTTTTAATTTCAGTGTAACGAATTAATCAACAATAAGACTCTCGATTTAGAGAATTATGTAATGGAGTAAGGCAATGTCAATGTCCTTTCTCTTAATCAACAAAAGCTAGACTTACTTCTATTTGTACATATGTTGCATTCTTACATCACTTCTATCTTATTCTTTATTAAAAATATTTTTATGTATATTGCAATGTAAAAAAACACCCATCAATTTCGCATACAATTGTTAGCATTAGGAAAGATTTGCTAGTACAGACTTGCTCCTTACTCATTCAAAGGGTATAAAATAAAGTATATTTTATCGTTTAAAGAGCGTTATCAATGAAAAAGTTTGTTTTAGCGGCAGCGATTGCATCATCAATATTACTAACCGGATGCAGTGAAAAAGTTGACGAATCAACAATCAGTAATGTTGTACAATCAAGCCAATACGAGCAACCAAATCTTGGTATAACAGCTGACACGACTCCGTTTGAAGTTAAAAACCTAAAGATTGATAAAGTATTACTTGATACAAAAACTGATTACAAAGCAAAAGTAACTTACGACCTTGTTGCAACAAAGAGTCTTGAGCAATTTAAAGAATCAATGCGTAAAGTTGCAGAGCAACCAGCAAAAGAAAATAATGCCACAGATCAAACCAAAAACGATTTAGGTTCGGCATTAACTAGCCTTAAGAAAAATCTATCTTCAGAAGTGATGGTTGTTGCTTACGGCGCGAAATACGGCGATTTCAAAGCAGGCCAAGTTGTTGATACGATCTCCGAACAAGTTTCGTTGAAAAAAGTCAATGACCAGTGGGTTAAAGACTAGTTTAATCAATAAACAAAAACGCCTATTACCAGTGAACCACTTTTAATAGGCGTTTTTTGCATGTTTATAATCGACTATTTATCAATTGGAAACAGTTTACCTTCAAATACCGTACCGTAAATTGGGATATCTTTAAGAGTCTTAATTTCTACTTTATACGGGTCTTGCTCTAAAATAGTAAAGTTAGCTATTTTTCCTGTTCTAATACTGCCTAGTGTCTCTTCTTGACCCCAAGAATAAGCCGCTTCAATTGTTATACCACGCAAAGCAGCATCTCGAGATAGTGCTAAGTCTGGACGAATAACATTACCTTCATTACTTATACGTGTTGCAGCACTCCAAGCTAATAACAGTGGATCAGAAGGAGCCATTGGTGCATCAGAGTGAAGCGATACCGGAATCTCTTGTTTTTCTATCGTTGCCAAGCGAACCATTGAGTGAGCACGCTCTTCGCCTAAACCAACCTCTCCGAACTTTTCGCTAAAACCAGTAACATAATAAGGGTTTACACTAATAATAGCCCCGAGTGATTTTAGCTTCTCGACTTGCTCATCTGTAGAGTTTGCAAAGTGGATAATGGTAAAACGATGATCTTCACGTGGGTATTCAGCCTGGCGCTTTTCTAAAATCTTAATTAGCTTCTCAACGCCAAGATCGCCATTTACATGCACCAAGATTTGATAATCATTTTCCCAGAAGATTTTAGTGATCGCTTCAACATCTTCAGGTGTTTGAATCCATTCCCCATGATGTCCATCGGTATAGCCATCTTTCATCTTCATCAACTGAGAGATAATCGCACCATCAAACAACAACTTAACTTGTTTATCAAAGAAACGAACTTTGCCATCTTCAGGTAATATTGTCGTTATGCGTTCAACCTCTTTCAATACACCTTCTTTACCCTTTGCAAAATATGGCGTTTTACTTTCTGGCGTAAAGAATGAATACATAGGTGTAGATTCACCACCTAGGATCTCAAGATATGTATCGATCATATAATCAGGGATAAATGCACCAGGCTCGTTGTAAGCGGTAACCCCTTTTTGATGCAGCATCGTCACCATTTGCTTTAAACCGGCAGAAAAGCGCTCTTTATTACCTAATTCAGATGCAATTCGTGGCAATAAATAAATGAGTGCCCCACCTTCTAAGAAGTGACCTTCATCTAGATTCGCCTGATCAGCCACTTCTTTACCTAGCTTATCAATATCCGTTTGATTAAGACCAAATTTCTCGATAAATGCAGAATTAACATAAAACTCATGTGCTGAACGATGCCACACACCAATTGGACGTGTTTTAGAAATTTTATCTAACTCTTGACGAGATATTTCACCATGGAAGAAATTGTTAAATCCCCATGTCCATAGCACTTCATTCGGATCTTTTAACGCTTTTTCTTGTAATGTTAAAGCTGCAATATAATCATCATGGTTTGTTACTGCTGGCCATGTTTTTGAAGGCAGCTGCCATTCTTCTGGCGCAATAACTGGCATATTTAATGTTAACGCCGCTAAGAAAGGATGTAAGTGTTGTTCAATAAATCCGGGCATTAACACTTTATCGTCCAAATCTACTTTTTTAGAGTTTGGATACTGTTTCAATGCTTCTTGTTCAGATCCAACATAAACAATTTTGCCATACTTACTCGTCACAACCGCTTCTGCTCTTGGTTGCGACTTTTCCATAGTGATAACCGGACCACCATAGAAAATGGTGGTTTGAGATTCTTTATTTTCATTTGCATGAGCGCTAAATGATGTAGATGCGAGTAGCAGCATTAGTGAAGAAGAAAGTGTTGAATATTTCATAAATCCCTTTATTTAGTGTAATTATCTAGATCTAACTTAAACAATTTAACCGTAATTACTGTTCCTTTATTAAAAATAGATATATTAATCACAAAAAAAGTACTGTCCCATCATCACTTTATATATCAATACGTTATGGGAATAATTGAGTAATGTAATTTTTATAGTGAAATACAATCTTTTTCTGTAGAGTATAATTATCATCAAGACGCAATGGAGATGACATGATGAGCATGACTAGCGTAACAATCACAGTTCCAGCGCACTTAGTACCCGGTGGTTTACCCACCCCTAATGTTAAAGCATTTGGGTATAATGGCTTTGAGCGAAGTTTTGTTAATTCAGGCCAAGACGACATAACAACCTTTACTTTTTTTTCACCTGTCACCGGTTGTACTGAGAGCCAGTTTAATAAAGAGCTCGAAAAGTACTTTTGGCACTTTGCAAAAGGAACGCCTTTTAACATCAAGAAAGAGTTTGATGATCAAACAACCAAACATCACAGTTGTAAATACCTAAATGAACAGCTCATTCAAGAAAGCATCGCTTAATCTTATCTGCTCTCTCAATACTTTCCGTTTACATTTAGCTGTCGTGATCATGAATTAGTAAAAATTACATGATTACGACACAAAAATGTCACGCTAGCTCCCTACCCTCAGTCAGCAATTTATCGTGATAACTAACTAGTAAGGAATGAGATTTGTCACTTAATCTTGAGCGCAACATTCGCCCTTGTTTGGCCATTTTTGATCTTGATGAAACACTTATCGCAGCAGATTCAGCTAGCCTTTGGACAACATTTCTCGTTAACAACCAACTTGCTTCATCATCGTTAGAGCAACAAGAAGCTGAAATGATGCAAGCTTACCAAAAAGGTAAGCTTGATATGGAGAGCTATATGGATAAAACATTGGCTCCTTTAGTAGGAAAAACAGAACAAGAAATATCTGCTCTCGTTACACGTTTTATTGAAGAATACATTTCACCTGCCGTTTATTCTGATGCCATTAAGCGAATTGAATGGCATAAAAAGCGCGGAGATGAAATCATAATTGTCTCTGCTTCATCTGAACATCTCGTAAAACCAATTGCGGAGAAACTCGGCATCTCTCATTGCATCGCTATTAATTTAGAAACGATTAACGGTGTATATACAGGGAAAACATGTGGTGTTCTCAGCTATCGCGAAGGTAAAATTACACGTCTTGAATCATGGCTAGCAGAACAATCACAATATTATCGTCACTATTACGGCTATAGTGACTCCATCAACGACTTGCCTTTACTTAAATTCGTTCAAAAGCCTTTTGCTGTTAACCCGGATCCTTCTCTTGCGCTTCACGCACAAATGAATGAATGGACAATTATGGACTGGCGACACGATAATAATATCTTACGCTAACAACAGACATACACATCATACCAACAGCATAGTTTTGATTTTATGCTGTTCTAAACTATAACTGTATTGATATTTCACATTGCAGCCCTCATTTACAGATAGTAACAATAATCGTCCCTATTTTTGTGGCGAAGAGTAGATGTGTTACAACTTTCGTAATACATTATCTGGGCATTTTATTTAGATTTAAGACTTGTACTAGTATGTTCAGCTACTGTTCAAGTTAATAATGTGAATAATGCAGTAACGAACTAACCTATAAAGCAAGGTTGATTCTTTTTATTTCAGAGTCAGCTATGCAACTAAGCTATCCCTGCACATAGGGTATTGAGAAGGTAAAAACCATGACTCCACAAGAAAAAGATCTTATTCAAAGTGTTGCTACTAAGCTCAAACAAAGCCCAGAAAGCAAAAAAGATGCAGATGCTGAAAAATTCATTGCCGATGAAATAGCATCTCAGCCTGATGCTATTTACAAACTTACTCAAGCTGTTCTAGTACAAGAAATGGCATTAAAGCAGCTAAAAGAAAAGAACGACTATTTAGAAAAAAATGCTGAGTACTATAAAGAAGAATCAAACCGTGGCTCGTTAAGTCGTATGTTTGGTGGCTCTCGTCCTGCTCCTCAGCCACCACAACCACCTGCTCGCCAACCAAGTGCATTTGGTGGGTTTATGCAAACAGCGGCAGGTGTTGCTGCAGGTATGGTTGCAGGTAGCGTAATTAGTAACATGCTATTTGATCACGATCAGCCAGCAGATACAGCAGCAGCCGATCCAGCGCCAGCAGCCGATGCAACTGATACAACCCAAGATGCGGCACCTGATACAGCATCTGCAGATCAGGCTGTACCAGAGGCGGATGTTGCAAACCCAGCGTTTGACGACCAAGGCGGTAGCAGCTTCTTAGACGACACAGCTAATAACTTTAGCTCTGATTACACTGGTGGATTTGGTAACTCAGGCTTTGATGATAACCAAGGTTTTGGCGATTCAGGTTTTGGCGGTGATGACAGCGGCTTTGGTGACGATGATACATTCGCTAACAATGGTTTTGGTGGTGGCGACAGTGGCTTTGGCGACGACAGTGGCTTTGGCGATTTCGACGACGACCTCTAATCGATTACAAAAACAAAAAAGAGCGCATCAGCGCTCTTTTTATATCTCTAAGATTTGCATTTATTCTACGCTAGAAATTTCGGTTGCTTCTGAATTATCCATTAAAGCACGATAAGCCGTAGCTTCAACTGCCGCAATAATAAATGGAATTGCAATAACAATAACTCCCCAGATAAACACATTAATAAATTTTAGGCTCATCGCAAAGTTAGGGTTAGCAAATAATAAGAAAATGGGTAGACCGATAAACAACATATAAAATGCTACAGGTAGCAGTCCGGCAATCACAAAGGCATATAACCTTTTATGCTTAGTCAGCTCTAGTGCATCTTTAAAAGACGCTTTTTTCCCCGCAGCAATAGCAGGTAAAACAAAAGATAGACGAGAAAAAATCACCCAACCTGCACAGCCTAATAGTAACAATATACAATACAGTACGCCGTTATTTACCCAATCATAATCTACTTTAAAAACAGCCCAGATAGCATATAACAATCCAAATAGTAGGAATAAATAAGCCGTATAGTGACGCTGCTGGACATCAAAACTGATACCTCTCCAATTAGAAAAGCGGGTATCGTCTGTACCATGGCTGTCTAGTATTTGCTGAGTTCGTAGACAGATAATGGAAGAAACTAGGAAAATTGCTATATTTAGGACAAATATAATCGCTTCCTCATATACCTCAATACCTGCCATTGATACTTTTAATGAACGTAATAAATACGTCACTATAAATGGAATGAGTAATGCCTTTACTAACCGTATTTTATTAGCAAAGACGGTTTGTACCGACTGGTGAAGTGTTTCTAAAATCATCTAATATCCTTTCAATCATCGTCATGGCGATAAACTAATACAGGTTAATTTAATGTCTCAACTTTTACCTTAAGTACACCTGACGCTGTATTTCCGATCGCACTAAAAGCTGAACGGGATAAATCTATTACTCGCCCTTTTGTGAATGGGCCGCGATCATTTACTGTCACAACAACACTTTTACTATTTGCTAAATTAGTTACTTTAACTTTGGTACCAAAAGGTAATGTTCTATGTGCTGCTGTTGGTTTATTTTGATCAAAGTGCTGCCCGCTTGCTGTCTTGCGCCCTTGATATTTATTTGCGTAATACGATGCTTTACCGTATTCACTATGGTGCTTATAGCTCAAAACAGGTTTTGTTGATGTCGTATTACCTGAGTTTGCACACCCTCCTACTGTTAATAAACAAACAAATAATAAAATACAGTGTCGAATAGCGATTTTCGGTACAAACATCATTAATCCTATTTATAAGCATCAGAGCAATTTTACGCTATCATATAACTATTTGATAATTCGTATGTAAAGGTTATGTAAAAGTTATAACCCATAGATATATAAGTAACAAATTTAATCACTTATTCTTTATGGGTAATTAACAATACTTCTTCCCCTCCAAGTAAGCATCATTTCTCAGTACTCACAACGAAAAGCTAGTGTTAAACTAATTGTCTATTGTATTTAGTCCTAAAAGGTCATGTGATGAACCCAATTATTGCCCTGTTGAAAGAGAACAATATCAGCGATTCCCAAATTAATGAGATTTTTCAGACATTGACGCAAAACCCTCTTGCAGCAATGACAACAATTAGTCAGTTAGGCTTACCACAAGATAAGCTGCAACAATTGATGGCGCAGGTAATGCAGAATCCAGCATTAATCAAAGAAGCAGTAGAAGAGCTTGGTTTAGACTTTTCAAAAGTTGAAGAAGCAAAAGCACAATTGAATAAATAACTGTGCGTTAACTTCTAGATCAAAAATGCCGTTAATAGTTTACCTACTAACGGCATTTTTATATTTAGACAAAAGCGTACTGCAATAACGATAGGCTCACTAGCCTGTATAAAGCCATAACTCGTTATTGTTCCAACGGGTTTTCCATGTACCAAGGATATGCTCTGGCACTTCTAAGCACTTTCCTGTCGCCAGATCATAATGTTGTTTCAATAATGGTGAGGCGACACATAACACACCATCTTGATCACCAACAATACCGCGACTCATGACATAAGCTTTGGCAATAGGATCCCAATTATCAACGGCATAGACTGCATTATTTTGTTTAGGTAAGTAATACAGCGCAATTTGTTGTTGATTAACTAAGGCAGCAATACCTGAGTCAGGAACTAAATCATCTTTATGGCAGATCTTAACCCAACGAAGATCTGATTTTATTGATTGAGGTATTTCCGTCACATCACTCATAATTCCTCCTTAACAGGGATACGCTGGCCTCTAATACGTTGATATGGTAAGGATATTTCTTCATCTTTAAGATTAATAAACTGACGAAAACGATGCAGTTTTTGCTCTGATGATAAAGTTGTTTTCCATTCACATTGATAACTATTAATCACATGTTCCATTTGCTTTTCTAATGAGATGTTGATAGCAAGTTTATCTTCAATAACCACTTGTTTAAGATAATCGAGCCCACCTTCTAAATTTTCTAGCCATACTGATGTTCGTTGTAGACGATCAGCTGTTTTTACATAAAACATTAAAATTCTATCGATATAAGCAATCAAGGTGGGTTTATCTAAGTCAACAGCAAATAGATCACCATGACGTGGACGCATACCACCATTACCGCCAACATAAAGGTTCCAGCCCTGCTCTGTTGCAATAATACCAATGTCTTTACTTTGTGCTTCTGCACATTCTCGGGTACAACCTGAGACAGCAAATTTCAATTTATGCGGTGAGCGTAACCCTTTATAACGATTTTCTAATTCAATCGAGAGTGCCATTGAATCATCAACCCCATAGCGGCACCACGTTGACCCCACGCAAGATTTAACGGTTCGTAATGATTTGCCATAGGCATGACCCGTTTCAAATCCAGCCTCAATCAACTCAGCCCATATATCAGGCAATTGTGATAGTTGTGCGCCAAATAAATCAACCCGTTGTCCACCTGTGATTTTGGTATATAAATCGTATTTTTTGGCCACTTCACCAAGGGTGATTAATTTATCGGGGGTAATTTCACCACCGGGGACCCGAGGCACAACTGAATAGCTGCCATCCTTTTGAATATTTGCAAGAAAGGCATCGTTAGAATCTTGCAGTGGTTGATAAGGTGATTCGAGAACATGCTCATTCCATAATGAAGCAAAGATTGATGCTGCTGTTGGCTTACAAATATCACAGCCTAACCCTTTCCCATGAGTAGCGAGTAAGGTTTCAAAATCTTGAATTTTTTCCACTTGGCATAAATGGAAAAGCTCTTGACGAGTATAAGAAAAGTGCTGGCAAACATGGTTGTTTACTTCCATTCCCATGCTTGCTAATTGTTCATCAACAATCTGTTTAACCATGGAGCTGCAGCCGCCACACCCTGTACCCGCTTTCGTCACTTGTTTAATTTCACCAAGTTCGTGACAACCCTGCTGTACTTGGCTGATTAATGCGCCTCGAGTAACGTTATGACATGAACAAACCACACTATTTTCATCAGTAGATGGCGCTAACATTGAGGTATCAAATAACAGTTGTGCGGGGTGCTCGGTTAATACTGTTTGATTTAAATAACATTGTAATAAGGCGTCATAATCGCTGCTATCACCCACTAAAATAGCGCCAAGAATTTTCGTGCTGTCAGCATTCACAACGAGCTTCTTATAACGTCCACCAGCACTGTCTTGCAATACAACTTCCTTGGCCCCTTCAGTGCGCATCTGTGCATCGCCGATAGAAGCCACTTCAACGCCTAGTAGTTTCAATTTGGTGCTCATATCCGCACCAACAAACTTGGCCTCTGTCTCGCTAACTAATTGCGAAGCAACAGTACGCGCCATGCTATAACCTGGTGCAACAAGACCAAAAATTCGAGCTTGCCATAACGCACATTCACCAATCGCGTAAATATTCGCATCACTGGTCAAGCAGGTATCGTCAATCACAATACCGCCACGTTCGCCAATTTCTAATTCACATTGGCGAGCAAGGGTGTCTTGCGGTCTTATCCCTGCTGAAAAAACAATCACATCGACATCTAATGGCGTATCATTTTCAAACCATAAACGATGAGTCGCGGTTTCCCCATCAGTGATTTTTTCTGTACGCATATCGGTGTGGATATGAACACCTAATTCAGTGATTTTCTTTGCCAGTAAATCACCGGCTAAATCATCTAACTGAACAGGCATTAGCCGAGGAGCAAACTCAACGACATGGGTTTCTAACCCTAATAAACGTAAGGCATTTGCCGCTTCAAGCCCAAGTAACCCACCGCCAATAACAGCGCCAGTTTTGGCTTGTGAACAGGCATTCTTTATCGCCGCAAGATCATCAATTGTGCGATAAACAAAGCAATTCTGACGATCGTTGCCTTTAATCGGCGGAACAAATGGTGTTGAGCCTGTCGCTAACACTAATTTGTCATAATCTAAGCAAATCAGCTCAGAGGTAACCACATCACGAATATTTACCGTTTGCTGCGCGCGATTGATCTCAACAACTTGTTGCCCTAACCGTAAATCTATACCTTGGTTTTGATACCACGACACATCACCCAACATAAGATCTTGTTGAGATTTATCAGCAAACATCGCTGATAATTGCACCCGATCGTAAGCCGCTACCGACTCTTCGCCAATAACCGTAATGCAATAGTGTGCTAAACCGCCTTTATCGACTAATTGATCGATAAAGTGATGCCCCACCATGCCGTTACCAATTACAATAAGATGTTGTTTATCCATTCCGTTGTTCATATTGCCTCCTTACGCGACTTCTTGCGTTCTTGGCTGAGTCATTGGCTTAACTTTGCAGTGCTTCTCATATAAAAACTGTAAAACTTGCTGACGTAGATATTGATACCGTTCGTTATTTGCGAGAGAAACACGATTTCTAGGACGAGGTAGATCAACTGCTAATACTTGACCGATTGTGGCTGCAGGACCATTTGACATCATCACAATACGATCAGATAACAGCACGGCTTCATCGACATCGTGGGTGATCATAATAATGGTATTATTAAGCTCAGCTTGAATTGCCATTAAGGCATCTTGCAGATGTGCTCTTGTCAGTGCATCTAAAGCACCAAATGGCTCATCCATCAGTAAAACATTGGGCTGCATTGCTAAAGCACGAGCAATCCCTACCCGCTGTTTCATACCACCAGAAATTTCATCAGGCTTTTTGTCACTGGCATGGGTCATTTGCACCAACTCTAAATAGTGCATCACTTGCTGATTAAGCAAAGTCTTACTCACTTTCTGTTTTTGATGTATCGCGACCTGTTTAAGCGCTAACTCAACATTTTGATAAACCGTTAACCACGGTAATAAAGCGTGATGCTGAAAGACGACCGCCCTATCTGGCCCCGGCCCTGCAACTTCTTTATTACTGACAATAACCCCACCATCAGTTGGCATCTGAAGACCTGCGATTAAATCAAGCACGGTTGATTTACCACAACCAGAATGTCCAATTAAGGAGATAAACTCTCCTTTATTGACGGTTAGATTAACGTCTTTCAAAGCAACAAATTCGCCCGTTGCGACAGGGTAACGCATCCCTAATTGAGTTAACTCAAGTAATGGTTTTTGCATCTTACTTCTCCTTTTTCGCCTTATCGCAACACTTGCTGCTTATCCCATGAAACACGCTTTTGGATCATGAGCATTAATCTATCGAGCATTAAGCCAATAAAACCAATCATCACCACCGCAACCATGATTCGGCTTAACGATGCTGCACTGCCATTTTGAAACTCGTCCCATACAAACTTGCCTAATCCCGGATTTTGCGCGAGCATTTCTGCGGCAATAAGTACCATCCATGCGATACCAATTGATAATCTTAAGCCGGTAAAAATCATCGGAATGGCAGAGGGCAAAACAATCGTTCTAATATGCTGCCAATAAGATAAACGCAATACTCGACTCACATTGACTAAATCTTTATCAACATTCGTTACGCCAACGGCCGTATTAATTAAGGTTGGCCATAAACTGCATAAGGTGACGGTAAGCATTGAATTAAGAAAGGATTTTGCGACTAACGGATCTTTCGTTACGTAACTTGCACTTACTACCATGGTCACTAACGGCAACCATGCCAATGGTGAAACAGGTTTTAATAATTGAATAATAGGGTTAAACGCCATGTATAACTTGTGATTGAGTCCCAGCACTAACCCCAATGGGATCGCAATAACGGATGCTAAAATAAAGCCACAAGCAACGGTCACTAAACTGGTAACTATTTGATCAAAGAATGTCGCTTTACCCGTGTAAGCACGCACTTTGATATTGGCATCAGGATCAGCGGCTAATTTTTTAGCATTACGTACTTCCTGACGCTCATAGAAAGCCTGTTCTTTTTCTCTCTCTTGCAGATGATCTTCAACCAGTAACACAAATTGTTCAGCGGTTTGAACCGGTCCCGGTAATGAACCAAGTGATGTTTTCACTTGTAGTGCCGAAAAGTGCCAAATCACAACAAAAAACAAGACGCCTAATACTGGTAGTAACCATTCGGATGAGCGTTTTAACATGACTTTTTGCTCGGGTAATTGTTTAAGAAAACTAATCGTTGCTGACATGATCTCTCCTTAGATCTGCTGATCGCCTTTTAAGCCAATCGAAAATTGCTCGAGATACGCATTCGGGCTACGTCCGTCATAGGTAATATTGTCAATGAAATGATTATGTGGAGGGCGGAAACCCGTTTCATTATCGACGTCTGAAAAATCTGATTGCTTCATAAGGCCATCTGAAATCAGGGCATTAACTGCTAATCGATAAATATCAGGACGATAAACTTGTTTGGCGATATCGATATACCAGCTATCAGGTTTTGCTTGTGGTATTTGTCCCCAGCGACGCATTTGGGTTAATGACCAAACAGCATCACTGTAGTAAGGGTAAGTCGCGTTATAACGAAAGAACACGTTGAAATCGGGTGCAGGTCTAATATCACCAGCCTCATATTCAAAGCTCCCTGTCATGCTATTCGCTATTACCTTTTCATCAGCCCCTACATATTCACTACGAGCAAGTATCTTTGAAGCCTCGGCACGATTCTCATTGCCATTATGATCAAGCCACGCTGCCGCACGAATTAAGGCTTTAACTAATCGAATATGCGTATTAGGGTTTTCTTTCGCCCATGATTCCGTTACACCAAAGACTTTCTCTGGGTTATTCTTCCAAATATCATTATCTGCAATGATCGGTACCCCAATTTTTTTCGCTACCGCTTGTTGGTTCCAAGGTTCACCAACGCTATATCCTTGAATTGTTCCTGCTTCCATCGTGGCTGGCATTTGCGGTGGTGGAGTGACATTCAGTAAGATTTCAGCCTCACGTTGCCCACTGTTATCGCCTTTTTCAGGGGCATAAAACCCAGGATTGATCCCAGCGGCTGCTAACCAATAACGTAATTCGTAGTTATGGGTTGATACCGGGAAAACCATACCCATTTGAAATGGCTTTCCGGTATCTTTGTAATGTTCCAATACAGGCTTTAACGCTTCAGCTTTAATCGGATGGATAACTTTTCCATTCTCATCAACCGGTAATTGTGGCTTAATTTGTTGCCATACTTCATTGGAAACAGTGATCGCATTACCATTTAGATCCATGCTAAATGCCGTAATAATCGGTGCTTTGGTACCAATACCGATTGTTGCACCGAGAGGTTGACCAGCCAGCATATGCGCGCCATCTAACTCACCATCAATCACGCGATCCAGTAGCACCTTCCAATTTGCTTGCGCTTCCAGTGAGACATACAAGCCTTCGTCTTCGAAATAGCCCTTCTCATAAGCAATAGCTAGCGGTGCCATATCCGTAAGTTTAATAAAGCCTAGTTTTAGTTCTTCTTTCTCAGGCTCGCCTAACACCAATGGCGATGCATTGACCGTTAGCGCTCCAAACAGCAAAGCAGATAAACTGACGCCGTACGATTTTTTGATGAGCTGCATGAGTCCTTTTATAGCCATAATATTTCCTACCCAACTTAAAAAATAAAAGCCACTGCTTCGGTTAAGAAACAGTGGCTTCGGTGCCATCCCAAGTACCTTCATGGTAGCTATGGATTTTTATCGCTCTCGTCGGTTATTCAAGTGCGACCAAAAATTTTGTGTAAGTGATGCGCTTGCACAACTTACACATTAATTAATCCATCATTTATGCCAATTTTTTTAAAATCGTAAAAAACATTAAAAACAGCTAGTTACGATATTTCGATTATTTGTTTTATTTATATTTGCCTTAATATGGTGCAGGTCGCACCAGATAAGTAACAGATAACAAAGTAAATAAAGCTAATATTGTTCGGTTTTCTGTAATGTTGAGATTAAGTTTCTCGCTATTTTCACCATCGGCAAACCATTATCCATCGCCGCTTTTCGTAGTGCGTCATGAGCTTGATTTTCATTAAGACCATGGTGCTTTTGGAGTAAGCCTTTCGCTTTATCGATCCATTTTTTATCCATGATTTTTTGCTCTAAATCTGCAATTTCCTGCGTCAGTTTTATTTGCTTATCACGCACTTGTTTTGCTCGCCCAATCCACGTTTCAAACTCGCAGTCAACCGTTGATGGCAGTAATAAATACCCTTCAGGATCTGGTAATATATTGAAAGTATTAATATTAAATTTACGAATAAAAACAATAAGCGGCGTACTATTTAAAGAAGTGAGTTTAATGATCTCTTTTAATTCAGCACAAGGCTGTAGCCATGAAGTCACAATAGTAGCGTCAGGATATTGCGATAACATCCCAGCTAATTGATTAAACTTAACCTCGATAACAACGCGGAGATCAATGGCAACACGCTGCGCTATTTTGCTTTGTTCTTCTTGGCTGTCGCTGCAAATAATAATAGGGATAACTGGCATAATCTTTCCTTGATAACAACATCTTTCTATACAAGTGGTTATTTTCCTATTACGTACACTGCAATTAGACTGCCAACTCTAAAAACAAAACTATAAATAAACCTATTTATTAAAATCAGCCCCTTAAAGCAAACACACTTGCTCAGTTAATTGCCTTGCTGTGCGCTGTAATTGCTCACGTAGTGCTACCACATCACCGATGATGATCAAGGCGGGGGATTCGCCTTTAAGATCCTCTGCTAATGACGCGAGTCCTTTCAGTTGTTCAATATAGACAGCTTGATTAACAGAGCAGCCATGACAGATCACGGCAACAGGCGTCTCTTCATTTAACTTGGCCTCAATCAATTGGTTTTGTATCTGTTGTGCCTTCTCTAGTCCCATATAAAACACTAAGGTTTGCCCATTCGCGACAAGTTGCGACCACGCATTAAAAGCCCCTGTTGCTACATGTCCTGTGACTAAGGTAACGGAACGCGAAACTTCACGATGAGTAAGAGGAATACCAGCAGAAGCTGCGCAACCAATCGCGGCAGTAATACCTGGAATGAACTCATAATTAATATTTGCATCCACCAAGGCTAACGCTTCCTCTCCCCCTCGCCCAAAGATCAAAGGATCGCCCCCTTTAATTCTCACCACGTACTGCCCTTTATGTGCTTCTGATATCAATATCTGATTAATTTCCTCTTGCGATAAACTCGGTTTACCACAACGCTTACCTACATAAATATGAATAGCTTCAGGGTTGGCTAACGCAATAATATCTTGGCTGACTAAACGGTCATAAACGACAACATCGGCATGCTCAAGTGCGCGCAATGCTTTTATCGTTAATAAATCAGGGTCGCTCGGGCCAGCTCCCACTAAACTTACAAACCCGCTATCATGCTTACGACTTGCAGATGAAAGTGGCCTCAGTACCTTTTTATACCCCTGATCGTCATGAGGCTGGAATCGGCTTTTTAAGACTTGTTTAGCGGTTCGTTTGATTGTTGAAAAATCATCCATGATTTCATCCTTCATTTATAATTGAACAGTTGGAATAAGTTGCTGACTTTCTGAAAAATGTCGTTCAACTTGAGGTAGGCAAGTACCACAATTAGTACCGCATTTTAATTGCTTAGTAAGATCGGATAATGATGTGATGTTATTGGTAACAATGGCTTGTTCAATCATCAGATCCGTAATTTGGAAACAACTACAGACAAGCGTTTGCTTACTATGCTGACAACCTAAGGCTTCTAGCACATCCGTCATCACAAAGGGTTGATTAACACAGTTAATCAGTGTCGTCATATCAACATTAATTGGCTGATCACTAAAAAGATGGATCGCCGTAGTATTCAATTTAACATCAAGGTTAATTACCTTGGCTAACTGCACTAAGGCAAATCCCCACTTTTGTTCTACTAATAAATACTGTTGTTTCGATCCAGCTAAAGATCGCAATAGCACCGTTTTGTCTAAGCAAGTCTTACCTGCATATCGCCAGATCCCTTTCTGCTGATAATGTTCATTCTGATACGTTTGGAAACTGGCATATTCATAGTCCAATTGTGCCGGAATATCCCCTAATGACACGCCATGAAATTCCATCGAGATCGGTGTTAGTTTTACTTGTGCGGACTTAAAACTAGGCTGACCGGATATAGGATCACAAGCCACAATCACACTTTGATTGATAGCCGATTTTGCACCGTATTTCCCAGCCCAGTGCATAGACATAAACACTTGCTGCTGGCTAAGTGTCGAATCAAAAACAACCCGAGCAAGATGTTTATTCAAATCTTGATAGCTCTCAAGCGATTCAATACAAACAAAGTCACCATCCACTAACCCAACATGTTTAGCACTGGTTGGATGAATATAAAGACTCGGCTCGACTTCAGACTGTGCCAATACTGGAACATGCCCAGTTCGTGTCATGGTATGCCATTGATCACGTTGTCGACCAGTGTTAAGCCAGAAGATCGATTGAGAGGCATCTTGTGCTAACATCACATTTGACGACGGGTTTTCACTTGCTGAAGGCGTGACGACTAATTGGGCTTTTCTGGTTGGAGTCGAAAATAAAGGAAGGTCATTGTGTTGTTCAAATACGCCATTACTGGTCGCATTGAGAGGCCATTGCTGCGGCTGCCACGTTTGATAATCATCATCGCTAATCAATGCTAAACATGAAATATCAAATAACAAGTCAGTGCTATTGTTAATACCACTCAAGGCGGCATGTTCACGAAAAATATCAGCTTCTGATTGATAATCAAACGCTTTACTAAAACCTAACTGCTTCGCCACATCACAAATCATTTGCCAATCGGCTTTAACCTCACCTGGCATTGCGGTAAATGCCCGCTGTCGACTCATCATACGCTCTGAGTTTGTTACCATGCCTGATTTTTCACCCCATGCCGCTGCTGGTAATAAGCAATCTGCATACGCTGCTGTATCTGATTCAGGTGTAATATCAGAGACAATCACATATTCACACTTTTCTAATGCTCGGCGTACTTGCTCGTTATCTGGCATTGATATCACGGGGTTAGTTGCCATGATCCACAACACGCGGATATCACCGTTTTCTACGCTTTTAAATAAATCGACCGCTTTATGCCCTGCCGTTGTTGCGATATTAGGCGCTTGCCAAAACGCTTTAACTTGCGAAATTGAAATATCATCAAAGCCACGATGAACGGCGAGTTGATTAGCAAGCCCGCCAACTTCTCTTCCTCCCATCGCATTAGGCTGGCCTGTTATAGAAAAAGGACCACAACCTTGTTTGGCCATTTTTCCACTAACTAAATGACTATTAATAATACTATTGGCTTTATCTGTGCCACAACTTGCTTGATTCACCCCTTGGCAAAATACAGTTACAGCACGCGGCGCTTCCTTCATCCATTGGTAAAATGTTGCTAGTTGCTCAATCGCAATGCCACTACTTTTACTTACTTCAAGCAATGAATATTTATCTTTCATTACCTCTTGCTGTAATGCATCAAAACCTTCAGTTACCTGAGCAATAAAATCACGATCAATAGCGTTGTTTTCTATAAGGTAACGAATTAATCCATTGTAAATATCAATATCAGTATCATTGGCCAACGCTAAATGTAAATCCGCCTGCTCTGCTGTTACCGTTTTACGTGGATCTATCACCACTATTTTTAATAATGGATTTTGTTTTTTTGCTTGTTGGATACGTTTAAAAACAATGGGGTGAGTCCACGCTAAATTAGAACCCACCAGCACAATTAAGTCGGTGTTGTCTAAATCGCTATAATTGGTAGCAACAATATCTTCACCGAATGCTCGGTTATGTGCAGCAACAGCAGAAGCCATACATAACCGAGAGTTTGTATCGACATGGCTACTACCAATAAAGCCTTTCATTAATTTGTTGGCAACATAATAATCTTCCGTCAATAACTGACCAGATAAGTACATACCAATGGCTTCAGGACCGGATTCTGCTATCACACGGCTAATGGTTTCAGCTATTTGACTGGTTGCCTGATCCCACTCGACAACCTTTCCTTTAATTTGAGGATATAACAAGCGATTAGGTTGGCTCATACTGGCTACGAGTGACGAACCTTTTACACAAAGTGCACCACGATTTGTTGGGTGAGATACATCACCAATAATCTCAGACTGCTTTGTTACAACGCCACAGCCAACACCGCAATATGGACATGCTGATTTAATTCCTTGGCTAATCATCCCTTCCCCTTAACAATATCGCACTGCCACTGAAATAAAAAAAACGCTTATCCCGAGAAGAGATAAGCGCCAATGCTTAACGAAATAGTGAATGTGCAATAAGATTAATGCAGTGAGTATGCCAACCTAAAAAAACAAGAAATTACTATTAGATAACAGTGAGTTAATTGCCACCCCTTTACTTTTTAATTTCTACCGTAATCACCCACAGCACCAACATAATGCGTCGTTGCACAACAATGAGTCATCAAGATGCTGGCTCTGGCCACGTCATATCATCAACACGTTCATCCGCAATATAAAATAGACGAGTAGCAGGAGTAATAGATTGGTTTAATGGTGGATTGACTTGAATCCCCTTACCATCGTCATAGGCAATAAGGATAGCATCGTGCTGATATTTAAAATGCTCAAACAATAACGCAAAGGTCGCTGGTTGTTGTGTTGAAGGGTAATCAATCGCATATTGAGTCATCCCTTTATCCGTACTTAATAGCTCTTGATGAAGCACACTCGACCCCGGATCAACCGCTGATTTAGCAATCATTTCAATCGCAACCGAAGGAATACATTCCGCATTAGGACAATGAAGCTTTAATAAATCGCTCAGCCCCTCGTCATCAAAATAAGCCAGTAAATGTGCACTTGGATTACGACCTGCGGCAAATAATGCTGCAGTTAAGGTTACGTCATCATGTAGCGCATCAACAATAATACAACTGGCTTTATCTATACTGGCACGCGCCATTTCCTCGGCATTGGTATAGCTAGTGACACGGACAAATTCTATCTTATCAGGCATAGGGTTTTCGATTTCAGAACGCGTACATAACACAATCGTCCGACGCCCTGCTTCTTCATGTAGTAACATTCGTAACATGCTAAGCGTTCGATTTTCATTCCACCCCAACAGTAAAATATGCTGCTCCATTTCAAGACTCCTTTTTCCTAACATGCCACGTCGCCAAACACTCACGAACAAGGTTGCTATCCGGCCAACAACAATCGCAAATAGCCCTAAACCACCCGGAATAATAAATAGCGCAGCCACCCATTTACCGAGTGCGGTTTCAGGAGAATGATCGCCGTAGCCCACAGTAGAAGCGGTTACGACTAAGTAATAAAAGAAAGTGGAGAAAGAACGACTTAATTGTTTTTCACCCACAAGAAACAGTAGTAACCAACTTATTGCGATGTATAAACCCGTGATAACTGCAATATTTCGCCCAGTTAGTTGAGAGAAATATTTTACCGTAATCCGTTGTAGGTATAACCACAGCCCCATATTCACCCCACACTTAAATAAATATAACCCTCAGATTTAAGCGTAGCTTGTTAAAGGTAATTATTTAAAAGCCGTACTTAATTTGTAAAACACTCACATACCATAAGAAATAAATAACCAAAAAACCACTATTATTAAAACATTGAATACCACAAGTTATTCACAGAACGCTAATTCTATTATCGGTTACTGTATATTGTTTTTTTATCAGTATAAGGATATTAATCTCCGTGTTAATTACGCCGCCTTAGTTTCTCTTCCCCTCGCCAAAAACTTAACAATGACTATCTTCGTCTTCATATTCGATTCACGTTTGTCATTTCTTTGTGATACTCGCTTTGCCCTTGTTCAAGTCTATTTACAGCCCTCGACACCTCGTTTATCGTCTGCAATAAAACAACAGTCAATTACATAATTATGAAGAAATATAGACTTATAGGCGCAGTAGCACTAATTACGATTTGTTGCTTTTATTACAATAAATCCGAACAACCGACGGCTAATATTGCGCATTTTTCTAAGCAAGAAAAAACACTGCAATCAAAGTTAGAACTTGATATAAACCAAACTATTCTAGAGCAGGCAAAAAAGTGTATTAATAAAACACCAACAAGAAAAAACTTTCGCTGCCCGATTGATATCAATACTGCTGAAATCGCAATAAATGGAAAACTCAACATTATGCGAACAGGTAACCATTACGAGATTCATACCACAGGTTTTGTTTATAACGATAAAGCAAGCAAAATACAGACCTCAGTCACCACCGAAGATCAGGGCTTTTATCAAATTAACGATGCCTTACAAATTGTGAACTTTCGCCTTACTTTTCAACAAGGTGATAAACATTGGTATAGTGAATCAACCAAGCCATTTACGTTTTCAGAGTCATCAGATAATACGATCAAAATTGTAAAAGGCTCAGCAAGAAACTATGGTTGTAACAACTCCTATTTTGATTGGCACTCAAACAATCAGAAGGTGTTAAACGCCTAATATCAAGCAACCCAATTGTTCCCCCGATTGGGTTGCTTGATGCCTTAACTATTAATCATAACAATGGGTTTTATCGCTACGTTTCTGTTGGGTAGTTAAGATGCGACAGAGTCGTTCGGTGATCACAATGAGCTAGCTATGAAAGCTAGCTCGTTTGTGGACAGAAATGAGTTTCGCGAAAACTTACATTAGCAATGTCATGAATAACTATAGGTATGGCAAATAGCAAAAATGGCATGCATGACACACCAGATGATGTAGCGCCCCCTCTGCCTTACGAACACCGAACTCGCCTTGAGAAAAGCATCAAGGCTGCCACCCCTCTAGAGCATATCACACAATTTACTTATACAGAGGCTCGGGCTTGTTCAACACTTGGGATTTAACGTTGGCTACGCAACACTTAATCCTTACTTGTTATGTGTGTGCTAAAAGCCCAACAGATCTTTTAATGAAAAACCATCAAGCGTGTTTGGGGTTAACATGCCTGTAGCAATTAACACTAAAAACACTGCGATAGTCAGAAACACAGGAGTTTTTAACCATACAATAAAGACATATATATACGTCCTTTATAGCGTTCCAGTCTTTCAATATGTCGACTCTTAGCCAAACTAAAAGCTAGTATTAGGTAAGAAAGAAGTGAGATCGTAGCGATTTCATCAGTAGCTTTGGAAACTGAAGTGCCCCAATACCCGCGGTAAAAAACAGCGTGCTAAACGCTTTGTCCATGTAGTTATACCTACCACAGGGCGGGATTCAACTTTGGCTAAATATCAACCAAAGATCATTTTTGAGCGATATTCGCCAGACCAACCTGATTTTCTACGTTTGGCAGCTAAGCTATCTTTGTCACTCTCATCTAGCTTTATCGTGTTCAAAGCAGCACGATTAAATGACACCAAGCGAGAAAGCAACAGCCCAACAAGTATCATACCCAAACCGATATTTACGGAGTAAAGTAGCGTTTTATTTTGAAGTGTAAACTCTTCAATTGTTAAAGTCCAAAATCCATTAATTATAAGCAAGATAGTAATAAACTGTCGGAGCTATATTCCTTCTTGCCTTTATTTTCACAAGTTTTGTTAGGTTCTGGTTCTCTGCGCGTATCTATAGTATTCAATATTATTATCCTCACTTTTTAGTTATTGTTTTATTCGACTCTTAAGCAAGTGAACTGATTTGGTTGTATGGCGATTACTTCAATGTTCTCGGTTCGCCACACATAGACGAGAAATAGTAGCGAAGAAGAAACCAAGCCGCTACTCTAGCAAAAACAATGCCGCTCACCTTAAGTGAACAGCATTAGAGTTACCACTCCTGTCTTGATTGGCTTTTTAAAAATGTCTATAGGTGACGCTAGAAGGAATATTATTCCGTGATATTAAAGCCAAGTTTATGAACAAGGCGCAACATAATTTAAATGTATCTTGTTAGCTTGTGAATCATTCAGGCAAAAAATATGGCGCGAGCATATAGTCTTTGCACGAATAGCTAACATTATTGTCATTTGGTATACTTTTTCCTGTATAAGCCAAAGAACTCTCGGAGTTGGTCTGAATACCTAGAGTTAAGTGCAATGAGTGTGTATCAGAAGTAAATGGGGTATGGACATAACCTTTAGGAATATAAAGAATATCACCTTCATGAACAAATTCATCAATAATAGGTTGACCTTTAGCTATCTCATTAACTCTCTTGTCTAAATCTAAAGATTCTAATAGAGACTCTTGAGTGTCGTCAAAAGCCCTCCCCAAACAAGCCATCTCTTCTTTCCCGAACACTGTATTAAAAGGGTTGCATGTGGGTCTGCATGTATTTGAACACCTTGGGTGTCACTCGGTGCTAAATACGCATTGGCTTGGACGGTGTAAGGAAACAATTCCTCGATAACTTTGTTTTTAAGTGCCGCAACAGCTGGAAACCTACGGTCAATGTGCTTCATGATTATAGAGCTACCATTTAAAAACTCCTGTAAAATAATAGAGGAGTCAAAATATCCAAGTTCTCTTTGTTGAAAAGGCACATCAGTCAGCTGACTATATTTTTCTTTGTGTTAGATATTGCTATATACGGTAGCCTTGCTCCATCAACTGAAATAAAGTCATCTATATCATTTACAGATATTATATTTTTAAACTCACTACCACCACCTTTTATTATACAAGGGTTAGATGGTAGGCCGTGACTATCAGTATTTCTGTTTAAAAGGATATCAATTATTTTTTTCATTCTCTTGTCCTTTAACTTGATTTATAACATCAGTGGAAAATGTAAAAGCATTGTAAAAAAAATAAGCAAGAATCGAAAATGAAATACAGAAATAAACGTTTTGAACGTTATTAGTTAAATCGTACTTATACATATAAGATATAATTAGAATTGAAATTGGATTTAAAAATAGGCTCCAAAAAGTCAATGATGATAGATACATGGACTTTTTGTCTTTCGGTATGTTATTTACACGAATAGTAGTTATGTTTATAACAATTAATGGTAGCCCAAGCCCCCCTAAAAACAACATTGCAGGTGCCATATAAACGTTATCTCCAGAACCAAACGACAGCATAAGAGCTAATAAAAATAACCCAATAAGAATTGCTTGCTTATCAGGAATTTTGTTTGAAATAAATTTGTTAGCAATGAATACCCCTAATCCGAAAAGCATATCTAACAAAACAACAAACTCAGGAATTGGATAAATTCCATTTGCAGCATTGTGTGGTAATGAAACCATGAAAAATGGAGTCATAAGTAAATTAATCACAGCTAAGGTGGGAATAAAGACCTTTTCGTATTTTATTGATAATGAGTTGAACAAACTCGTAAAAGTATCGCTAAACTTTACCCTGTCAAGTGATTTTACATTAGGTATATTTATTAATGCATACTCTTTTATAAAAAAAGCAATACTTAGAAGAACAGTACTTATTATGACCGTATTTAAGCTACCAAAAGATATAGTAGTTAGCATTCCTATTATCGGAGATAGAAATATTTTATAAGACGCAAAAATAGATCCAACCCTGAATGCAACTTTAGACCTACTACCATACCTGTCATGCAGTAAAGATGTTGTGTTTGTTGGGAGTATACTCACTACACCACCTAACAATAAACATGTAACTACTGATACAATCATTTGCAAAGTTGATTCAAGAACAATCAAGGCAGTTAACGCAAGTAAGCAACAAATAAAAGCGGAAATGTAACAATAGTTATATACCGTTTTTCTTCCAAATTTATCGGGTAAATATGAACTAAATGGCATTAAATATATCTCAAAAGTCCTAAATGCCATGTATGTAATACCACTTAATATAGTATCATCAGATAAGTAAAACCACAGAAATGAGAATATTATCGCATCGACTGATATCCTAAGCATCATATTACTCAAAAAAAAGGCATACACATTTTTCTTCATTTTATAAAAGAATATTCGTGAGTTCCTGTTTTCAAGTTTATGTGCTCAGCGCAAGCCTTAGCTCTAATGCCTGATTTACAAATAAAGGCAGCACCTATGAATTCCTTCGGGTCATCATTATTCATAATTTTTGTTCATTTGGTTTGATTTGTTTTGCATATTCAATCTTCAGTATTGTTAAAAAATGCAATTGAAATTTAATTTACTGTAAATAAATTAAATCTTAGAGAAACTATAGGCAACAAAATGTAACTTCAAGACTATAACAACAATTGCAGCGACTTTAATAACGCGGTGTGATTCACGTCATGAAATTAGCTTACTTTGTGTTCAGAAAGCACTAAATATCATTACGTTATATTATTCGTGAGTGTTCTGCTCTTGCAAAGTTCATTATGGGGTGGTTAATTATTGAACAGCATGGTTAAGGTTATAATTATTTCGGATAAAAAACATACAATAGTACTTAACATACGAAGAACAATGTTAATTGATTACCGACGAGAAAAGTTACTTCAAGTTATGAAGAGCATTGACCGCATTTGAAGTTAAAAGAACAATCCGTAAAGAGCATATTGTCTATCTCAACGATAGTCAGCATTCAATCGATGATGATCGATGTTTAGTGATTCAAGAGGCAGTGGCACTGAGCAGTGATAATGACACCCTCTATCAAAGCTTACGAGGTACCATTTATTTCGGGCTGCTGGGCTTAGATATCACTAAAGATGATTAGTAGATAATTCGCCAGTGTAAAAGCCACGTTCAAAGACGTACTCAATAAACCGGCACCAAGGATAAATGGATACTGTTTGTCAGATTCTTCCCGATATAGATCTTGCCGTTTGGGTATGTGATTTTGTAGATAACCTTGCTATTACTATCAATATTGATCTTCAACTAAGCTGGCTACTCATGAGCTTCTAACATTAGAAAATGTTGGTCAATATGAACATCGTCGTTTGGTGAGGAGCATCTACTCTACGTTTTGGGGCAATTCCGAGTTAGATGAATTAGTAATTCATTGTGAATTACTAATTCATAATGTCGAAAGACATCTTCAGCATGACGAATGTTGCTGTATCTCTCCTCTTTAACTTCAATTCACAAGAAACCGAGACTACCAAAGAAACACACCTTCTTTACTTACAGCCACCAAAAAGCCAGCGAGTAACAAGCAAAATAGTTATTACACATTTAGATGTGCTAACCACCTAATACACTCTTTATTTTTGCCATAATAATTGCGTCTTATTGATTTTTTATACTAAAAATAACAATGACATATTGATGATAATTATTTAATTTTATTTATACTTAACATGTATAAACTCCATTATTTTGCATTGTTCAATTATCAATAAACAACGTAAATATAATCATACATAACAGAAGGGATACGAATGTTTAATTTTCCAAAAATACTGAAATGGGTATTTAGCTTGGCTTTACTGCTCCAACTGACCGGCTGCGGTATTAATACAATTCCCATGCTCGATGAACAAGTAAATGCAGACTGGGCACAAGTTGAAAATAATTACCAACGTCGCGCTGATTTGATCCCGAACCTTGTCGCAACGGTGAAAGGCTATGCTAGCCATGAAAAAGACACATTAACTGCCGTTACAGAAGCGCGTGCAAAAGTCTCTTCAATGCAGGTTACTCCTGAAACAATAGATAACCCTGAAGCATTTAAAAAGTTTGAAGCAGCCCAAGGACAATTAAGTAGTGCGCTATCTCGTTTAATGGTTGTGTCTGAGCGTTATCCTGATTTAAAAGCTAATGAGCAATTTATTACACTGCAAGCGCAACTTGAAGGCACAGAAAACCGTATTGCCGTTGCTCGTCGTGATTACATTAATAGCGTTAAAGCCTTTAATACAGAAATTCGTACTTTCCCAGGTCGTTTCTGGCATTGGATCATGTATAGCGATTTAACGGTTAAACCAAACTTCTCAGCAACGACACCCAATGCTGATGTTGCACCTAAGGTAGCATTCTAATGATAAAAAAAGTCCTGTATTTTACCGGACTCTTGTTGCTAGTTAGCCAAGTTTGCTTTGCACAACCCACCTTCCCAAAACTGACGGGACGTGTGGTGGATGATGCGCATATCCTTAATGCTTCGCAAATCAAACAACTAGAGCAACTGCTTGCGAATGAAGAGAAACAATCTTCAAACCAAGTCGTTGTTGTTACCATTCCATCAACAGATGGGATCCCTATTGCCGATTACGGGTATCAACTCGGTCGTCAATGGGGTATTGGCAATAAAGAGCATGACAACGGTGTGCTATTAATTGTTGCCTATAACGACAAGAAAATCCGGATTGAAGTCGGTTATGGCTTAGAAGGCGCACTGCCAGATGCGACAGCTATTAGTATTATCAACCACGAAATAAAACCTGAGTTTAAATCAGGCCAATTTGCCAAAGGGATTGAAAATGGCGTATTAGCGATCCTTGGGGCAATTAAAGGTGAATATAAGCCTGTGGTTCAAGAAGAAAAACCGTCTTATGATCTTTACCTATTCATACTCTTTGTCATCGTGATTCAAATTATCGCCTTTAGCCGACGTAGAAGTCATCGTTCACAGTATTATCGTCGTAATGGTGATGTATTCACCAGTGGTGGTTTTGGTTCGGGAAATTCCCCTCGCTCTGGCGGAAATGGTGGCGGCTTTGGCGGAGGCAGCAGTGGTGGAGGTTTTAGTGGCGGCGGTGGTGGCTTTGGTGGCGGCGGCGCATCAGGAGGATGGTAAATATGAAGTTATTTACTAATGAACAACTAGAAACAATCAGCCAAGCAATTGGTGAAATTGAAAAAACAACCGATGCTGAATTAATGACTGTTGTGGCGACTAAAGCCGACGACTATTATTTTGTACCGACATTATGGGCTGCAATTATTGCGTTATTTATTCCCGCCCTACTCAATTTCTTACCTTTTTGGTTAGAGTTAAACGACGTTCTATTATGTCAGTTAGTCGGCTTTATCGCGTTTACCTTGTTATTTAGGATCCCTGCGATTAAATATCGTCTGGTGCCAAAAGCAGTGAAACATCGTCGTGCTAGTCTTGTGGCAAGAGAGCAATTTCTCGCCAATGGTATTCATCGCACCAAACAGCATTTAGGCGTGATGATTTTTGTGTGTGAAGCCGAACATTACGTTGAAATATTAACGGACTTCGGTATTAGTGAACAAATCAGTGATGAAGCATGGGGCTCTATTGTTGCTGATTTCACAACCAATGTTCGCGCAGGAAAAACCTATGAAGGCTTTCTGCAGTGCTTAGAGCAATCAAGCAAGTTACTGGCTAATGCTTATCCATTAACTGAAAATAAAAATGAGTTACCTAATTGCTTAGTCGTGATTAGTTAATCTCAGATACCACACCCAAAAGGCGCTCACTGAGCGCCTTTTTTATCACTATACTTTATGGATAAAATGAATATTGTTGATGAAAAAGCGTATCCATTTTCTGCGCGTAGGTATTTATCATATCTGTCGCTTCAGCAAAGTGGTATTGATCGTCAGCAGGATGAGATAACACGGTATCGTCAATGGTTACCTTCATCTTATTTTGATATTGAGAATGGTAGGCCACTTCTGTGGTTAGCTCAATGTTCACATTCGTATCAAAATAGGCGGTTTCTAAACGCATTTTTTCACGTGCAGGTAGCGTTTCATTGGCTTCTTTTACCATTTGACTCAGCTTTTGCTTCACATCCGTTGTTATCTGATCTGTGTCCGTCATGATCATCAAGATGGGCATCTTATTATCTGCATCTGTAATCGTAACTGTCGTCGTTAACTGTTCATCGTAAACGTCACCTAACCTAACTTCACCACTTGGTTCGTTAAGAATATTTTGTGAGGTCAGCAACGGGTAAAAAGATTGTCCGCCTATCACGATAGCACCAACAACAATTCCTAAAACTATAATCCATGTGCTCTTCATAAAAAGACATACTATCAATTAGTTATATTTCTTATATTAGTCTCTAGCAAAGCTCATTTCGTGAGTGAAATCACGTTATTTCGTTTTTATGAACCACAACTGACTATATGATCAAAAAATACATGGTGTATCTTGTAAATTTACAATAAAACCAATGCGTTAGCTTTTTTCTATATAATTAAAATCTTCAATTACAATTCTCTCTGTTTCATATAAGAAAAAATAGCAGCTACGATATTACTTTTTATCTTAATTCTTCGATTTTAATTCTAAGGATTGAAAAATAGAGAAATACCCCAAGATATAGGATGTAAGCAGAGCATAATAAAACTATAAATGCATTCTTATCGCGTTTATTCATGCCTAAATCTGTCTTAAAAAATAACAAAAATACAACACCTTATGGTAATCGTTGTATCCTATTTTAAATTTTCTTTTATGCTCAATGAAAAGAAAATACTTGGAAGGACATTATTGTGAATACAAAAACAACAAACGTGGTTCATGCGTCTTCATTTAAAGCGCCAGTCGCAAAGAAAGTACCACATGAAATGACCATCCATAATGATACACGTACTGATAATTACTATTGGATGCGTGATGATAAACGCTGTGATCCTGAGATCATTGCGCATCTTAACGCTGAAAATGCTTACACCGATGCTGTAATGGCGCATACAGAAGCATTACAACAGCAGCTATTTGAAGAAATTAAAGGCCGTATTGTAAAAGATGATAATTCAGTCCCTGTAAAACAAGGCAATTACTTCTATTCCAGCGAAGTAACGGGTGATAATGAATATCCTGTTTCAGTTCGAGCAGACGATTTTGCAGGAACGAATAAAACCGTATTGCTTGATATTAACGAACTGGCTAAAAATCACGAGTATTACAATGTATCAAGCCTAAGTGTAAGCCAAGATGAAAATTTACTGGCTTATGGTGAAGATACTGTTAGCCGTCGTATTTACACCATCAAAGTAAAAAACCTGACTACGGGTGAATACCTTGCTGATGAAATCACAGGCGCCAGTGGATCTATTGCGTGGCAGAACGATAACAAAGCGTTTTATTACATCAAGAAAGATCCGCAAACCTTATTGGGGTATCAAGTATTCCGTCACCAATTAGGTACAAACCAGACTGAAGACGTGTTGATTTTTGAAGAAAAAGATCAAACGTTTTATACCTCGATAGGTAAAAGTAAAGATAACGAATTGGTGTATATTTGGCATTCAAGCACTGAAACCAGTGCTGTTTCTATTATCGATGCTAACGATCCAAACGCTACGGCAAAACCATTCTTAGCGCGTGAAGAAGGCTTAGAGTACAGTATTTCGAAACTTGGGCAGCAATTTTACGTGTTGACCAATTATAAGGCTGTTAACTTCCGCTTAATGAAAGTTGATACCGATCAAATCGGTGATAAGTCAAAATGGCAAGATGTAATAGCACCTGCTGAAGGTGTGATGCTAGAAGATTACGAATTATTTGATAACTACCTTGTATATCAGCAACGTTCAAATGGTTTAACCCATGTGACTGTTCGTCAATTAGATACCAATGAAGAGCGTGAATTACACTTTAATGATGAAGCATTCACCGCTTTCTTCTATGGCAATAAAGAGCTTAATACCAATAAGCTCCGCCTTTACTATTCAAGTATGACAACGCCAGCGTCTCACTTTGATATCAACCTTGATAACAGTGAGTTCGACCTTTTAAAACAGGCTGAAGTACTAGGCGATTTTGAAGCAAGTAACTATCAATCAGAGCGATTAATGATCAACGCTCGTGACGGTAAACAGGTACCTGTTTCTTTGGTTTACCGTAAAGATTTATTTAAAAAAGATGGCACCAATCCGCTTTACCAATATGGTTACGGTTCTTATGGTTCAACCATTGATCCTAGTTTTTCATCATCACGTTTAAGCTTGCTTGATCGTGGTTTTGTCTATGCTATCGCGCATATTCGCGGCTCTGAAATGCTAGGTCGCCCTTGGTATGAAGATGGAAAGAAACTCACCAAGCAAAACACCTTCAATGATTTTATTGATGTAACAAAAGCACTTATCGAACAAGGTTACGGTGCGAAAGATAAAATCTTTGCTGTTGGTGGCTCTGCAGGCGGTTTGTTAATGGGCGCTATTGCTAACCAAGCGCCTGAATTATATTGCGGTATTGCAGCGCAAGTGCCATTTGTTGATGTGGTAACGACCATGCTGGATGAGTCTATTCCATTAACGACAAACGAATATGACGAATGGGGCAACCCTAATCAGAAAGAGTATTACGAGTACATGTTAAGTTACTCGCCATACGATAATGTGGGTCAGCACGACTACCCAAACATGCTTGTGACAACAGGGCTACATGATTCACAAGTGCAATATTTTGAGCCAATGAAATGGGTAGCAAAACTGCGTGAGATGAAGACAGACAACAATCGTTTACTGTTTAAAACCGATATGGAAGCTGGTCACGGCGGTGCATCAGGTCGTTTTAAAGCACTCCACGAAGATGCATTGGAATATGCTTTCTTCATCGACCTTTTAAATGAAAAGATGACTAAATGAAAAGTCACTAATCTAAGCAAATAGGTATCATCGCATTAATATTATGGCGTGTTCGCGAGTGAAATAATCACCGAACACGCCATATTCTTTGCATTAATGTAAATAAGCTTTAGATTGAGTGTTCATGTCACGATTCCCTATCTCACCCTACTCACGACTTCTCACCTAACTCAATGCAGGGCTAAACTTCGTCCACCCCATCAGTAACAAACAAGCAAAGAAAGCCCAAACTAATGCAGCCAATGATAGTGTCCAAACTAATTCATATTTATAACTAAAGTAATAAACAGCAATGAGATATGCCGCATAAGGGATTAGCGAATACAGTCCAAATAATGCCGTCATACGCAAATCTGCCATGGTGCGCTCTGTGCCAATAATATAGTGGGCAATTAAGGCAAAGGTGGGGAATAAAGGCACTAAACCGGAGATATAAAAGCTCTTACTTTTAGAAAGTAACGCAATGAGCAAAACGGCAAAAGCCCCTAACAAACACTTGAAAAATAGCGCTACCATCGATGATCTTCCTTTATCAGATCGCAGTGATCACTTATTAGATAGCAGCAATTTACCTTAAAATTCTAAACTAGAGTTAATAGAAAAATGTTACACCTTATTAACTGTTTAAATACGCTTTGCACGCAATGCTTGAGCAATACAGAACTTAGCCACCAACTTATGAAAAGGTTTAATGAACGCCATGTATAAACGTCCAGATCGTGTTTTTAAATTCACCAATGTTGAAACCGCATATTCTTTTTCAGAGAGCTTCAACACGGATAACCACATATCCATATTTTTATCATAAGCTGCTGCAACTACCTCCGCTTCCGATACCGACTCAAATACAAGAAAACCAGCTTGCTTACCTGTGGCTATTTGTTCTTTCGGTAACGACATTTCCGTTGCGCCCGCTGAAAACCCCAGCCAACCCATGATCTTATTTCTTATTTTCATTGCAATAATCACAGGCTTTGGTAAATGGGCAAAAATAGCATAATACACATCAATGGCATTTAAGTGCTGTTGGCTAATATTGACCGAAAAGGAATCACGATAATATCGTCCTTTTTCATTGCCTAAGATCCCTGTTGAACTCGGAAAAGTGATTTCTTTGATCATTGTAAGCTCTCCCTAATGAATGTATCTCTACATTAGCAATGTATTCCATTTCCAGATAGTTTAGATTAGTAGTGCGAGCGCACATTCCTAAATGATATTCACAATTAGCCTACATCATCGTAATTACACTTGTTCACCTTGGTCCTTTTATCCCGTCCTAACACTTAAATAAACTGTTTTTTCTTGGCAGCATGGGAATACTCTTAAGTCATATTGGATTGCTGCACCTTGTAATGAAGTATTAACTGCACCACACTTTCGTGCTGTCATGATTTACCTACACATATATTACAAGCAGGATGAATGTATAGCTCTCTCTTCATCACTCATTTCGAATTCAAACAATTAAGTTTCAGGTGGCTGAACTTTGCAAACATATTAATATACGCGTTAAATAACAGACAAACTTTAACTAAAAAACAGCCATTAATTAACTTTTCATTGGTAGTGAATAAACATTAATCTATTTATAACACCCGCCACCTGTTACAGGTAGAAACACTTTTTTCATAAAAAGCTATAAAAACAACGCTATTGTTTTTATAAATGAATAAAACCTCAATAATGTTGAATATGATTAACAATGAAAATACTAGATTTAAAATATTAACATTCCGTTCAGCCTTTATTAAACAAACACTGTTTAATTTGTAATTTATATTTAAGTCTTATTAATAGAAAAATATCCATAATTAAAAATATAAATATCTACAAGGTTTATCAAAATGTCTCATTTAGCCATCACATCAAACACGGTATTTAAGCGTGGATCATTTTTATCCAACATGCTTTATCCAAACATCAAAGGAATGGATAAAATAAGAAAAAAATTTCGTCTCTATTGCTGGTGCGTTTTCTCACCCAAAGTTACTGATGAAGTAATGGGCTACTTCGATAACCCATTACTTCAACAATTAATCACGGTATATCCGTCATTTATTGAAAAACCACTTAAGCCATATGGCTGTGTGGCATGGGATAAAAAACAAAGAATGCAGATGTTGAAAAAACATCTTCAATTTATGCTGAACAACTTTTCTTCAAAACTTTTAAATATATACCAGCATGAAGGCCTTAAGTTATCTCAAATAACAGATAAAAATGACAACGTTTACAATATCTATCTTGATGCTGGTTACTCAAGAGAAGGATCACTGGGTCTCACGCTCACAGATAGTAACAACAAGCAATTATATTGTATTAGTTTTACCGTTAATCAAGATCAAAGCCATTTACATATTGGTGCTTTACAAGGCCCAGACAGTGATATTGAGAACCGTCAAGAACTCATCAAAGAGTTAACAAAAGGACTATATGGCTTACGTCCTAAGGCATTAATGGTGGAATTAGCTCTCATTTTTGCTGATGCTTATCAATTAAAAAACATTACCGCTGTCAGTAATAAAGGTCACATTTATCAAGCACTCCGTTATATCGGTTCAAAACGTCATGCGGTTAGCTGTGACTATGACCAGATCTGGCAAGAATATCAGGGTGTTAAAGAAAGTAACGTAACCTATAAATTACCTTTATTACCAGAGCGAAAAGACTTGAGCACACTCAATCGTAATAAACGCAAGCTGTATAAAAACCGTTATCAGTGGCTGGATGAATTAAAACAAACATTACCGTTAGCACTTAAATCGGTAAATTAATAAAGTAAATATGAATGATAGTCGTCTTTATTACTCATGTTTCTAATCTTATTTAATTAAAAAAATTAGCGTTAAATGACCATAAACAGAAAAACCGCTCACAAGGAGCGGTCTTTATGTCGATGGGTGTGCGAACCATCAATTATTAATTATCAATTCAGGAAATTTAGCTAGATAAATAATGAGGAAATCATATATCAAACTACAATCCTCTTCAAACAGATATAACGCGCTATTTAATTGAATAATCAACTACTTTTAAAAAACGTGCTCATTTTTAAAAGTTCAAGGTTACGTACTAGAAAAAAGGGTGATAAATGACAGACATAGAAAAGTCGTTATGTAATCAAATAAACATTTAGTAAACTGAAGTATCTAGATTAACGTTCCGTTATCGTAGCCCGTTAAACATTCTTTTGTAACAGCGTGCAGATAAGTAATAGCATTAAGCTAATAATTTAAAATTTTACAACTCCTCACTAAATTTACCACACTGGTTACATTTATAACCATGTTGATATGTAAACAAAGGGAAACCTAGCACAATAAACATTAAAAATGCTGGGCGCTTACCTTTCGTATAAGTCACTACATCATGACTACCGCAATAAGCACAATGTTCATGCTCGTTATCATAAGGTGGTATTTGTTCTTCTAACGCATCAGAAAAATCACTTTCAAGTAGCACTCTCGCTGACTCTATATCTTTTTCTTCTACCAACAAACGCACTCCCCCCATTGCATTAGAATAAAGCCATTGCGTATTGACCGTAAATTCGTCAGCAAGGCAACAGTGAATACCGGCACTTTCTAGATTGGCTTTCGCTATATGCGCTTCATGGGCAAAAGAAAATCGCTCTACAACAACCATATGTCCTCCTAACTTAGGTGTACGACACTTAATTTTCAATCTGCTATAAAAAAGCTCTGATCATTAATCAGAGCTTAATTTTACCTTTAGCAACTAAACCTAACCTGTCTGCTAATGATTTTTATTTACATCACCTAGCTTTAACCAAGTATTGATCACAGTATCCGGGTTTAGTGAAACAGAACTAATACCTTGCTCCATTAACCATTTTGCTAAATCATCATGATCTGATGGTCCTTGACCACAAATACCGACGTACTTGCCCGCTTTCGTTGCTGCATCAATCGCCATTTTCAGCATAGCTTTAACCGCAGGGTTACGCTCATCAAAGAGATGCGCAACATCACCAGAATCACGATCCAAACCTAGCGTTAACTGAGTCATGTCGTTCGAACCAATCGAGAAACCGTCAAAGTACTTTAAGAAATCATCCGCTAATACGGCATTTGATGGCAGTTCACACATCATGATCACTTTCAAACCCTGATCGCCACGGCGTAAATCGTTTTTCGCCAGTAACTCAATCACAGATGCAGCTTCACTCGGCGTACGTACAAACGGGATCATAATTTCAACGTTCTTTAACCCCATTTCATTACGAACACGTTTCATCGCTTGTGTTTCAAGTTCAAAGCAATCTTCAAATACTGGTGATATATAACGAGAAGCACCACGGAAACCCAACATAGGGTTTTCTTCATGGGGTTCAAATTCTTTACCACCAATTAAGTTACTGTACTCATTCGATTTGAAATCAGACATACGAACAATCACACGCTTAGGCCAGAACGCTGCAGCAATGGTAGAAATGCCTTCGGTTAACTTGCTAACATAAAAATCAATAGGATCGTTATAGCCCTTAATTTTCTCTCGAATTTGCGCTTTTAACTCGTCACTTTGTGCATCAAAGTTCAATAATGCTTTCGGGTGAATACCAATCATTTTATTGATGATAAATTCTAAACGCGCTAAACCTACGCCTTCATTCGGTAATTGCGCAAAATCAAACGCACGCTCTGGATTACCGACGTTCATCATCACTTTAGTTGGTAATATTGGTAATTCATCTACCTCAGAGCGTCGAACTTCATAGTTCAATTCGCCTTGGTAAACATAACCTGTTTCACCTTCTGCACATGAAGCGGTAATAACAGCACCATCTATTAATATTTCTGTAGCGTTACCACACCCTACAATCGCAGGGATACCCAATTCACGGGCAATAATGGCAGCATGGCAAGTACGACCGCCACGGTTAGTAATAATCGCAGAAGCACGTTTCATCACAGGTTCCCAGTCAGGATCTGTCATATCTGTTACGAGTACATCCCCTTCTTGTACCAGTGACATTTGATCAAGCGAATCAACCAGGCGTACTTTACCGCTACCAATACGTTGACCAATCGCGCGACCTTCTAATAACACATCTGCTTTATTGTTCAGCTCATAGCGTTCAATTACGTTTTGAGATCCTTGCGAACACACTGTTTCTGGACGTGCTTGAACAATGTACAGCTTGCCATCAATACCATCTTTCGCCCATTCAATGTCCATCGGACGTTGATAATGCTTTTCAATGATCATTGCTTGTTTAGCAAGCTCTTTAATTTCTTCATCATTAATCGAGAACTGATATTGTTCTTCATCTGTGGTATCAACAATGTCTACTTGTTTACCAATTTCTTGATTATCAGAGTAGATCATCTTGATGAGTTTTGAACCAAAGTTCTTTCTTACTATTGGTGCATGCCCAGCTTCTAACATTGGTTTATGGACATAAAATTCATCAGGGTTAACTGCACCCTGAACCACCATTTCACCTAAACCCCAAGAAGAGGTAATAAACACCACTTGATCAAAGCCTGATTCAGTATCAAGCGTAAACATCACCCCTGACGCTGCTTTATCAGAGCGCACCATGCGCTGAATACCGGCAGACAGTGCAATACCCTTATGATCAAACCCTTGGTGAACGCGATAAGAAATGGCGCGATCATTAAATAGCGAGGCATAAACGTGTTTCGTTGCCTCTAAAACGGCATCAACACCTTTTACATTAAGAAATGTTTCTTGTTGACCCGCAAAGGAAGCATCAGGTAAATCTTCAGCAGTTGCAGACGATCGAACCGCAACGGAAAGTGCTTGGTTACCATCAATCAATTCAAGGTAATCACGACGGATACTCTGTTCTAATTCAACAGGAAATGGCGCAGCTAAAATCCAGTTACGGATTGTCGCCCCAGTGCGCTGAAGTGCTTCAACATCATTAACATCAAGAGCGCCAAGTAAATCGTAAATACGATTATTTAGCCCTTCATACTCTAAAAACTCATGGAATGCGTAAGAGGTAGTCGCGAATCCGTTAGGAACAGACACTCCCGCATTTGAAAGGTTTGATACCATTTCACCAAGCGAGGCATTTTTTCCGCCAACTTGGTTCACATCATTCATTGATAAAGTGTTGAACCAAAGGGTGTACTTTTGCATGTGTATCTCCGAAATAATTCAGCTACCAATTAAAAGCAATCGTTTGCGTTGCTGCGTAAAAAAAACCACTTTTTCGTCAGGTTGTGGCATTAGTTACAGAACGTACGACGACTTTTCTATACTTTATTCACATCTTATCTCAAAAATAAATCCTTATTTGAACTTATTATGCATCACAAAATTGAAACTCGTGACGTGTTCTACATTTCTGATGGAACCGCCATAACATGTCAAACCGTTGGTCATGCTGTCCTTGCGCAGTTTCCATTAAAAGTCAATGAGCAGACTTTCCCTTTTACTGAAAATGGGCACAAGGTCGCTGAAGTGGTAAAAGAGATAGAGCGATCTTTTTTAGCGACGGGAGAAAAGCCTTTAGTTTTCTTCTCTATGGTCGTACCTGAAATTAAACAACAGCTATTGTCAGCCAATGCACTGTTCTACGATGTATTACAAACCATGGTTAATTTTGTTGCCGACGATCTACAGCTAGAGCCCAAGCCACAATTGCAACGCTCACACAGTGTTGGTAAGGATCAAGACGGTTATTTTGATCGAATAGCGGCTATCGAATACACCCTTTCCCACGATGACGGTATTTCTCTTCGTGGTTTAGAGGAAGCTGATTTGATATTACTTGGCGTATCACGCAGTGGGAAAACGCCCACCAGCCTTTATATGGCAATGCAATTTGGTTTAAGAGTGGTGAACTACCCATTTATTGCCGAAGATCTTGCCAAACTTCGTTTACTGCCTGAATTTGAAATACATAGACATAAGCTTTTTGGCCTAACTATAGATCCAGAAAGATTGACAGAAATCCGCAACAACCGTCTCGCCAATAGTGATTATGCCAGTGAAAGCCAATGTGAGTCTGAACTGTTCAGTGTAGAGAGTTTATTTCGCAGAGAAGCGATCCCCTATATCAATACATCCAGCATGTCCGTCGAAGAGATCTCAACCAGAATATTAGAAAGAACAGGATTAAAACGCCGCTTGTTTTAGTCCTTAATGAAAGACATAAAAAATAAAGCTCTGAATACATACACGTAAACAGAGCTTTTATTAATTCAATTACAGCGTGTTAGCTGGGATTTTTTATTGAGAGTAATATGCATTAATAACAGTTACTTGCAAACATCCCACTCTCTAATACATCAAAAAATCACTTTTTAAAATAGGTTGAAGGCTCAGGTAAAACAGGTGGTGTACTATCCATATATGTTAAAAAATGCATCCAAATATCATGGGTTCTTTCTTTGGTTAATTGAGTTTTACAATCCAATGCCATGACATTACGAATAGTTCCCTCACGCCATTGGGTGTAAACCGCATTACATTGCGCTTTCATATACACTTCCCAATCTTTTTGCGCTTGCTCTATCGCCTTCACTAACTCGGGATCTTTTTTATTGTGCTCAACGCTGGCAGCTAAATATTTGGACAATTCATCTTGTGCAGAGGCTAGCGTTAACGAGGCACAATCATTAATTTCCAACGTGTTACGTGGGTTATCGCAATCTAATACTTTTTTGGCTGCAAAAGATGGGAACGACAAACAAACAAATATAATTAGCCAGTACTTTTTCATCGATAAGCCTCATTTAAATATAAGCAACAAGTGTTAACAAAGAGATTAGCTCAATTATAGCGTTATGAATCTACTCTTCCCGAAAATACATCTAGCAACGGGCCCCTTCTGGCACAATTATGGGTAAATCTGTACAACCGAAATCAACACCAAACTGACTCAATAGACAGGTCATTTGACCGCGATGATGCGTTTGGTGATTAAAAATATGCTGACAAAACTCACCAACATAACGTTCAATGATCTGACCATCTGTTGTTGTATATCTCACGATTTCATTACAGGTTGCTGCGGTAAATCCCTTTGTTATATCAATATACACAGCATCAACTAACGAACGTAATTGTGATAGTTCGTCCATTGTTGTTACGAATGTATCATTAATCCTTTTCGCTACAGGTAACTGCTCTAGGATTTCCGAATTAACCTCAACAATATTATTAGCAATTAAACGTCGCAGCATAATTAAGTCGCCAAACAGAATATGATTCCAATGCGCCATTACAGTTGGAAAAAATGCATTGGTATTTTGAAACAGTTGTTCATCTGTAAGCTGTTTACATGCATTTAAAAGCTGATTATTCATCCGCTGATTGTATAGTGCCAACATTCTAAAATTTGAGGATAAATCCATTTTTGCCTCTTATTATCATGACTTATTTATTAAAAAGTACCACTCAGCAAATTAAACTACTGGTATGTGATTTTGTTATAACACTTTTACCAAAAAGTACGTTTTATGCCCTTTGGGCGAATCATCAATTTCGCCATAAACTTTAAATCCCAGCTTTTCATAAAACGGTTTGGCTTGAAAATCTAACGTCTCAGTACGTATTTGTGTTAGTTGTTTTTCTTTCGCGAACGCCACTAGTTGTTCAATAAGTTGAGAGCCTACACCATGCCCACGCGTTTCTTCAGAAAGCCAAAGTAACTCCAATACGCAATAACTCCACACCACACTTGCTTGCAGCCCACCGACATATTCACCTTGATCATTCTGCGCCATAATCGCAAAACGTAAACCTGATTCAAACTCTCCATCACTCGGTAAATACGTTGCGTTAAAAGCGCTGATACCATCACTTATCACTTGTAATTGATGCTCAGAGGGTTGAACAGATACTTCAATTTTCAATGTTTGCTCCAATGACGATAAAGAAAATATTAACGCGAAGAAATTAGCATGAAATTTATCTTAATGCTTTGGGTTATCGGCTATTCTGCGACGTCAGTTAGCATCATTAATAACAAGTAAAAACACGATTTCAGTGTATTCAGTTATTAAAAAAGAAATCGCTAATAAAAAAGCACTCAATTGAGTGCTTTTTTAATTAATGGGTTTGTTTTGCCTTAACTATCTTTTCCGCTAATTCGGCAAACCCATATCCCCCATTTTCTGTCGTAATAAATTGGGGATGATGAATTAACTTAGGTAATAATGCGCGGATATTATTAACCCCAAACGTTAATGGCAGCCATGCAAACATACCTTCATCATTTAAAGAATCGCCGACATAACAGACTTCAGTTAGATCACGGTTTTCATCTGGTGCAAATTGCGTTAAGTAAGCTTCACTCGTTTGCTGTTTACTATGATCACCGACCCAAGCATTAATATGAATTGAGCTTTGTGTTGCATGAACTCTCTGCCCTTCAATATCAAGATGCTTTATCTTTTCAAGAATGTTTTTCGTTACATCCAAAGGTAACGGCAGTCTATCTTGTGCAATATTGACGGCAACATCACAAAATCGAAAAGGCTGATCAAGGCTCAAACTTACATCTGGATAATCCAGTAACAGACTCTCAATCGCATGGCTCAGTGTTTGTTGTTCTCTTTTCATCATCTCAGCGTTACGAATATAGTGTGTCGTAAAACCTTGCTGATCTTTACGCATCCAAAACGCGCCATTTTCACCAATGACACCATGTAAAGGCCATAACTTTGCCATTTGATCGCACCAACCGGCACAGGCACCCGTTACAGCAATAACGTTAACACCAACGGCTTCAAGCTTACTTAATGCTTGTAACGTCTCGGGCGGTAACTTACCTTCCCACGTTAACGTATCATCGACATCTGTCAGTAACCATTTCAGCTTTTTCAACTGATGAACATCAACTTTGTCCAATGACTCAACCATTCACCACTCCAAGAATCACTTCTTCATTTTGTTTGAAGTGATCATAAGATATGCGCTTTGAAGTGTCACAATCAAATAAGTGGATATTTTCAGGTTTAATATTTACACCTAAGCTATCGCCCATTTTAATTGGGCTATGCCCTTCTACTCGTAAAACGAGCTGTTGCGATTGGGGCTCTTGTGTCTGGCAATAAAGCAATAAGTCAGCCCCTAATGCTTCAATAAACTCGACTTCAACGTTAAACCAAGGCTGCTCATTATCGATTTGTAGATGTTCTGGACGCAGCCCAAGCTTCACTTTCTTTTGCTCTAAAGAATTTGCTGATAGTGATTTTACACGGCCATTTAGCTCAATACCTTGAGACGTCATATTCGCATCAAGAATGTTCATTGAGGGAGAGCCAATAAATGTCGCTACAAATAAAGATGCAGGGTTGTCATAAATTTCTATCGGTGTCCCCACTTGCTCGACGTTACCTTTATTCAACACCACTAACTTATCAGCCAGTGTCATTGCTTCTACCTGATCATGCGTAACATATACTGAGGTCGTCCCAAGGCGACGTTGTAGCTTTTTGATTTCAAGGCGCATTTGAACACGTAACTTAGCGTCGAGATTTGATAATGGCTCATCAAACAGGAACACTTTTGGGTGCCTTACGATAGCTCGACCCATAGCAACACGCTGACGTTGACCACCCGATAATTGATTAGGTTTGCGATCCAATAAATGATCAAGCTCTAACATAGTCGCCGCTTCATTGACTAATCGTTCAATCTCGTGTTTTGGCGTTTTACGGTTACGTAAACCATAAGCCATATTATTAAATACTGTCATGTGCGGATATAAGGCATAGTTTTGAAAAACCATCGCAATATCACGCTCACCTGGTTCGAGATCATTGACCCGTGTCGTATCTATACTTAAATCACCTGATGATATTTCTTCAAGCCCTGCAATCATTCTAAGCAATGTTGATTTACCACAACCACTTGGACCAACTAATACCACCATTTCACCGTCTGAAATATCAAGGTTCAGTTCATGAATTGCTTTAAAACCATTAGGGTAAGATTTCGCAATTTTATTAAGCGTTAAAGTAGACATTTATTTCTCCGAATCAACTAGGCCTTTAACAAAGGCTTTTTGCATTGCTATAACAACAATGACTGGTGGTAGCATTGCGATAATCGTGGTTGCCATAATTTTGTTCCATTCAATGACGCCATCAACCACGCCCGTCATTTGCTTTATCGCCATGACGATAGTGAAATAATGGGTATCCGTCGTGATCAATAACGGCCATAAATATTGGTTCCAACCGTAGATAAAAGTGATCACAAATAAAGCTGCGATATTGGTGCGTGATAATGGTAATAAAATATCGAAAAAGAATTTTATGGGACCTGCACCATCAATCCGTGCGGCTTCAACGAGTTCATTGGGAATCGTTAAAAAGAACTGCCTAAATAAGAACGTCGCTGTTGCACTGGCAATCAATGGAATGGTTAAGCCTGAAAATGAATTCAACATCCCCAAATTACTGATCACCTCAAACGTCGGCATAATACGCACTTCAACAGGCAACATCAGGGTGAAAAAGATCAACCAAAAAGCAATCATCCTGCCACGAAAACGGAAGAAAACCACCGCATAAGCAGACATAATAGAGATTGTTAATTTACCCACAGTGATACATAGCGCCATAATAAACGAGTTAAGTAATAGCCCATTTATGGATAAAGACTTATCACTAAAAGCCGTATGCCCACTCAGTAAATCTTTAAAAATACTGAACCCAAGATCACCAAACCATAACGGAGTACTAGTCGCGAAATCATGATTCTCGTGTGTCGTTGCCACCACTGCTAACCATACGGGTAACGCGATAGAGATCACGCCAAGTATCAACAATAGATGACAACAAAAATTAAAAAGAGGTCTTCTTTCTACCATTAGTACGCTACCTTCTTTTCAACATACTTAAATTGAATAACCGTTAATAAAGCCACCAATATCATTAGGATCACCGACTGTGCCGCAGAGCCACCTAAATCTAATCCGATGAAGCCATCATTAAAGACCTTATAAACCAAGGTTGAGGTGCTATTACTTGGCCCGCCTTGTGTCATCGCATGAATGATCGCGAAGGTATCGAAAAAGGCGTACACAAAATTGACGACTAATAAGAAAAAGCTCGTTGGGGAGATCAGTGGGAAACTAATCGTTAAGAAACGCTTAATAGGACCACTGCCATCGATAGCTGCGGCTTCATGTAATGATTTAGGAACTGATTGCAGTGCCGCTAAGAAGAACAGAAAGTTATAACTGATTTGCTTCCAAGTCGAAGTAATGATCACCATCCACATCGCATGGCTGCCATTGAGTTTAGGGTTCCAATCTACGCCCAAGAAATGCAGCATATCGGTAAACACACCAATCGTTGGATCAAATAAAAATAGCCACAATGAACCAGCAACAGCCGGTGCTACAGCGTAAGGCCAAATTAAGAATGTTCGATAGGCTAATGAACCACGGATAATTTGCTCAGCTAATGCCGATAATATTAACGCACAAACTAATGCTAATACGGCAACACTAATACTGAACTGGAGTGTCGTAAAAAAAGCATCTAAATAATTAGGATCATGAAACAGGTTCATGAAGTTTTCGAGACCAACAAATTCTTGGCTCATACCAAAAGCATCTTCAAGTAGAGATGATTGATAAATCGCTTGTCCTGCCGGCCAAATAAAGAACACAAACGTGATCAGAAGTTGGGGCGCAATAAGGAAAAACGGAAGCCATTTGTTTTTAAATACAACAGGGGATGACATACAAATACCAAAATAATACAGGCAAGGTGTATATCCCCCGCCAAAATTAGCGGGGGATGAATCTTAATCAAAAAGTTAAATTATGATTTTTGTGTTCTTTCAAAGCGACGAAGCTGCGCGTCACCTCGGCTTTTCGCATTATCTAATGCTTCTTTTGCCGAAATTTTACCCGCCCATACGGCTTCAAGTTCTTCATTAATGATGTCGCGTGTTTGTAAGAAGTTACCGAAGCGTAAGCCTTTTGAATTAACCGTAGGTGTTGTCGATGTCATTTGCTTAACAGCAACATCAGTCCCAGGGTGAGTCTTGTAAAAGCCTTGCTGTTTGGTGAGTTCGTACGCTTTTTCTGTGATTGGCAAGTAGCCCGAGAATTGGTGCCAATCAGCTTGAACCGCTGGACTTGAAAGGTAGGTAAAGAACTTAGCAACGCCTTTGTATTCTTCTTTTGAGTGTCCACGAAGTACCCATAATGATGCACCACCAATAATGGTATTTTGTGGTTTTGTCACTAATTCATCATCATAAGGTAATTGTGCAACACCGACATCTATCCCTTTCATATTCTCTTGAATACCAGCCAGACCCGCAGATGAGCCCATTGTCATTGCACACTCACCCGTATAGAAAAGCGGCATACCATCAGACTGACGTCCACCATATTTGAACAAACCTTCTTTCGCCCACTTACCCATTTGCTCAACGTGTTTAACGAAAGGCGCATTGTTAAAGGTAAATGTGGTATCTACACCATCAAAGCCATTGTTGTTTGTTGCCATTGCAACATTGTTTCTGGCACCGAAGTTTTCGATTTGCGTCCAAGACTGCCATGTTGTACTAAAGCCACATTTAGCACCTGAAGCAATCAGCTTGCGAGAATCTTCTTCTACTTCTTTCCATGTTTTCGGTGGGTTAGTAATCCCTGCTTTAGCAAACATCTCTTTGTTGTAATAAAGCACTGGGGTTGAACTATTAAATGGCATCGATAGCATTTTGCCATCGTTAGTTGTGTAATAACCTGTTACGGCTGATAAATAATCGTTTTTGTTAAAAGGTTCTTTGGTATCCGCCATCAATTCATATACAGGATAAATCGCTTTCTTAGCTCCCATCATAGTGGCAGTACCCACTTCGAAAACTTGTACAATAGCAGGCTGCTCTTTCGCTCTAAATGCAGCAATTGCACCTGTCATCGTTTCGGCATAAGTACCTTTATAAACAGGTTTGATCTCGTATTCAGATTGGCTGGCATTAAAGTTGTCGGCAATTTCATTCACCTTTGTACCTAACGCCCCACCCATAGCATGCCACCATTCAATTTCGGTCTTTGCTTGCACTTGTGTACTCATTAGCGCCGCTGCAACGGCAAGTCCTGCAATATGTTTAAAAGCCATTTTTATTCCTTGGAAACCATTTTTAACAAAAGCTGACGATTTAGCGGATGTTCACTTCTTGTGTTCCAACCACTCGTTTATTTTCAAGTGAACATTAAAAGCAAAAAGTGACATCTCGGTTACAATTGCATGAAGTAAATAAGATTAAGACTTTCAAAGCAGATGTAATAAAATTTTCATCAAACACATGGATAGTTCATTTGAAAATAACTGAAGGTGGAAAAGAAAATGAAAATTACAGCTCACCGTGGTTTTTCTAGCTTAGCCCCTGAAAATACCCTTGCAGCGATGAAAGAAGCGATTAACTATGGCTGTGAGTGGATTGAAATTGACGTCCAACTAAGTGCTGATCACGTTCCTATGGTGATACACGACAAGACAGTAAACCGTTGCAGTAACGGCAAAGGGGAAGTGAGAAACTTGTCAAAAATAGAACTAAAACAGCTAGATGCTGGCTCTTGGTTTAGCGATGATTTTAGTGATGAAACCATACCGACATTAGAAGAAGTATTACAGCTAACAAGTGAAGCTAAGGTCGCATTAAATATAGAATTAAAAATTCACGCAGGAGACGATATTCATTTGCTATGTGAAAAAGTTGCTGAAGTGATTAATAAGCTAAATATTGAACCTGAGTTAATGCTTTTCTCTAGTTTTGACCAATCAGCACTATTAACCATAAAGCAACACCTTCCTCACGTAAGAAGAGGTCAATTGTGGGAAACGATCCCAAGCAATCACGCTGATGTTTTAAGCGAGCTGGACGCTTTTAGTGTTCATTGTGATTATCGTTTCTTAACAGAAGAAAAGGCAAAAGCAGTCAAACGTTTAGGTTATCAGCTTTACTGTTACACCCCGAACCAACCGGAACTTGTTGAAGAGCACTGGCTATGGGGAGTTGATATGATGATCACCGATACGCCACACCGTTACCTAGCAGCAAAATAATCAAATAAAGGATGGCAACATATTTCATGGATGATTTAAGTACCCGTCAACAACAAATAATGACGTTAATACATAAGCAAGAATATTGTTCAATTGAAGAATTAGCGCAACAGTTTGAAATAACGCCCCAGACGATCAGACGCGACATTAACTTACTTTGCCAACAAGGGATCGCTATGCGTCACCATGGTGGCGTTGGCCTTCCTGTTACATTGAGCAATCGAAGTTACGATGCCAGACAAATCACTAATAAAGACGAAAAACAAGAAATAGCAAGAAATGTCGCTAAAGCCATTCCCAATGGGTGTACATTATTTTTAGGTATCGGAACCACCATTGCCTGTATCGCTGAGCAATTAGTCAACCACCGAGAATTACGAGTAGTGACGAATAATTTTCAAGCCGCGCATACGCTCTCGAAGTTCGAAAATATAGAAACGTGGATACCCAGTGGTAAAATAAGAGCGAACGGTGGTGATATTGTCGACGACACAGTACTCAATTACTTTAGTCAATTTGCAGCAGACATCGGAATCATTGGCTGTGCGGGTATCTGTGAATTACCTTACGCTTCACCTCAAACCAGCTATTCGACAGAGAAAAAGCAAGCTGTTGCGATGGAGCATGAGCTAAGAGAAAGCAGAGTGAGTCAGGCGATTTTAGACAATTCGCAACAAACCTGGTTAGTCGCCAATCATACAAAATGGCAACGTAAAGCCAGTACAAAAGTTGCGCCTCTTTGCCAGTTCGATCGTGTATTCACTAACAGTAGAAAAGAGAACCAGCTATCATAATGACGTTTCTAAACATCATTTAACAACGGGTTGGTTTAATTTCCATATTTGCCAACTACCGTTATCATGAGGAAGCACTTTGCTTTCTTACCACTTAACATCAACATTGCCTCTTTTAGTAATAAAAGAAACGGCGGTGATAATAATTATTTTCCCCTCTCGACCAAATCTTTAATTTTGGATGCTTTTTCAAAATGATCGAGTTGATGCGTTTTAATCCACCACTTAGCCGCTTCCATTAACAAGTCAGGATCGTCATTTTTGTTTTTGAAAAAAGCGTAAAAAGACACACCTACATTTTCACCTTTACTGGCTATTTTCTTATTGCACACATCGATAATTTTATTTCTTAGTGATGATCTCATTACTTTTCTTCATATTTTATATATGTGACAGTTCGATCATAATATATGAACCATACACAGTTTGATTTATTTATCATCGAGGGTAAGTTTTTTCAACTGAACGAAAAAATAGTTACTTTATTTTCCTTTAAACATAAATAAAAATTACAATTCATGGAATAAGCCGAAGTAATAAGCAGGAATAGATAGCCCTATAAATAAAAAGCCCAAACCAACGCCATTACTATTTGCTATACGAGCATTTTTTTCATCACCTTTTTGGTATAACACATCAGTATATTGGCCAATAGGTATGACTTTAGAATGAAATGATGTTTTTGATTTTACACTGTAGGTCTGTTTATTAACTGTAACTTCAAAATAAGGGCGATACATCTTTCTTTTAAGATTATCATTATCTTTTGAAAAATATTCATCATAGCTAATTATTTTACCTTGAGTCTTAATCGCATTTTTATTAAAGCGCCGATAGTCATAGCATATATAAACGCCTAAAACACTAAATAGAATTGCAGCAAAGAGAGGAACAATATTCATAATTATGCCTTAAATTATCAATTACTTGAGGGTTTCGAACAAACTAGATAGTCAAAGCCATTATCAACGAGAGACGCTTCCATAATAGAAATAACTTGCCGACTCGTTTTTTTACACATCACATCCGAATAATTGATCTTGTTTAGAATTAGCGAAGATATATGCTCTATCTCGTATTCAAACCCACCACCGCTAACAACCTCTGAAATTTGTGTTTGCTCACCTTTAAACGATATGTCGATTGTCTTTGGGTTCCACCATTTATTATGAATAACGATTTCTAGTTCAGGCCCTCGAATGATGGCTTCTCGTTTGAGATCACGCGTGATCGATGCGCAAATTTCACCTTTTATCTGGCCATCAAATTTAAACACAACATTTTCATCGACTTCACTTTGGCTATTATCATTAACGTACTCGACAGTGGGTTTCTCTATAGGAGTATTTGTTAATCGACACAAATCAGCATAAAACCAGAGACCGTATACACCGACATCTAAAGTCGCCCCGCCACATAACGTTGGATTAAATAAGTGCCAATCACTATCGAACTCATGCCAATTACCAAAGGAAGCTTCTATCGCGTTAATTTCAACCTTGTTTTCTTTTATAAACTGCTTCATTGCTTGATAAGCGGGAAATGCGACTGTTTTCATTGCTTCAGCTAACAGTACCCCTTTTTCTTCAGCAAGCGTCGACATCGCATCCCAATCTTGTAAGTTAGTGAATGCTGGTTTCTCTACAAGAACATGCTTTCCTTTATTTAGAAATAATTCAACCAAGCCTTTATGAAATGGGTGAATAGTCGCGATATAGACAATATCTACATTAGCGTCGTTTGCGAGTTCTGTGTAGGAACCATAACTTCTTTGGCAACCATATTGATTTGAAAAGCTATCAGCTCGCTGTTTATCTCGTGCCGCAACAGCATAGAGTTCAGCATTGTCGACTTGCATAGTCAGATCTGAAACAAAGCGATGTGCAATTTTACCCAGTCCTGCAATTCCCCAGCGTGCTTTCTGATTATTCAACTTATTATCCTTTAATGTTTGCTTTCTGGTCTTGTCCGCGCTTAGTGACCAATATTCCCATAAGGATACACAAAATACCCAATAAAGGGGTGAGTTCTACACCATTACTAATAGCATCCCAAACAACTCCCGTCAGCAATTGACCGGTTATGACAAGTATTACTGTCAGCGTTGCGCCAACTTTTGATAACACATAACTATTAAGAGCGACAAACAAAGCCCCCATCACACCGCCAAGTTAATCTAATATTGGAACAATATCGACTACCCTAATGCACATTTATGCCAACAAAATTGAAAGTATCTCTTGATTATTTAGAACAAAATTTGAGTGATAAGAGCCAGATTTGGTAATGGTATTCACTCTAACTACAGAAGAGATAATGATGAGTTAGCCGAATAGCTAACTCATTTATGGACAAAAGCTTGTTAGAGTGCCTGCTCTATTTAGGCTGGTAGGTATTAGGAAAGGTAGGGATAACGCCGCAATAAGCGGTAAACAAACAGTTGGCTAAAAATTGTGAGGTACGAACAAAAGCCAACTGTTTTTGTCCGTTTAATTGCCTTGTTGAACGAAGCCGCTGCGCGGCAGAGTGAAAGCCCATAAGCTCGACTACGGTAAATATACCTTTAAAAAAGGAGTATTTATCATGAATAAAGCACAGCAACATCGTTCAGATTATCTTTATGAACAACACCTTACCCATCTTACCTTGCAAGGTAAACGCCCCGCTACGATTGATGCTTATAGTCGTGCTCTACGTCGCATTACCCATCAACTGGATAAATCGCCAGACACGTTAACTACCGACGACCTGAAACGGTATTTTACACAACTGATCAAAACACATTCATGGAGT
>NZ_PYNY01000020.1:0-80706 GCF_003026135.1 Photobacterium sp. GB-36 | reverse complement strand
TTATAGAGATCTACATGGATGGTAGATTATGAATAATAACAATGATGGTTTATTCAATGTTTAAGAAAGAGAGATTAACCAAAACGATTGATGATATTTTTTTGATGCGATTTTCAGGCCATATTGGTATTGGTTTAATGTTTTTTGTTATTTTAGTCGGTTTTGGTTTTACGACTCTCGCACCATATTTTGCAACTAAGCATTTATCAACAAAAATTCAAACAGATACTGATGAATTGGTTAAAACTCATATTCAAAATATAGGCGATTATCAAGACTTTATTACGAATCTTAGCCGCAATTTTGATTTTACGTGTAGTGAGAAAGAGCAGGAGCAATTAAAACGTATTGCCTATAGTAATTATCTTATCCGTAAGATTTCTTTAACCCCCTCAGGCAAAAGTACTTGTTCGAGTTTTTATGAAAAAAATCATGGTCAGCATGTTGAATCTCGGAAAATTAAAACTTATGGCAATATGATGTCGTTATGGTTATCTTCTGAAAAAAATAGTCTGCAACGTATTTTTGAAGTTCGGTGGCAAGGTAACAAGGGGAGTTTGGTTCTGTCCTTAGAACCCATCGTTGAAGAAATCTTACGAAATAAATACTGTGAAGGTTGTGTTTTAACATCTATATCAGCAGATAATGAATTGGATCGATTAGGTTGGCAAGGTGATAATAAATCATACACGGCTGAACCTATATATGAAGTTTTAATGCCTAATGGTTTGAAATTTTCTAATTACATTAAGTTGGAATTATTAGATAAAGAGTCACAATTATTAAGGATGCCTCTCTTTTTAGCTGGTGCATTTATTGCTGGATTTTTAATTTTGTTGCGGCGTTTATTCATTAGACGACGTTTATCGTTACATGCATTAGTACAACGAGGGATAGTTAAACGTGAGTTCGTACCCTATTACCAACCTATTATTAATTTAAAGGCCAAAGAACTTTATGGTTGTGAAGTACTTGCTAGATGGAAGAAAAAAGGGGCTGGATTAATATCACCAATGGAATTTATTCCTTACGTTGAGAAAAGTGGACAAATTATCCCTATTACTAATTTATTAATTGAGAAAGCGATTAAAGATTTGAGTACTATCAACTGGCAGTTAACCGATAGAGTAATCAGTATTAACCTTGTACCGCAACAATTAGAAAATATACAGATAATGAATGAGTCATTAGCATTATTCAGCAATTCAAAGATCCCTATTAAACAGGTTGCTTTTGAAATTACAGAACGAAAACAATTTGAAGATCTTACTATTGCCTCTGAGGTTATCCAATATCTTAAAGCTCAGGGTATTGATATTAAATTAGATGATGCAGGCACAGGGTATGGTGGGTTCAGTTATATTCAAGAATTGAACTTGCGGAGTTTAAAAATCGATAAGATGTTCGTTGAAAATATCGGTACGACGGATATAAAACTTTCTCTGCTTGATTCTATTATAGCCTTCGGCAAACAGGCTGGAATGGAAATGATAGCAGAAGGCGTCGAGACGAAAGAGCAATCCGATTACCTTGTTGAGCGTGATGTTTATCTTCAGCAGGGGTATTATTTTGGTATGCCAATGAATGCTGAAGAGTTTTCGATTTATAATATTGAGATTAAAAATAAGAATAAGCTTTTGGCTATTTAGATAAGATAACGAGTTATGGATAAAGAAAAGCCGACATAATGTCGGCTTTTTTGTTGGTAATGATTACAGTAACCACGTGTTAAACGTTTTTCTCTTTCCACTCTTGTGCAAGACGAGAAACGGCATCTTGGCTTTCTTTCCACATACGAGTATTGATCAAATCACTATACTCAGCGGTTGGTTTTTTTAACAATGTTTCTAAAATAGGGACTGGAATCTGTGGTAATCCATCAAGAGCCTGTACAGCACCTTCACGGTTATTACATAACATCACCATGTTACAACCAGCTTCTTGAGCTGCGATAGCTCGTTCGCTATAGCTGCCTAATACGTCAGCTCCTTTCATATTAAGATCATCAGAGAAGATCACGCCTTTAAAACCTAGCTCTTTACGTAATACCTGTTTTAACCAATATTCTGAACCACTTGCAGGTTTTTCGTCATAAGCATCAAATACAACGTGTGCTGGCATGATGCCTTGCAGCAGATTCTTTTTAATGAGATGTGTAAATACGGTCATATCATGGCTCTTAATATTATCCCGTGAATCGTAAGGCGTTTCTAAGTGAGAGTCGGCTATCACACCACCATGACCAGGGAAGTGTTTACCGGTTGCAGCCATGCCAGCCTGCGCCATACCACTTACAAATTGGCTTGCATAACGGATAATGTCTTGTGGGGAATTTGAGAAAGCGCGATCACCGATCGCTTTACAGTCGTAACCAAGATCAAGTACAGGCGCAAAACTAATATCAATATCCATCGCGAGTAGTTCAGCAGCCATTAGCCAGCCACCTTGCTTAGCAAGCACTTCTCCATTTTTAGACGCTGCAAAAGCGCGAGCAGGTGGTAGTTGGGTAAATTCTTCGCGGAAACGTTGAACACGTCCGCCTTCTTGATCGACACCAATCAGTAAAGGGCGTTTAGCCGTTTTTCGAATCTCTTTAACTAACGCTCGAAGTTGCTCACGATTGTCATAATTTCGGGCGAAAAAGATGATACCGCCTACTGTAGGATGTTGAATAATTTCGCGTTCTTCTGCATCAAGTTCATAACTTGATACATCAAGCATTAAAGGTCCCATGACGGCACTCCGAGTAACATTATATTAGGCGATAAATTACCATAGTCAGTTTTATCCGCAATTTTTAATGTGAATTTAGGCATCATCATAATGGAATTTTTTAGGGGATGAACACGGTTTAATCATTTCCAATATCAGTATTAAATTAAAGTAATTATGGTGATCTTTGTTGATTATTTTATGAAATGGAATGTAGTATTACTTTCTTTGTGTGATCTTAGTTGATTAATTTGAACAGGTCTTAGGTTACACTCAATACAATTCTGTCATCGCAAAAGAGTGAGTCATGTCGGTACTTATAGCAATCGCTTTAACAACAGGAATTTTATCTGGGATTTGGGGCTGGGTAGCTGTATCTCTGGGCTTATTAAGCTGGGGAGGATTTCTTGGCTGCACGACATATTTTGCTCTTCAGCGCGATGGTATAAAAGGCGTTGGGTTAAGCATTGCAACAAACTTAAGCGGTGTTTTTTGGGCGATGGTGATCATTAAGTTATCATCTTTAGTTCATTTTGAGATTATTGGTTACGTTGTCACTGCTCTAGTTGCATTTATGATGTGCGCACAAGCAAAAAAATCGTGGTTATCTTTTATCCCTGGTACCTTTATAGGCTCATGCGCAACGTTTGCTGCAAATGGTAATTGGCAATTGGTTATACCATCATTGGTTGTGGGTGTAGTATTTGGCTATTTAATGAAAAGTTCTGGTTTATGGCTACACGCGAAACTCGCAGAAAAAAAAACGGCTCGCGCTGAAATAGAGTTACCCATCACCCAGGATTAAGTAAACAATCTTACATATTGCTCATTAACCAGCTTTATAAAAATGCCGCTAGATTTATGCTTAAAAAAGCGATTAATCAGCGGCATTGTTATATGTAATGATAAATTTATATTTGTCTATTTACGATGTATTAGCTATGACTAGGCACAAAAATACCATTACGCTCGATACACAGCTTTTTCAATGCTGGTCGGTGTTGGTCTTTAGACGCTAATACACAAACTCGCATTCCCTCATTCAGTAATTGTTTCGCACGAGCGATGACGTTCTCGTGTTCGTAACTTTCACGATCAGCATCTCGACGGCAAAGGTCGACAAAAATATCATTCTTCCCTTCAGGGTAGAGAACAAACTCTGATTGCTGCATCAAACGTAATGCTTTCAGTGTTAATAATTCAGGGTCGTTACCTGTTTCGATTAAATACAAGTTAGCGCCTGTATCTTGGTATGATGCTAATAATTCACTAAAAGCCTGTTCTAATTCTTGCTCTGTTGTTGCTGTTTCAACTGCTGGTAGACGAAAGAATGTCTCCCAGAACTTTCGACGTTCATCAACGGTTTTGTAATGCTGTTTTATTCGAGTACGCTGCTGTCCTGAATAATGAGCTAATAAGCTTAAGTTTTGTGGTAATTGTGTTTCGAAACGTTCTCGTAAGTAACGAACCAAAACAGGTGATGCGCCACCACTTGAAATGGCAACTTGCATTGGTGAACGATCAATCATGGATGGCGTTATAAAATCACAATATGCAGGATCATCAACAACATTTGTCCATATCTTTAATGCATTAGCATCATGATAAACTTGATGGTTGAGTTCACGAGAATCGGTTGTCGCCCAAACTTGGTCAAATTGTGTAAGAAGTGACTTTTTATAACGGGCTTTTAGATATTCAAATTTACCTTCATCGAGTAGTGATACAAGATGAGGGTGAAGCTCTGGCGAGACAAGCGTAATGTTAGCTTGGGCTTTAAGTAATAGATCTACTTTGCGGCAGGCCACTTCACCACCACCCACGACTAATACTTTTTTATGGGTTAACTTTAGAAAAACAGGGAAAAAATCCATTTCGTATATCCGTCAAATCGCTCATTTTTATTTTGAGTTGTGCAACAAGCTAATGTTTACTAAGAAATCAATCAGTTCATAAAGGTTACTAATTTAGTACCATGAAAAGATTATTAAGAGCAAGTTTAACATTGTAATCATTTAGCTGTGTTTAGTTACCTTGGTTTCGGCGATAGTAAAGTATGAGAAGAGTTAGCAGGAGGCTATAAAAGGTTACTGTACCGCCACTTTCTGTTTGTTCTGCAGCCGCAGTTACGACAGTTTGCGTATTGTCTCTATTATTTGAAGGATCTTTTATTACGGCAAAAGGATCGATATTCAGCGTTGGTTGTAATGAGGAATCATTAAGTGTGAATGTTGAATTATCATAATCTTGTATTTGTTGTTCTATCCAATCTCGATGGGTAGAAACCTGGGTATATTGCCCTGTAAGCTGATTATATTGGTTTTCTGGGTTGTCATTTCGATTTGAACATTTTGCCCCATTACTGGTTAACCCGATTAACCGAATGCCTTTATCACTATCAGATACTGCTTGATGATTTTGCCAGATAAGCGGGCCGCCAGAATCACCGCTACATACATCTTTAATTAAGCCATTAATGTTTGAATCTGCGCAGACAATATGTTCATTACCGATATTGAGCCCAACGCATTGGTTATCAGGAACACCGGCTAAACTAATTACTTGTAATGTAGTTGGATAACCTTTTCTAAGAGTGTCTCCCCAACCAGAAGCAATAGCAGTGACAGGAGAATCCATATTGGTCGCCCAAGTGTTGCTGAATATATTATCAGCTATGATTTGTTCATTAGGAGTAGCTAGTTTAACTGACTGGGCAATACCATACATTGAACGATTAACGCGAAAGAGCGCTATGTCATTGATAAAATTGTCTTCATTATAATTAGGATGACTGATCTTCTTTACGATATTAAAAAAATGCTTTTTATCAAGATTTGCAAAATTACCATCTTGAATCATGCTTGTACCAACGATGGCAATATCACTAATGTTTGATGAGTTGCAGTGTGCTGCTGTTAGTAACCAATACTCACTTATCACAACAGCGCCACAGCTGACACTGTCGAAACCTTTTTGTTTGAGTGCCGCTTGCCAAGGGATCAGTTGTGAATCATAAAGGGTAGCATCGGTACCATTAATGGCCTTTGCTGTTGCTTGTGCATTAACTGGTGTATTCGCTAACGCAGATGATTGGTAGCTAAAAGCAGCAAAAATACCGACTAAGTACGTTAATTTTTTTAGCCATAAATGCAATGTCATGTGCAGCTCCATCTTGAACTGTTGTTTATTAAAGCGTAGCTACAACTGTTTAAAAAATTACCAGTAGCGTGTCATTTATCGCAAAAAAATGAATTTGTATTATTTTCGATACATAATAGTGATAACTGAACTCCAGAAAAATTTTGCTGATGAATTTAGAATCTACGATATATTTTCATTATCTGGATTGAGTTATGTTTAAATCATGTATTGGTTTTGGTATTGCAGGTAACTTTGCTGGGCATTTAGAACAAGCGGGTGAAGCGAGGGATTTTTTAGATATAGAAGTAAAAGAAGAAGTTCAACCCAAAGGCATTTTTCCTTTTTATGTGCCTTCTAATACAAATTCATTCTTAACGTTATACCCACTTTCATCTACGCGCATTACGCCATCAAACAACGCTGATAATTTACAGATTGAGCCCGAAGTTGCGCTTATTTGTGATATTAAATATCAACAAAAAAGTACTGGTGAAATCAATGTTGTTAGTTTAATTCCACGTCAGTTTGCAGCGTATAATGATTGTTCTATTAGAAAGCCTGATGCGAATAAAATTAGTGAGAAAAAGAATTGGGGAGCAAACAGTAAAGGGATTTCAGAAACCTTGATTGATATCGACCATTTCCAAACTGGTGGGATATTAGATCGTTTCCGTATCGCAAGTTTTCATCGTTCTAATGGTCAACTTCATTGCTATGGTGAAGATAGCCCAGTAGTTGGATATAGCTACTTTCACCAAAAGCTGCTTGATTGGGTTATTGAACGTATGAATCACCAGCAGGATATTGGGCCAACTGAAAATATTAACGCGCTACTAAATCAAGCTGATCACCCAAAGCAAGCCATTATTAGTATTGGTGCAACTCGCTATACACCATACGGAGAAACACACTTCTTACAACCAGGTGATACCAGTATTGTGGTTGTATATGATGGCATTTTATATAGTAGTGCAGATGTACTGCGTATGGCTGAAAACAATGATTGGCAAAGTAATGGGCTATCTGTATTGGTACAAACTGTTGATTAAGTAGTAAGATCAATTTGGTTAATAGCATAAACAAAGGATCCGTCATGTCGACATCAGTACCACATCAAGACTTAGTTTCAGTGCAATGGTTACATCAAGCATTAGCGAATAATGCACAGAACAATCTTGTCGTATTAGATGCTACGTCTTTTATGCCTGGCGTTGATCGCTCTCCAGAGCAAGAGCTGATTGAACAACGTATTCCACGTGCACGCTTTTTTGATTTTAATAACAAGCTAGCCGATCCAGATACCGATTTACCGCATATGTTACCGTCGGCGGAGCAGTTCTCACTCGAGGTAAGCAAACTAGGTATTAGTAATAATACCCATGTTGTGATTTACGATAGCTTAGGCATGTTTTCAGCGCCACGTGGCTGGTGGATGTTTAAAACGATGGGACACAATAATGTTTCTGTTTTAGATGGTGGGTTACCTGCATGGATAGAAGCTGGGCTTGAACTCGAATCAGGTGAACTAGAAAATATAATCCCAATGGATTTTAACGCCCAGTTACAATCAGAATGGGTGATAGATGCTAAACACCTTAATGAATTACTCACTGATAAAAATGTTGCTGTGATTGATGCAAGGCCACGTGCACGCTTCTTGGGCTCAGTGAAAGAGCCGCGTGAGGGCATTCGAAGTGGTCATATGCCTAATGCAAAAAATCTACCGTTTGGTGAATTGCTTGATAATGGCCACTTTATTGCGCTAGCCGAGATAAAAGCCAAGTTTGATGCGTTATCAACACCAGAACAGCGTTTAATTTTTAGCTGTGGCTCAGGTGTGACAGCATGCATTTTAGCTTTAGCTGCAAATTTGATTGGCCGTAAAGCGCTCACTGTTTATGACGGTTCGTGGACAGAATGGGGTGCAACTGAGTGTTACCCCGTTGTTAAATAAATATCGTTAAAATAGAAATATAGAGGCGAGCAGTGTAATAGCATGATAATTAATACTGCCGCCTTATTTCTATTGGTTATTAAGGTGAGGTATTTAATTTGTAACGATCAGGCTTTCTCATCAATAGCAACATAGCCCTTATCTTTGATAATACTTTGCGCTTGGTTAGAAAGGACAAATTTAATAAATTGTTGCGCATCATTGGCTAAGCCTTTTTGTTTAAACATCAACAAAAACGGTCGAGCAATTTTATATTCGCCTGATTCAATATTGGCAGCAGTCGGTAAAACATTATCGTACGAGAGAGCCTTGACTGAATCATCAACAGAGCCAAGAGAGACATAGCCAATTGCATGTTTATTACGTGAAACTAAACTTTTCACCATGCCATTGGTACTTACCACCAGTACGCGTGGGCTGATATTAGAAACAGTAAAGCCAGAAACTTGTTTGGTTAACCCAAAAAAGTGTTCAAATGAAAAACGAGAGCCTGATGCATTTTCACGGCTCACGACTGCCATATCTAAATCTTTACCGTTAATTGATTTCCAGTTAGTGATTTTACCTTGGTAAATAGCAATAAGTTGCTCACGCGTCAGATTTGTTACCGGATTCGCTTTATTTACTACAAGCGCAATACCATCATAAGCAATAGTAATGGCTTTATAGTTATTATCTAATTCAGCACGAGAAATGACACGGGAGCTCATACCTATTTCAGCGGCACCTTGCTTAACAGCATTAATACCCGCGGTTGAACCGATACCTTGAACTTCAATTGTGGTGTCTTTATGCGTTGACGAGTAGGTATCTGCAAGCACATCCATAATGTGACTTACCGATGTAGATCCAACAACGGTGACTGTTTCTTTTGCTTGTACATTGAATGATATACATACGCCTAATGCGAGTAAGCGAATTACGGTTTTAAGCATTTTTTACTCCATGAGCTTCATTATTTCGAGCGTATGTTATTACGATAGTGTGACAGGTTTGTGAATCTCATAACTAAAAGTCATGTGTTGGCGAGTTAATGGTAACTAGAAATAGTCACTGTAAAAGGTTAATGCCATGAGAGTATATAGTTAATATCATTGCCAATATAAGATAAAATTTTGAATCAACTTAGTAAAATGCTAAAGTCGATTAACAGATGTAACATTAAGTGTAGGGATTTACATTTAATGATTGAGGTAGGCGCCGTACAGCGTTAGTAGGAAATACACAAGGTTGGTTATATGCTTAAAATGGCAACAACAGCAACATCACCGAATAAAGCAATTTTATCTGAACGGATTCAAAAATTGATTAAAGGGCTTTCTAATGGCGTTTATGAACGTGAGGAAGTGATTAAGCTGTGTTTGCTTGCGGCATTAGCAGGAGAGAGTGTTTTTCTTTTAGGGCCACCAGGGATCGCAAAAAGTTTAATTGCAAAACGATTAATTCAGGCTTTTGATGATAGCAAATTTTTTGATTACTTGATGACGCGTTTTTCAACACCTGAAGAGGTGTTTGGACCTTTATCTATTCAAGAGTTAAAAGACAATGGTAAATATGTCCGTTTAATTGATGGTTACTTACCGACAGCACAAGTGGTTTTTCTTGATGAAATTTGGAAAGCCGGCCCTGCTATTCTAAATACGTTATTAACAGTGGTTAATGAACGTACATTCAAAAATGGTCAAGACATACTACCTGTACCTATGCGCTTGTTGATCACCGCATCTAACGAGTTACCTGATGAAGATAGTGGCCTTGATGCTTTATATGATCGAATGCTCGTTCGTGTATTCGTTAATCGTATTCAAGAGAAAAAGAACTTTAAAGCCCTATTGATGGGGGAAGGGCCAACACTACAAGAAATAGATCCAAGTCTCACTATTAAAGATGAAGAGTATGTTAACTGGCAGCAGCATATTGATGAGATCCAATTAAGTGAAGAGACCTTTGAACAAATTTTTAAGCTTAAATCAATGGTTGAAGAGCATGTTAATCAAACCGATGTGATTGATAGTGACAGTGAGTTGTATATCTCTGATCGACGTTGGAAAAAGTCGGTACGGCTATTAAAAGCCAGCGCGTTTTTTAATGGTCGTAGTGAAATCAACCCACTTGATTTGTTACTGTTGCAAGATTGCTTATGGCATAGCCCAGAATCGCGTAATGTTATTTGTAATATCATTAATACATTCGCGACAGAACATGCCTTTAATCAGACTCACTCAAGTTTAGACGCTAATGAAGCAGAAACTATCATCAATAAGATTAACAATGATGTCGTTGAAAAATTGGCTGTGCCTTTTACTAAAGAAAGCACTATGCGTAAAGAGTGGTTTAAATATAACTTTGCGACAGCCGCAAGATTTAACGTTAACAACAACCCTCGTATGATCAAATTGGTGATGCTACAGCAAAATCCATCAGTCTCGGAACAAGAGCCGGGTGATAGCCGATGGGTATACGTAGATGGTGATGAGTTTGATAAGAAAATTAGGACGGGTAAATGTGATATTTATGGTTTTGTAAATAAGAACACGCATTTGTGTCGCTTACAATTTGAAATTGATGCGCAAAACCGCCTAACCATTAAAGATATTGCTAATCGCTCGGTATTAGTAGGCATTGCAGGTAATAAAGGTATCACTGAAACTCAGCAACAAACATGGCAAGACGGTGTTGACGGTGCCATGGCAAAAATAGTTGATGCAGAGCATAACATTAAAAAGTCACGTGCAAGTTTCCACGGAGCATTACCGCATAACTTTATCAATGATGCTTTTCCTGCACTGATTGAACAAAGTCTATGTGATGCTGCAGATAAAGTGGCAGAGCTTAAAGGGCTAGTCGAAAAGAGTGCATTTCGCATTACCCATCTTTCTGAGTATTTTGCCAAATAATGCTTGTTGTTAAGCAGTTTATTGTTAGGTGTAATCAACACCTAACGGTAGGCACGAAAAAGGAGAATCGCGTATGCCAGTCTCTGAAGGATTAAACTTCGCATTGATGCTTGCTGAATCAGGCGTTATTGATAGTGCTGTTCATGAAGTCATGGTACGTCCGCAGTTATTAATGGCGGCAGAATCTAGCCCTGGTGTTAAAACGGCGATGAAAAACCAAGTCATGAAATGGCGAGGGCAAATGATCCGTCAAACCGCTAAGGGAACGGTGGTAGAACGGTTTCATGACGAAATAGAGCTTTATCAACAAGTCTGTAAATGGGATCAAGATTATTTTATCGAGCATGCTGATGACGTCGTAAAAAAGCTGGAAGGGCAGTCTTCGTTTTATTTCAAAGCAAAAAATCTTGTAGCCAAAGAACACCAGAAACATAATCCGATGTTTCAACGATTCTTTTGTGACAAGTGGTATGAGTATATTGCTTATGCCTTAAAAGAAGCGCAAGAATCGGAAATTGAAGAAAATAAAGAAGATTTGTTGAAAGACTTGTATCAGCGTATTGAAACGTTAAAGCAAGTGGAAGAAGTAACTGAAGCTGGCGATGAGAAAAAGGCCGGTCGTTTATGGGATATGGCAAAAGCGAAATTGACGCAGACTGATGTCGATGTCATGAAGAAAATTGCTAAGTTTTTAAAAAACAATAACGGCTTGCAAGATATTGCTGAGAAGTTAGGGCGTATGGCCAGTGAAGTCGATGATCCTAATAAAGAGCGCGTAAAAGCAGAAGAACTTAAACTGGTGGAAGAGAAAAGTGACAATGTCACTGATGATATTGTCGGGATCCATGAAAGTGACGATCTCGCCAAACTCTTACCTAATGAAGCAATGTTTTTAGCCTATCCTGAATTAGAAGTGGTGTTCTATAAACACTTAGCCGATAAACGCTTAATGAATTACCGTATGCAAGGTACGCAGCGTAAACTACGTAAGGTAAAAGCGTATAAGCGACAAACTAAACAGGTAGATCAAGATAAAGGCCCATTTATTGTTTGTATTGATGCTTCAGGTTCTATGTCGGGTTTCCCTGAAAATTGTGCCAAAGCACTGGCTTATGGCTTAATGCAAATAGCACTTGCTGATGAACGTGATTGTTATGTCATTATGTTTTCAACTCAACAGATTACGTACGAGTTGACGAAGCAAGATGGGTTAAGCGAAGTGGTTAACTTTTTATCTTATTCATTTCATGGCGGTACGGATCTTGGTCCTGTATTAGATCAATCGATTGATTTGATGAGTGACGGTAAATATAAAAACGCTGATCTCGTGGTGCTATCTGACTTTATTGCGCCTAGCCAGCCTGAGGCTATGTTAAGCCGAGTAGAAAAACTGAAAGCCCAGAAGAACCGTTTTCATGCCGTTAACCTGTCAAAATACGGCAATCCAGAACTTTTAGAGATGTTCGATCATTGTTGGTCTTATCACCCTTCTAAATTAAGTCAACTAGGTAAATTATTCCGTATTCGTTAATGTTTACATTATTCGCGCTATAGCTTAATCCTGTAACGCTATAGCGCAAATATCTGTTTTTTTCTTTTTATGTTCTGCGCTATTTGATTTTAAAGTATTCAAGCAATGCATTACGCCATTCATTACTCTGCCTAAATTGTAGTAATTCTCGGTTTACTGATTCTTCGTAAGGGCTTTGCTCTATTAACGCGATACCATAATTTTGCTTTTCAAATTGATAAGGTAAGACAGTTAATTTTTCATATTTACCGTTTTGTTTTGCGATCTTTAGTTCGTATTTTACGATTGCATCATCATTCACGGCAGCATCGATTTCACCACGTTCTAAAGCATCCAACATTTCAACGACTGTGTCGTATTGACGATGGGCAATACTGTGACGAGTTAAAAATTGCGACGACGTTGAAGCAGTCTTTGCGCCAGTATTAACATTCGCTAAATCGTTGGGGCTTTTTATATCGCTATTAATTAATCCGATAGTAAATGTACTGGCTAAAACTGCGGTGATACTGGCAATAAACAGGGTTGTGAAAACCGCCAGTGCAACGGTTAGTACTCGTCCTGTTAGCGTTTTAAATTCGTAATAATTAAAAGGTCCTTTGGTAATAAATAATAACCCTAGAATAAAACCTTCAATTAATTGCGCGGGTCTTGAACGCATCGAGTAAAGCTTGTCATTAACACGGTGCTCTAATAAATAATATAGGCCACCGATAATTGCCGCAGCCGTAACAAAAATAGCAATAATGGTTAAGAGATGTCTGTTAGTTATAATACTTTTAAATGTATCGAAATGACTAGCTGATTTAACAACAATTGCAAGATGCGTTTCGTAAAAAGAGTGCGAAAAATCAATGATTTGCTCTCGCTCTGGTGTGATCGATAAACACGATAACCCAATATCGATTTCTTTTGCCGCAACCGCTTGTAATAGATCTTTTAAAGGGTAATTTTTGAAGGTGTAAGGGATCTCCAACTTTTCAGCTATTTGCTGCCATAGTAAAATACTTAATCCTGTATATTCACCAAATTGATCTTGCATAACAAAAGGAGGGCAAATATAAGTGCCGATGACCAGTTCCTTGTTGCTTAACGCAGCCGTTGTCAGTTCATGTGATGTATCAACAGCTTGATGGTTTGACTTTGAGGTATCCGTTATTGCTGTCACTGGTGTATTTGCGATGGCGATATGTGAATAACTTCCCGCAAAAATAACGATTAATAGCACGAGTAAAGGCAGGTGATGGTACTTAGCGAGGCGTGGAGAACAGTAAATAACAAAAGTATTTTCTTGCGACATTATTAACTATCCTTTTGTTGTTTTTATTATTAAGTATAAATCCTTTCTCTTGTTTTGATTTTTGTACTGATGCGATATTGGATTTAAAAATGACAAATAAGCAGTGGTATGAGCTGATAATTTGTATTTTAGAACTAAACAACACGTCAAATTATTAAGATATAGCAATAATAAGTGGACGATTTAGCCATTTATTTAATCATTAACACCTTAAACACTAAGTTTATCATCGATAAGCATGTACAATGCTGCGCTTTGATAAGATCCAATTCTGCGAGAAGCAAAGATGACCCAAAAGAAAAACGCACAGCCTAAGCAAGGCTTACACCCACGTAACCCACATCGTGCGCGTTATGATTTTGCGACACTAATTAAAGCAACCCCAGAGTTAGATCATCATGTTAGCGAAAATGCTTATGGTGATCTTTCTGTAAACTTCTCCGATCCACTCGCAGTTAAAACATTAAACAAAGCGTTATTAAAGCATTTTTATCAAGTGGATCATTGGGATATTCCTGCTGGTTTTTTATGTCCTCCAATTCCTGGTCGTGCCGACTATTTGCATTACATTGCTGATTTATTAGCGCAATCTAACGAAGGGGCGATTCCTCAAGGTAAAGGTATTCGTGGTTTAGACATTGGTATCGGTGCAAACTGCGTCTACCCAATTATTGGACATCGTGTTTATGGCTGGCAATTTGTTGGTTCAGAGATCGATCCTCTTGCTGTGAAATCAGCAAAATTCATTGCAGGTAACAATCCACGTTTAAAAGGCGCTATTCAAATTCGTCTACAAAAGAATGCTGATAATATCTTTACAGATACGATCAATGATGAAGAAGTGTTTGATTTTACGTTATGTAATCCGCCATTCCATAGCTCTGAAGAAGAAGCAATGGCAGGTTCTGAACGAAAAGTTCGTAACCTTGCAGCAAATGCGAATAAGAAACAACAAGCTCGTTCTCGCGGTAAAGTATCGCCTGCTTTTAATAATGCGAAGTCATCAACAACACCTGTATTAAACTTTGGTGGTCAAAAAGCTGAATTGTGGTGTAAAGGCGGTGAAGTCGGTTTTATCAAAAAAATGATCAATCAAAGTGCAAGTAAGTCTACACAGTGCTTCTGGTTTACAACCTTAGTATCGAAGAAAGAAAACTTAGGTGTACTTTACAAGCAACTTGAGAAAGTGGGTGCGGTTTCGGTAAAAACTATTGAAATGTCACAAGGTCAAAAGATCTCACGTCTTATTGCTTGGACGTTCTTAAACGAAGAACAGCAACAAGAATGGCGCCAAGAGCGCTGGAGCTAATTTAGCTTTTGCTATAAATAAGCGATGTATTTATCAATACATCGCTTTATGATTGGTTCTCATTAATATCCAAAGATTACACAGAATTAGAATCATAGAACATACCACTATGTTAATTTAATGTTGCTTCCTCTAGCAGTCCAATAAGCTCACTCTCTGTTTGCGGTATTCTTGCCAATTCTAATAGAGGAGAATCACCTCCTTTCAGCATATAAGCCGTATTTGTGCAGTGATCATGATGGAACCATTTACCGTTAATACAAAGATCGGTATAGCATCTTTTATCTTTTCTTAATTTCATACCACCTCCTGTTAACAATAAGCTTCTTTCCAAATCATCATGATGATTTAGATCAAGTTAAGGTATTGTTAATTAAATATTAACGATAAGTGTGTTTTAAGCCTTATAGGCGCTCTCATTCGTCATCACAATACTTATACAATAAAAAAAACTTGTACAAGGTGATCTATTTGTCTACATTGATTGTACAACAAGAAATAACTGTACAACTTTGGAGGCGGGTATGGGTATCCCTGTAGGAATCAGTTCATGTGTATTAGGCGAGAAAGTACGCTTTGATGGCGGGCATAAACGTAATCGTTTTGTAGCAGAAGACTTAGCTGAATACTTCAGCTTTAGAGCGGTATGTCCTGAAATGGCTATTGGGATGTCTACGCCGCGTCCGGTGATTCGTTTACAAGATAATGGCATTGAAGTACGGCTTGTTGATAGTAAAGATAATGCTATTGATCACACTGATAAAATGAAGGCGTTCGCCGATGAAATTATACCTAGTTTTGAGTGGTTACGTGGCTATGTGGTGTGCGCTAAATCACCTTCTTGTGGTATGGAACGAGTTAGATTGTATTTAGAAAATGGTAACTCAGTACCAGGCGGATCTGTTGGTATCTATACCAAGCGTCTAATGGAAGCAATGCCATGGTTACCTATTGAAGAAGATGGCCGACTATGTGATCCAGTACTGCGAGAGAATTTTATCTTCCGTGTTTATGCACTTGATGATCTCTATCGTAGTGTTGACGGTGGTATTACTCGAGGAAAAATCATTAAGTTTCATTCTCGTTACAAACTTTGCTTAATGGCACATCATCAAGAGTCTTATCGTTCGCTTGGACGCTTAGTATCGAAAATTCATGAGTGGGATGATTTAATTGAGTTCTTCTTAACTTATCGTCAGCAATTTATGGACGCTCTGAAAAACCGTGCAAGCCGTAAAAATAACACCAACGTGTTAATGCATATTCAAGGTTACTTTAAACGTGATTTAGATAAGGATCAAAAAGCAGAGTTACGTGATGTAATTATGCGCTATCGTGAGGGAAATATTCCTTTAATTGCCCCGCTAACACTTATTAATCATCACTTAACAGTAAACCCTGATGAATATCTTGCAACGCAAGCATATTTATCTCCTTACCCTGAAAAACTAAAGCTTCGTTTCTCATTGTAATAATGAAATTAAGGGTAAATATAGTGAATCAATTCAACCCTAAAAAGTTGTTAAACAGTAAGTGGACTGCTGCAGTCCCTAAAAATAAAGAAAAACATTTTATTATTACTGAACTTGAAATTAACGAAGAAGGTAAAGTTCTGTATTGCACGATGGAAGCAATAATGTCTAAACGTGAATTTATGATCATTTGGCAAGATTTAAGAAATACTTCGTTATGGCATCAAGGGTGGAAATAATGCAAGTATTGTTATTAATAAAAAGATATAACCATTCATCATTGAATGATTACTTTTAATATTAACAAAAATTATTTTCACCTTAAGCATAAGAAGGTATTGTTGTTAAGTGTCACGGAGTATTTATGGCGATTATAGTAGGAATAAGTGGTTGCCTTTTAGGACAACAAGTACGTTTTGACGGTGGTCATAAGCGTTTCAAATTCGCAGACGAAGAGTTAAGTGATTATTTTGAGTTCAAGCCTATTTGTCCAGAGGTTGGCATAGGCATGACAATCCCACGTCCAGTTATTCGTTTATTAGATAACAGTATTGATGTTCGTTTAGTTGATAGTAAAGATAATACGCTTGATTATACGGATAAAATGAACGCATTTACTGATAAGGTTTTACCTTCATTAGAAACACTGTGTGGTTACATTGTATGTGCCAAATCGCCTTCTTGCGGTATGGAGCGAGTTAAACTTTATCTTGATAATGGTCACTCAGTACCTGGCGGTTCTGTTGGTATTTATACTAAACGCCTTATGCAGAAAATGCCTTGGTTACCGATTGAAGAAGATGGTCGCTTATGTGATCCGGTATTAAGGGAGAACTTTGTTTTTCGGGTTTATGCACTTAATGATTTATATGAGAGTGTTAAAGGTGAGGACGGAATTACTAGTAATAAATTAATGAAATTCCATGCTCGTTATAAATTAGCGTTGATGGCAAGCCACCCAGCAACGTACCGTAAGCTTGGTCAGTTATTAGCTAAAAGTCATCAATGGAACGATATTAATGCGTTCTTTGTAGAGTATCGTCAATTATTAATGGACGGTTTAAAGCATCGTTCAAATTGCAAAACGAATACGAATGTACTGCTACATATTCAAGGTTACTTTAAACGTAATTTAGATAAACAACAAAAAGCAGAATTACGCGATGTTATTATGCGCTATCGTGAAGGTAACCTGCCATTAATCGCACCGTTAACACTCATCAATCATCATTTAGCATTAAACCCTAATGAGTATTTATCAAAACAAGCTTATTTAGCGCCTTATCCTGAAGCATTGAAGTTACGTTATTCATTATAAATACGTATTGTGGTTTTTAAGATATAAACGCCATATGTTGAACTAAAATAACCATTAGGCTACATCAATAGATTATTAAATGTAGTCTGTATACTTATTATTCTTTTCAATTATTCAAGGTAGAAAAATGAAAGACGAAACGCTATCCATTCACAGTGGTTACGAAACCGATCCGACAACTAAATCAGTCGCAACACCAATTTATCAAACGGTAGCCTACGAGTTTGATGATGCACAGCACGGTGCTGATCTTTTTAATCTTGAAGTGCCGGGCAATATTTATACCCGTATCATGAACCCAACCAATGACGTATTAGAAAAACGCATGGCTGCGCTTGAAGGAGGTATTGCGGGTTTAGTGGTCAGTGCTGGAAGCGCGGCGATTAACTATGCGATTTTAACCCTAGCTCAAGCAGGGGATAATATTGTATCAACACCACAACTTTATGGCGGAACCTATACGCTATTTGCTCATATGTTACCAAGCCAAGGGATTGAAGTTCGGTTTGCAAAAGATGATAAACCAGAATCTATGGCTGCGTTAATCGATGAAAAGACCAAGGCGGTTTATTGTGAAAGTATTGGTAATCCTAGTGGTAACGTCATTGATCTCGAAAGAGTATCTCAGTTAGCACATGATAAAGGCGTACCTGTTATCGTCGACAACACTGTTGCAACACCTGTGCTATGTAAACCGATTGAATTTGGCGCTGATATTGTGGTTCACTCATTGACTAAATATGTGGGCGGACATGGAACAACATTAGGTGGCGTTATTGTTGATTCAGGGAAATTTCCATGGGCACAGTACAAAGATAGATTCCCAGTATTTAGCCAACCAGAACCGTCTTATCATGGTGTTGTATATAATGAAGCGTTTGGTGAAGCTGCATTTATTGGTAGAGCGCGAACTGTACCACTAAGAAATACAGGTGCTGCGCTGTCTCCGATGAATGCGTTTATGCTGATGCAAGGTTTGGAAACCTTACCATTACGCATGGAGAGACATACTGAAAATGCACTTAAAGTTGCTCAATATCTCGCTAACCATGACCAAGTGAGTTGGGTTAACTATGCTGGTCTTCCTGATTCGGATTATTACGAGTTATCACAAAAATATACCAAGGGTAAACCCTCTGCTATCTTGTCGTTCGGACTGAAAAATGGTTATGAAGCAGGTGTTCGTTTTTATGATGCACTCGGTTTGTTTAAACGGTTGGTGAATATTGGTGATGCTAAATCACTGGCTTGTCATCCTGCCTCAACCACACATCGACAAATGACACCAGAAGAGCAGAGCCAAGCTGGTGTTCATCCTGAAATGATCAGACTTTCTATCGGCATTGAACATATTGATGACATCATTGCTGATTTAGAACAAGCACTTAACGCATAGCGTTTTTCAATGTGGCAATCATTATTTTGTTTGCCACAATACTTAGCTTATTTCTAATTACTACTCACCACCTCTTTTTTTGATGTGATACAACTCTAACTTCAATCTTGTACAAGATTAAATTATTGTACAAGTTGGAGGTTTAACACTATAGTTATACATGAAAGAGCAGTTGTACAAGTTTATATTGTTATGTTCTTAAACTAATTATGAAATTACGAATGAAGGTAATAATTTGAACGTTGAAATTAAGTTGTATTCAATTAGTGAAGTATCTGAAGCTACGGGTGTTAACTCTGTAACCTTACGTGCTTGGCAACGCAGATATGGTTTATTAGTTCCTCAACGAACACCTAAAGGTCACCGTCTTTATACCGATAGCGATATTGCTAAAATTCATGAAATTTTAACTTGGTTAGCCAAAGGAGTATCAATTGGTAAGGTTAAACCTTTATTAGAAGGTACTGCTGAACATCATGAATTAAATGTTGAAAAAATAGAAATGGTTGACGAAACCATCTGTTTAATTGAGCAGGGTAAAGCACAACAAATAGAAAAACGCGTACGTGAAGCATTAAAACTTTATCCATTTAATGTTTTAGAAGAGCAATTTTTAAAGCCAATTGAGCAACATATAACACGCAGTGATAATCCATTAAAAACATTACAAAAAAGTGTGTGGAACTCAGCACTTACTCAATGTTTTATTCCTGTATTAGCGAAAGTTAATTCAGATAAAAATCCCCCAAGTCTCGTGTTAAGTTTTTCATCTTCAGATAATCACTTTGTGTGGCAACAGGCCTTAAAATTAGCGTATGAAGGTTATTACGCGATTGTTTTATCTGATTTATTAGGAAAAGTAACAGGATTGTCAGCATTTATAACAGAGCATGACATTAACCACGTCTATATCGTTGGAGAAAACAAACTTGATAATAAGCAGTTAGCTGATATTGAAATAATAGAAAAAGAAAGCAATGTTCAAGTTTCTTTCATTGGAAGCATAAAAATGATCCACAAGCAGTAGAAGTAAAAAGATCCACCAGCATTATTATTTTAATAAGCTAATAGGAGTGATGATGACAAATAAAACAGTAAAAGAGCAGCACGTTATTATTTGGTTTCGTTCAGATTTACGTGTTGTTGATAATACAGCATTAAATCATGCAATCGATAGTGGACTTCCTATTATCGCACTCTTTATTGCAACGCCTATGCAGTGGCACCAACATAATATGGCGGCAGTTCAAGTAGACTTTGTTCATCGTCGGTTACAAGTATTAAAGCAACAGTTGGCTAAACAAAATATTCCTTTGCAAGTTATTGAAGTTAATGACTTCTCAGAATCGGTTAAGGTTATTGAGCAAGTTTGTTTTGATTATAATGCTGTGCATGTTTTTGCGAATAAACAATATCCAATTAATGAGCATAAACGTGATATAGCTGTAGGGGAATTGCTTGCAAAAAATAGTATAAAATTCAGTATTTTTGATGATAATTATATTTTGCAGCCTGAAATGGTTTTGACCCGTGATGGGGAATTATTCAAAGTTTTCACCCCATTTAGAAATGCATGGATCAAGCGTTTCTTATTATCACCTAGTTACCCTGTAACAAATAAGGGTGACACTGTAACTAGTGACGTGGTGATTAAGTTATTGTCTGCCTGTCATCAAATCAAAGCTTTCAACTATCCGATTATCGATAGTGTGTTATGGCCAGTAGATGAAGAAACTATTGCACAAAGATTAGAAACGTTTTGTGAAACTAAAGCCGAATCATATCACCAAAACAGAGATTTTCCCGCGATTGATGGCACTAGTTGTTTATCCCCATATCTTGCTATTGGGGCGCTTTCAACTAGGCAGTGTCTGCATCAGCTATTGCAGCACTTTCCAAATGCATTAGAAATTAATAAGGATGATGGCGCTTTTACATGGTTGAACGAGATTGTTTGGCGTGAGTTTTATGGTCATTTACTTCATCGCTACCCTGAATTAAGCCAACATCAGCCATTTCAAAAGTTTACTCAGTTTGTCAAATGGAAAGATGACGCAACATTACTTAAAGCATGGCAAGAAGGAAAAACGGGGTTTCCTATTGTCGATGCCGCTATGAGGCAATTACGTGCAACAGGTTGGATGCATAATCGTTTACGTATGATCACTGCAAGTTTTCTAACGAAAGACTTGTTATGTGATTGGCGTGTCGGTGAGCAGTGGTTTATGCAGCACCTCATTGATGGTGATTTCGCTTCCAATAACGGAGGTTGGCAATGGGCCGCATCAACAGGTACCGATGCACAACCTTATTTCAGAGTATTTAATCCAACACTACAAGGGCAACGATTTGATCCAAAAGGTGATTTCATCCGTACATGGGTTAAGGAATTAGAACATGTTCCGGATAAATACATACACACGCCGCATCAATGGGCGAGTGCAGAATCACTGAATTATCCATTGCCAATTGTCGATCATAAGGAAGCCCGTCTAGTCGCAATTGAGTCTTTTAAACAAGCAAAGGCTTATATGGATATTCATCAATAACACTGGTGGAGGAATAAATAATGGACGCAGTGATAAACCCTGCATTAATTAAGTTTTTTAATGTGTATGGACAACTAGGAAAGGACAACCTCTCTCAACTGTCTGACGTTTATCATCATTTAGTTATTTTTGAAGATCCTGCACATAAAATTGAAGGTTTTAGTGCTTTAGAAGCTTACTTTTTTAACCTTTATCAAAATATAAATAGCTGTCGATTTATTATTAATAGCTATGTAGAAGATGATCATGAAGCGTTTGTTCAATGGACAATGCACTTTTCACATCCTCGATTACAAAATGGCAAAGAACGTAGTTTAGAAGGCTGTACTCAGCTGAAATTTGAACAAGATAAAGTGATTTATCATCGTGATTATTTCGATATGGGGGAAATGATTTATGAAGGTCTACCCATGTTTGGACGCATTATTCGACACATTAAATCAAGGTTAGGGCAATGAATCAGGTATTGATCACAGGTGCTAGTTCAGGGATTGGCAAACAGCTTGCATGTGATTATGCAGATGACGGGTGGCGTGTTATTGCTTGCGGTCAAAATGCGCAGCGTTTAAATGAATTAGAAGAAGAACATCAAGCGATAAAAACATTACGTTTCGATGTAACAGATTTTGAAAGCACACTATCAGCGCTTACATCCTTAGAGACTCTACCAGAGTTAATTATTTTAAATGCCGGCACGTGTGAATACATTGATGAAGGAAAAATTGATACAGCATTAGTTAAACGCGTTTTTGATGTCAATGTTTACGGAGTTCTCCATTGCATAGAAGCCTTACAAGCGCGATTTAATGAAAAAACGCATTTAGTCATTATCAGTTCTTCTGCCAGTTTCGTTGCTTTACCACGTGCAGAAGCCTATGGCGCTTCTAAGGCTGCAATGAGTTATATCACTCAAGCACTTGCTGTTGATCTCGCTTATTTGAATATGAAAATTACGTTAGTGAATCCTGGTTTTGTAAAAACGCCATTAACAGATAAAAACGATTTTACGATGCCAATGTTAGTGTCACCCGAACATGCTTCAAAAAAAATAAGATCAGGTATTGCTGCAGGAAAAAAAGAGATTAGTTTTCCTGCCACCTTTACACTGTTTCTTAAAACTATTGCGCTTTTGCCAATTACATTTCGATTGGCAGTAATTAAACGAATGACGGGGAAATCATAATGAAAATAGCCATTATAGGTTCCGGTATTTCAGGCTTGACGTCCGCTTGGTATTTACATCAAGAACACGAAGTTACTGTTTACGAGGCAAACAGTTATGTCGGTGGGCATACTGCAACGGTAGATGTCACTGTAGATAGTGGTGATTATGCCATCGATACTGGGTTTATTGTTTTTAATGATCGTACTTATCCAAACTTTGAAAATTTGCTTGAACAACTTGAAATAACAGGTAAGCCAAGCGAAATGAGCTTTAGTGTTCACAATGAGCGTACGGGGCTTGAATATAATGGGCATACTATTTCATCACTGTTTGCCCAGAAACGTAATTTATTGAACCCGGCTTTTTATCGCTTTTTGTATGAGATCACCCAGTTTAATAAGCTTGCTAAAAAGGTTGTAGGTGATAGTGAGTTAATGAATCAAACGCTAGGTGATTTTTTAACTCAGCATCAGTTTAGTGATTACTTTGCTGAAAATTATATCTTACCGATGGGGGCTGCTATTTGGTCTTCAACGTTATCTGATATGAGACGTTTTCCCTTAGCTTTCTTTCTGCGTTTTTTCTTAAACCATGGTTTGTTAGACATAACTAATCGTCCACAGTGGCGTGTAATACCGGGTGGTTCTCGTGAATATGTTAGAAAAATGATGTCTTATATCGGAGATTGTATTCAACTAAATAGCCCTGTCTCTTCGGTGAAGCGTAGTAAAGGCAAGGTAATTGTTACGGTTAATACTAAGCAAGAAGAATTTGATCAAGTGATTTTCGCTTGTCATAGTGATCAAGCGTTAAAAATGCTGTCTGACGCAACATCAGAAGAAAACTACGTGTTATCAGATATTCATTATCAAGAAAACGAAGTGGTTCTTCATACCGATACTTCGTTATTACCAAAACGTCAGGCTGCATGGGCATCTTGGAATTATTCGTTACCTAAATCTCGTGATGCTCGAGAACGTAACTTAGCGTCACTGACTTATAACATGAATATACTTCAAGGCATTCTAGCTCCTGAAACATTTTGTGTAACCCTTAACCAAACTGAATCGATAGATAAAGACAAAATACTGCGCAAATTTGTTTATTCTCATCCTGTTTTCAATACGAAAAGTATTGCGGCTCAGCAGAAACGTCATTTAATAAATGGACAAAATCAAACATGGTTCTGTGGTGCGTATTGGTATAACGGTTTTCATGAAGACGGGGTACGTAGCGCGTTAGACGTTGTCGAAGCAATAAAAATGCAATCATTGACGCAATCAGAAGATGAAATGGTAACAGCGAAATCTCTGAATGTTTCTAATGAACCATCATATAACTGTGTCATACGAAGTTATTAGTATGGGGAAAGATAATCAGCTAAAAAGCGGCATCTTTCAGGGATGGGTTAGGCATCGACGTTTTACACCAGTGGATCATAGATTCACGTATTCTATGTTTATGCCCCATATCCACTTAAATGAATTAGAACAGTTGGATAAAAAAGTAAAAGGCTTTGGATTATCCCTGTTTAATTTTGCTCGATTTCGACGTGATGATTACGTAAAAGGTGATCCTGATTTAGCACAAGCTGTAAAAGATAAGGTCTATGCGCTAACAGGTAAAATGATTGATGGCAATGTCACTATGCTATGTCACTTACGTTATTGCGGATTGTATTTCAGTCCTCTTAATTTGTATTACCTCCATGATGATGAAGGTCAATGGCAATATATGTTAGCTGAAGTCAGTAATACACCTTGGAACGAACGTCATTACTATGCGATACCGGCCCCGCAATATTGGCAGGGGCGTGAATATAGTCATGATAAGGCGTTTCATGTTTCACCTTTTAACCCTATACATCAACAGTATCATTGGCGATTAACAGAGCCTGATAGCAATTTGCTGGTTAACTTGGCTGTGAGTCGATACAAAGATTGCATCTCTCCGAGCGGGTATTCGGGTGATTCGAAAAATAGCCATCAAAAAGTATTTGATGCCACCATGCAGATGCGTAAGCAAAACTTCACATCTGCAATACTTATCAAGCAATTACTGCTTACACCGATTATGACAATAAAGGTTGTTATAGGTATTTATTGGCAAGCGCTTAAATTATTTATTAAAGGCGTACCAATTTATGATCACCCAAATAACACACCGTATGAAAAAGTAAATAAACACAAGATTAAACGAGGGAATGACAATGTTTAGAAGCGACGTACAACAATCATCATCAGTTAATGTATCAGCCTCTGATCATGCATCTCGGCATATTTTATTTAAAGTATTAAAACACCTTTCTAATGCGGGCTTAAGTGTATCTGATTCAACGGAAGGCACCGTCTTCTTTGGTGACAAACAAGCACCGCTACAAGCGAGTATTAATGTCCATAACCCACTTTTCTATAAACGCTTACTGACTGATGGCAGCATTGGTGCAGGTGAAGCGTATATGGAAGGCTGGTGGGATTCACCAAACTTAACCAATGTTGTACGAGTTTTGGCTAAGAACTTGACAACGTTAGATAAGCTAGAAGCAAAAATGGGTTGGATGAGTCGAATCTCTGAACAGATTGGGCACTTGCTGCGTAAAAATACCATTAAGAATGCGCGCAAAAACATTTCAGCTCATTACGATCTTGGTAACGATCTTTATCGCCACTTTCTTGATCCTAATATGCTTTATTCTTCGGCAATTTATCTCAATAAAAATGACACGTTAGATCAAGCACAATGGAATAAGATGGATCGTTTGTGCCAACATTTAAAATTAACTGAAGACGATCATTTACTAGAAATTGGTACTGGATGGGGCGGTATGGCGATTCATGCAGCGAAATACTACGGCTGCCGTGTTACTACTACTACGATCTCTGAGCAACAATATTTATGGGCAAAAGAGCGAGTTGAAAAAGAAGGTCTATCAAATCGTATCACCTTACTTATGGACGACTACCGCGATTTAACGGGGCAATACGATAAGTTAGTATCGGTTGAAATGATAGAAGCAGTCGGTAAGCAATACCTTAAAACCTATATTGAAAAGTGTCAGTCATTATTAAAACCAACTGGCTTAATGGCGATTCAAGCAATCACAATTGCCGATCAACGTTATGATAGTTACAGCCGCGGCGTTGATTTTATTCAAAAACACATATTCCCTGGCGGTTTCTTACCTTCAATTACCGTATTACTTGAAAATCTAACCAAGCACAGTGATTTCGTGATGCGAGATATCAAAGATATTGGCTTAGATTATGCGAAAACGCTTGAGGATTGGCATCAGCAGTTTAATGAGAATGCCGTAGCATTAGAAAAATATGGCTACGACGAAAGATTTATGAGGATGTGGCGTTTTTACTTTGCTTATTGCGAGGGGGGGTTCTTAGAGCGCACCATTAGTACTATTCAATTTGTCGCAAGTCGCCCGCAATGGAGAGAGTAAATCCATTGGCAAACAAACTAAAAGTGTTATTGGCTGGCATGGTGTTTAACTTCTATTGGTTACTCGCTGTGTGGGGGCAATATCGTTTTACTTATATCTTGGTTTTCATACTAATAGCTACATGGTTTATGGAATCTAAGGCGTGGCGTTTCTCTGTATTAGCATCGATACCCGGCATAGTGATTGATTCAATGCTCAGACATTGGCAGGTGTTTGATTTTCCAATACCGAATCGAACGCCACTTTTCTTTAATGTGGAGAGTATTGGGTTAATACCACTTTGGCTGATATTGCTTTGGTTGGGTTTCACAACTTTTGTTTGGGTTCTACGCACATCAATTAGTAGCTTTGCTACACATTGGTTGCTGGTGGCTGGCAGTTTTGGCGGTGCATTGAGTTATTGGTCTGGAATGAAATTAGGTGCGGTAATTTGGCAGCTAGAAACATTAGATACATTCTTTGTGCTAATAGTGATCTGGTTGGCTCTATCGGCGTATCTTTTATGGTTACTGCGTATTTTACATAAAGATCCAAATAATCCGACCGCACAGGAGCAATAAATGCGAACACTCGTTATCTTTTTGGGTTTATTGATATGCTCTAATGTTGCTAAAGCAGAAGCGGATTATAGCAATAAAGCGATTCAAAATAACGCTACTCTACAGTTACAGACCCTTAGTGATAAATACCCATGGTATCAGTGGAAAATAGTGGGTGAAGCAACACTTGAGTGGGGAATATGGGATATTTATCACTCAGAGCTAAAAACGCCAACAGGACGATATAAGGGGACGCAAGATGATTTAGCTTTAATTATTCTTTATCTACGTAATATCGATAAAGATGCCTTGTTGGATGCGACTGAAGAACAATGGCAACATTTAGGTTATAGCAGCCAACAGATAACACCGTGGCTAAAAACGTTATCAACCATATGGCCAGACGTTAAAAAGGGAGATAGATTAACTTTCGTTCTCCGTAATGGTGAAGGGCAGTTTTATCAACAAAGTAAACCACTAGGGAAAGTCTTATCACCATCACTATCACAAAGCTTTATTGCTATTTGGTTATCACCAAAGACATCGTATCCGGAATTACGTCAGCAGTTAATTGGAAAATAGCGAGCATCAAATACTCTTACTCTGCATGTTAATCATTCAAAGTGAGACTATGGAATAAGGTCACGGCATGAAAAAAATAACTTCAATATTATTAGCATTAATGTTGCTTTTAACAGGGTGTACAGCGTCTATTTCTGATTATAAATCTTCACAACCCAAGTTTGATTTATTTGGTTACTTTGCTGGTAAAACAACGGCATGGGGAATGCTGCAAGATTATAAAGGTAAACAAACACGCCGATTTACGGTTGATATAGTAGGTAAAGTAAAAAAGGATACATTAACCCTTGTCGAAGACTTTGTATTTGATGATGGTGAAACCCAACAGCGTATTTGGACGATAAAAAAACAAGCAGATGGACGATATACCGGAACGGCGGGTGATGTTATTGGTGAAGCACAAGGAGTTGAGGTCGGTAATGCATTGCACTGGCAATATACCTTAGCGATTCCCGTAGATGATACAGTTTATAATATTACATTTAATGACTGGATGTATCGCCAAGATGAAAAGCACATGTTCAATGTTGCAACCATGACCAAATTTGGCTTTGAAGTAGGTAAAGTAACGTTGTTTTTCCAAAAAAGATGATTAATTTAAATATGTAATACCATATTTTCTCTATCTATTTATTACGCAATAATAAGCCAGTTTGATTGACTGGCTTTTTTGATCGAATTATCACGTCATAAAGATACTATGTTATACGGTTACTATTATAGTGCGCTTTGTTTCTAATTTTTAGTCAATGAGTTTATAAATCATGAATTATAAATAGTAATTTAAAAGACATAATCAAATAACGGATTTAGGAAAATAATAATGCTTAAAAAATGGAATGAAAAATGGTTCAAACGTTGGAGCATACGGCGTGAAAAAGGGCAGTTGCATTATGTTCTTTCTCAAACAGCAATTTATGTTTTTTCTTAATAATTGGTTTGTTTTTACAAACGTTACTTTTTTCTAATCAATCTAAATGGGATGTGTTTTTACCGAATACAGCAAAATACGCACTGTTTTGGTCTGTCATGGGCTTAATAGTAAATTACTTTGGATGGATATTTGCTGAAATTCGATATCAAAATGTGATAAAGAAAAAGAAAGAAGAAAACGGTAACCATTAAATACGAGAGATCGTTCTCTTCTAGCACATCTTTAATCAAAAGATTAAAAGCCTACATCTAAACAGGCTTTGATTTAACTAAACTCGATGCTGGTTATCAGCCAAAACCACGCGACATTGCAACGATACGTTTTAATACCCAACGGATAAGCAGAGGTGTGCGGTTATCTTTCTCATCGCGAGTATATTTAACGATTGCCAATGCCATATCGGGTTTCGCTGTTTTTCTTAGTACCTTATGAATGATCTTACGCATTGGTATTTTAGTATCAGTGATATTCGCTAAGTCACGAAACAAAGGTTCATAGCCATTTTTATATAAGAAATGTTCAATGTCTTTTGCTGGCAATACGGTCAAGCGTTCACGCTCGGGATCATCGCCAAGCATATTACGGACTTTCTCTGCATATTTCTTACCCGCTAGATCACCATCAGCCACTAAATGCCATTCAATACCGAGTATCTTTGCCAACTTGATCAATGGCTTTAATCCACTTTGCGCAAACTCAATAATTTGAATCCCTTCTGCGGCAAGGTTATAACCATTTAGGTGTGCCATTTCATTAAATAACCATACTTCCGTTTCCCCTTCAACTAACAGCCATACTCTTGCAAAGAAAGCACTCGGGCGATGCATGCGTACGTGAAAAGTGACTTTTCGGGTATCATCTTTACTCAACTCCCCATTATCTACACCATATACTTCCGTTTTATATGGCTGACGTATCAACTTCTTGATCGCGGTTAACGGCGCAGAAGTTAAAAGCTCAGGGCTGTTGGTCGTTAAGATCTTTTGCATCGGCATATTTTGAATAAACGCCCATGCTTGATGGAGCATGATCGGATGCAAACGACCTTCTGGATCTTCCAAGATCATGATAGGCCGTGAAATGCGTTTTAACTCGACAGGACCCCTTGCACGAATATATTCATTCAATAACCCCATTAACAATAAACGCGCTTGCTTTGTCATGTGGGGCTGAATCAATTGGTCAAACGGATTTGCATATAAACCATGTGTATTGGTTTGTTGTAATGAAGAGTAGTGTGGCGATAATGCTTTACTACGCTGGTGGGGCGCAAAGGCAAAGTAGTGATCAACTAATGATCGTAACGTAGTAATACTACTTTTAATTTCTGCTGTACTGACATGACCGGGCTGTGTCATTAACCGTCGACAGGTATTATCTAAACGTTTTTGTACGCGAAGCTCTTGCGGCGTTTGCGTTAATGGCTGCTCATTATTACCGTCATGACGTTCTTCGTGAAGACGTCTCGAATCACGAATACGAACAATAGGGTGAAGCACCATTAGCTGTCGAATCAACTTATCCGTATCAGGATGTGAAATGCCATGACCAGTTGAATGTAAAAATTGTCTATTAGTAATGATCTTATCGTTTTCAATATGGCTGTGAATTTGATAATAAAAATGCTTTATACCGTCTTTTTCTGAGAGAAAAGGCTGAAACCCACGGTAGCGACGGGCATTATGTTCACCTTTATAATCTTCATTCCAATGTAAAACAATCTGAATTTCTGTCGCTCGCTCATTACCTAACGCATGATCGATATGGAAATCGGAAAAGTTAAACTCGTAAAACTCAGCATCTGGAGACAATGCTAAACAAAGCGCATCGAGCAAAGAGGATTTGCCCCACGCATTTTCACCAATTAGGACGGTTAACTCTTTAAAAGACAAGGATAAACGCTTAATACCACGGAAACCGGATATTTCAATTCTTTCTAAATGCATAAAACTCTACAAACCTCGTTTATTCCTGTATACGATATAGTAAATCAATCGTTGACTCGCAAGAACTGATCACATATTCATAGCATGATATGCTTTAAATAGTTATATGATTTCAAACAAATAATAATAGAAGGAAGAGTTAGATGGCTAAGATAATTCACTCAATGATCCGTGTGTTAGATCTTGACGCTTCATTAAAGTTTTACAAAGAAGCATTAGATTTAGAGATTGCTGAGCGTTTAGATTTTGAAGGGTTTAGTCTGGTTTACTTACGCAACAATGAAAATGATATGGAGCTTGAGCTGACTTGGAATGAGGGAACGGAAGAACCGTATACCCATGGTACGGGTTATGGTCATATTGCTGTCGCTGTGGATGATTTAGAAGCTGAACATGCAAAATTAACGGATTGTGGTTATGCGCCTTTAGAGATTAAAGAGTTTTTCCGTGAGGGGACGTTATTAGCGAAGTTTTTCTTTGTACAAGATCCGGATGGTTACAAAATTGAGTTTTTACAACGCCATGCTCGTTATCAGTAACATTTTAGCAAAGATGATTTAATGGATAGTAAGATGATAAATAGCAATTAGTCTTACTATTCATTAAATGATCATCATGAATCATGCTATATTGATATTTATCACAATTATTTTGTCTTATAGTGAAATTTTTTAGGCTAAATAGGTGACTTAAACTAAACATATCTCTCATTCATATGAGTCCTTCAGGGAGAGACGTAATTTTTTATGACAAAGAATAATAAAAAAGCAAAGATTACATTTGCTCATATCAATGATACGCATTCAAATTTTGAACCATCATCTATATCACTGAATTTACCTGAACACGTTTTAGATACTGAATCCTCGGTTTATGCCAGTTGTGGTGGTTTTTCTCGTATTTCATCGGCAGTAAGTGAATTAAAAGCTGAAGCCTATTTGAATCAACGTGAATTCATGTTTTTACACGCAGGTGATTGTTTCCAAGGCACGTTATATTTCTCATTATATAAAGGTATGGCTAATGCTGTACTACTAAATGCGATTGGTGTTGAAGCGATGGCATTGGGAAATCATGAACTTGATATGGGTAACGACAGTGTCGCTGATTTTCTTGATCATACGCATTTCCCGTTACTGGCTGGTAATTGGGATCTGTCACAAGAAGTTCAAACCAAGTCTAATCCGCTGCGAGATAAAGCCAATGTTTACGGTTATGACAATAGCACTGCAACCGCTAAATATATTGTAAAAGATGTGCATGGTGAGCCTGTTGCGATTTTTGGTGTAGCGATCGAAAATATGGCCGGCATTGCGAACCCAGATCCTGATACTCACTTTATGAATGTCGAGACGGTTGCGCGTAATACTGTTCAGTATCTACATAAGCAGAGTATCAATAAGATTGTTGTGTTAAGCCATCTAGGCTATGACCACGATATTGAGCTTGCTCAAGCTGTTGATGGAATAGGCGTCATTATTGGTGGCCATACTCACACCATGCAAGGTGATTTCACCAACGTTGGTTACGGTAAAACTGATCAATACGCACACACTGTTAATAATACCTGTGTTGTACAAGCGGGTTGTAATGCATTGGCGGTAGGACATATAACATTAGAGTTTGCTGAAGACGGAACAATTGAGCAGGCGTTTGGTGCTAATCAACTATTATTAGGTCGTCAATTTACGGTAGATGCAAGCCGCACCGAGCATTTAGAAAGTGATGATCATGAAATCGTTCGTCATTTTTTAAGCCAGCAAGATAACATTCGTTTTGTAGTGAAAGATCCTATCATTGAAAATATACTCAATGAGCACTATCGCCCTGCGGTACGTGCACTGCAAACTGAAGAAATTGCTGTTATTAATGAGCCGCTTCGTCATATTCGTATTCCTGATCAACGAGGTCCAAGTCAAATTGCTCCTTGGGTGGTTGAAAGTTTCGTCTGGAAAGCCCGTGAGCTAGGTCATAACGTCGATTTTGGTATTCATAACGCTGGTGGCGTTAGGTGCTCATTAAATCCAGGTATTATTACACCAGCAGATATCGCAGGGAAATTACTACCTTTTGCTATTGGTATTATGATTTATAGCGTTAAAGGTAAACGTATTCGTCAAGCGCTTGAAGGAGCGATTGATAATGCGATTAGTAACGGTGTAGATGGGACTGGTGATGGAAGTTTTCCCTATGTAGCAGATCTTCGTTACACCTATCGCTGTTGTGCTGTGAAAGGTACACGCATTGAGTTATTAGAGCATTTACAAGACGGTAAGTGGATACCTGTTGAAGATGATAAAGTTTATAGTTCCGTTTCATCGGGCTATACCGCAACAGGTAAAGAAGGCTATGCGCCATTATTAGATTACGTTAAAGAGCCTATGCCGCTTAACGTTACAATGGCTGATGCTTTTGAAGCTTATGCAAAACAGAAAAAATACTTTGATGTACCAGTAGATAATAATACGGTTTATATTCCCTGTACTGGTAATCAAGATGTCGCCTAAATACTAGGTAAACTCATCGATAGAAACAAAGCTTAAGCCGACTAACAATTTACCGTTAGTCGGCTTTCTTTTTATCGACAAATGAATCTTGGTTTTCAAACTTAGTCTTGGCGATGAGTTTAAGAAGAACAGGTAATGTATAAGTCGGAATTTGAATCGCTGCCATCAGTGCTAAATATTCAAATCCTAAATAACTGCTTGCTATGGTGTAGGTAAGTAATACATTACGATTAGTTGCAGTAATGGCATACAGCGTTTTGGCTTGTTGATTTTTCTTATAATAGGTTAAGTAAGTGATACCGAAAAATAATCCGCAAAGTAAACAGCCTAGCAGTAAATAGCTCATCCCTTCGTGTAATGAACGTTCAAACATTTCCCTCAAAGGAGCGACAAGTCCAAGCGGAAAAGCAAAAATTAGCAGAACGGTTAACTTAGATATTCTGTGATGAATTTTCTGTAATAGTGTTGGGTTTATCATTTTGTAGCAAAGCGCAGAAATAGCCATTGGTCCAATAATGAATATCGTTAGTCGTTGTATATATTGGATAAAATCCAAAGTTACTGTGTCACTTTGAAGTAACGTAAGGTTAAAAAATAATATGATTGGCATCATTAATGTTGAGGCAATCGTTAATGCCATCGCATGCAATACATCAAAGCCTAAGGTTTTCGCTATGGCAGGGGTCGCAAATAATGTACCTGTCGCCGTTACCGCCGTTATAGCGATAAATAGTGGCGTTGAAATGTTAAAGATATATAGCAATACAGCGGCGAATAAAGTGAGCCCTAGGCTATGGAAAAGCGCATAAGACCAAACACTTTTAGATAACAACTTGCGGATAAGTAACTCTTGTTTAATTCCTAATAAAGTAAAAAGCATCAGGAAAAACAAGATATACGGTAAAGCAGGGAAGACAATACGACTAATACTTGGAAAGCTAAAACCGACGATACCTGCAAACATCAATAAAATAGCAGAATATTTATTAAGAAAAAAAAGCATAAGTTAAAAATCCTTTTGTTAACTTATTGTTATCATTGTTTTTGTTTAAATACAAAAAAAGATTCTATTTGAAACAAAAAACTAAACATTTAGTAATGTAATCGTTCTTAATAGTCTTTTGTGCTTTAGGGTAATAATCGTTAGTAATCAAGTGTTAACACATAAGAAAAACTAATGCTATGAAAGAAATATTGTCATTTATAGGTTATGTAAACAGACGATAAACTACTCGTGTTTATTGAATTTAATACCTTTTTCAGGGGCAATCATGGCACATACATTTGATGTGGACGCAGCTACAACGTTACATCTTCAGGATAAAAAAAGTTACGAAGTAACGATCAAAGGATTGATTGCACACCTATTTGATATTGTATTTAACCGATCAAAAAAGTCAGTCGCTTACAGTATTGAAGATATCCCAGTTCATTTACAGAAAGATATTGGCATCTATCGATAACATTTTGTATTGAGATTTTTAAAGTCGGCATGATTGCCGGCTTTTTTTTGCTTAAAATTCCGCTATAACCGCCTAAAAATAGTGGGTACTATTTGGCTTTAGTTAAAGTAAAATATTCATTGCTAAAAATAAAAATATTATTAAATGATTTAGTCGTAGGAGTATAAAAATGGGCTTTTTTTCAAAGCTATTTGGTTCTAAAAAATCAGAGGTTACCACTCAGGAAGTTGAGCCAACTCTTTATAATGGTTACTTAATTTATCCTGAGCCGAAGCAAGAAGGAGGGCAATTTAGAATCGCTGGAAGAATTTGTAAAGAGATCGACGGAGAATTAAATACACACCACTTTATTCGTTCAGATTTACTCAGCTCTCGTCATGATGCGGAAACATTTATGATTAAAAAAGCAGAAATGTTTATTAAACAAATGGGCGATAAAATGTTCAAATAAAAGCTGTAGTAATATTCAACAAATTTCATTGCAATTGTAATGGTATAAAAGTATCTTTTTAAACATTAAAAATGAATTTTACATTATATCATTATCCTATTGTGAATATTCATATGACAAAATTATCAGTTAAGCATATTTAAAGTTGGTTGTTTTTTAAAACAATAAGTTGATTAGGTTAAATATTGTTTATTGAGTATATAGCTGACAATTATCGTTTTAGAGTCAAAAGCAGATAGAAAGTGTGATTCAGTCATTATTTTTAAATGTACTATTATGGATGCTAGAAATATAAATGTAGTTTAATTTCAGTAGTATAATGACAGTCACTAGGGTTTTTGACTTGTAGATATGGGGATTTTTGTATTTTTACTACAAAAAGCTTGATGTTGCTTGCTGGGTTGGATACAAAATGATTATGTTTTAGCCAATGTACAGGGAATAATAATGCAGATTGGTGTACCGAGAGAGGTACTCGCTCATGAGACGCGAGTAGCTGCAACACCTAAAACGGTCGAGCAGATATTGAAAATGGGGTTCAGCGTTGTTGTTGAACAAGGAGCTGGACGTTTAGCAAGCTTTGATGACGCTGCTTATGAAGCGGCAGGGGCAACGGTTGTCTCAACTGATGAAGTATGGCAATCGGATCTTATTTTTAAAGTCAATGCACCGCAGGTTAATCCTGTAACAGGTGTAGATGAATTTGAGCTCATCAAAGAGGGTGCAAGCTTAGTTAGTTTTATTTGGCCTGCTCAAAATCCTGAATTATTAGAAAAACTATCGTCTAAAAATATTAATATTATGGCGATGGATTCTGTACCGCGTATTTCACGTGCACAGGCGCTTGATGCCTTAAGCTCAATGGCAAATATCGCAGGTTACCGTGCTGTTGTTGAAGCCGCTCATGAGTTTGGTCGATTCTTTACTGGTCAAATTACCGCTGCAGGTAAAGTGCCTCCAGCGAAAGTCCTCGTTGCTGGTGCTGGTGTTGCAGGTCTTGCCGCTATTGGTGCTGCTGGTAGCCTTGGTGCGATTGTTCGTTCTTTTGATGTTCGTCCTGAAGTTAAAGAACAAGTTGAATCAATGGGCGCTGAATTCCTAGAAGTTGATTATAAAGAAGATACTTCAACGGGAGATGGCTACGCTAAAGAAATGTCTGATGAATTCAATAAAGCGGCTGAGCGTTTATACGCAGAGCAAGCGAAAGATGTCGATATCATCATTACTACCGCACTTATCCCTGGGCGCCCAGCACCAAAATTGATCACCAAAGAAATGGTAGATTCAATGAAATCAGGCAGTGTTATTGTCGATCTTGCTGCTGCGAATGGCGGTAACTGTGCATACACTGAAGCAGATAAAGTTGTTACGACACCAAATGGTGTAAAAGTTATCGGCTATACAGATATGGTTGGTCGCTTACCAACACAGTCTTCTCAGCTCTACGGAACAAACCTTGTTAACTTACTTAAACTGCTTTGCAAAGAGAAAGACGGTAATATTGATATCAATTTTGATGATGAAGTATTACGCGGTCTAACGGTTGTTAAAGCGGGTGAACTAACATGGCCTGCGCCACCAATTAAAGTTTCTGCGGCAGCTCAACAGCCAAAAGCGGCGGCTAAAGTTGAACCTAAAGTTGAAGAGCCTGCATCACCGGTTAAGAAATTTGGCTTAATGGGTGCCGGGATTGCGCTATTTGCTTGGATTGCTAATTATGCTCCAGCAGAGTTTTTAACGCACTTCACTGTATTCGTCCTTGCATGTGTCGTTGGATACTACGTGGTTTGGAATGTATCCCACTCTTTACATACTCCTTTAATGTCAGTAACTAACGCTATCTCGGGCATCATTATTGTTGGTGCTTTGCTCCAAATCGGTCAGGGAAATGGGGTGGTATCCTTCCTCGCGTTTATTGCTGTTCTCATCGCTAGTATTAATATCTTTGGTGGCTTTACGGTTACCAAGAGAATGCTAGAAATGTTCCGTAAAGATAAATAAGGAGTAACACATGTCTGCAGGAATCGTACAAGCAGCTTACCTTGTTGCTGCCGTACTGTTTATCATGTCTTTAGCGGGACTGTCTAAGCAAGAAACAGCACGAAACGGTAATTACTTTGGTATTGCTGGTATGGCAATCGCTCTGATTGCTACTATCTTTGGTCCTCACACTGAAGGCACAGTTTGGATTATCCTTGCGATGATCATTGGTGGTGCAATTGGTATTTTCTACGCTAAAAAAGTAGAAATGACAGAGATGCCAGAGCTTGTTGCTATGTTACACAGCTTTGTAGGTATGGCTGCGGTATTAGTAGGTTTTAATACTTACTTAGATCACGGCGACCTTACGGGTGTAATGTTAAACATTCACTTGGTTGAAATTTTCCTTGGCGTATTTATTGGTGCAGTAACTTTTACCGGTTCGTTAGTTGCATTTGCTAAGTTACGCGGATTAGTTTCATCATCAGCACTAATGCTTCCTCACCGTCACAAATTAAACCTGTTAGCGCTTGTTGTTTCAGCACTATTGCTAGTTTGGTTTGTACAGTCAGAAGGTTCATTAACGGCGCTAATCTTAGTAACACTTATTGCGTTTGTATTTGGTTACCACCTTGTTGCTTCAATTGGTGGCGCTGATATGCCAGTGGTTGTATCCATGCTTAACTCTTATTCTGGTTGGGCTGCAGCAGCGGCGGGTTTCATGTTAGCAAACGACCTTCTAATCGTAACAGGTGCATTAGTAGGCTCTTCTGGTGCTATCCTTTCTTACATTATGTGTAAGGCGATGAACCGTTCATTTATTAGTGTTATCGCTGGCGGTTTTGGTTCGGATGGTACAGCAGCAAGCTCTGATGAAGAATACGGCGAACACCGTGAAGCTTCAGCAGAAGAAGTGGCTGAAATGCTAAAAGATGCACGCTCAGTTATCATTACTCCAGGATACGGCATGGCGGTTGCTCAAGCGCAATATCCTGTTCACGAGATCACAGATAAGTTACGTGCAAAAGGCATTGATGTTCGATTTGGTATTCACCCTGTTGCTGGTCGTCTACCTGGACACATGAACGTGCTATTAGCTGAAGCAAAAGTGCCTTATGACATCGTGTTAGAAATGGATGAGATCAATGATGATTTCCCACAAACTGATGTTGTACTTGTAATTGGTGCAAACGACACTGTTAACCCTGCTGCGATGGAAGATCCTAACAGTCCAATCGCTGGTATGCCTGTACTTGAAGTCTGGAATGCCAAAGAAGTGGTTGTGTTTAAGCGTTCAATGAGTACTGGTTATGCTGGGGTTCAAAACCCATTATTCTTTAAAGATAATAGCCATATGTTGTTCGGCGATGCTAAAGACTCATGTTTGAAAATACTTGAGCACCTGTAAATCGTTAATAGTAAAGTAAACAATGCCACTCACATGAGTGGCATTTTTATTTCTAATCACTATTTAATAAATAACGCCAAAGCAATGTTTCGCTCGAATCGGGCAAATAACGTAGAGAGATCCGTCAACACAACATGCATAAACTTAATACTCTTTTGATTGAGTAAAAGAAGCCGAAGCAACGAAGGCTTCACATGTCACTCTCTGGTGAGTCTCTAAAATAGATAATGATTATCCTTTTTAAGTATAAAGTCTTTGCCTTATGGCATAAATTGACCGATGTTTAATGTTTGCATTTTTTTACATGACATAACTTTGACAATTTAGTGAGAAACAATGTTAAAGTATATGAATGAAAACGTATGTACTTTTATTCTCACTCTTATTTACTACTGCTAGCCATGCTGAAGGTGTTTCATTACCTGAAAGATTGGCGGCTGTTCGAACAGATTTATTGGAAAGTGAACCTGTATCTACATACGACTTTCGTAAACTACAAAGTACCTATCCAGCACCTTTACTGTTGCCTTCTAGCTTATTACCTCAAACTAAAAAGTATCCTCTTTCAGCACTGAGGCAGCTATATCAAAACTCGTTAACATGTAAGGGCCCGTGGCCTTATTCACCATTGGTAACACAGCCTGTAGTTTTTACTCGAGCTATTTGTAATAAGACAACGTTACCAAAAGGGTGGTTTGTTCGTTCAGGATATATTCATCCCGGCGGTGGTAGTTATGCATATCGTTATTTAGCTGAACACCCAGGAAAGGTGTCAGAACTCAGTAAGTTTTTGCATATTAAAGAACACCCATTAGCGTCATCGACAACCTTACTTGGTCGTTTACAACGAATGAATAGCGATGAAATTAAAGTATTAATCTCTGGTGCTCGTTTCTTCATTGCGAACGGTGAACTATGGGTACGAAATGGTAATGTCTATAACCTTTATAACCAGTCAACATGGTTAAAGGTCTTAGCCCGTCATGGTTTGCATTTAAAACGCTTAAATCGTCATGATTTTTGTTTAGCTCAGAATGGAAATATATGTTGGCGTGAAGAGAATAAGTCGCACTTAACGTATTACTTACTGGTATGTTTGTTGGTAAGTAATGCATTATTACTGGTAAGTTGGGGAGTTTATCGTTTCCGTATTCGTCGCCGAGATATGCAAGAACGCATGTTAGTTCTACAAATTTTGACGCATGAATTAAGAACGCCTATAGCAAGTTTAGCGATGACTGTTGAAGGATTTAGACGCCACTTTGATGAATTACCAGAAGGTCTGTATGATGAGTTTAGGCGTTTGACTGATGATTCAAGACGATTACGACAGTTAGCTGAAGCAAGTAAAGATTACTTACAAGCTAACCAACAACAATTAAGTACGCAAGAAGTTGAATCCGTCAATGAATGGTTAGGCTATCTTGCTGAAGAGTATGATGTAACTTTACATCTTGCTGAAGATAGAAGTGTTCACGTAAATATTTATTGGCTTGGTACATGTTTAGATAACTTATTTTCTAATGCTCATAAATATGGCGTAGCACCAATTACATTAACAACTTCATACTATGATGGAAAACTTAAAATTGTGGTTCAAGACCAAGGCCCATTAACTGCCAAAGATTGGTCTAAACTGCGTAAACCTTTTGTTAGTGAACAAGGTTTAGGTTTAGGTTTGACGATTGTAGAATCAATGATTAATAGAATGGGGGGGAAATTGAAATTAATAGGCCCACCAACCACCTTTATATTGGAGATACCGTGTGAATCAAACTCTGCTACTGGTTGAAGATGACCGCAACCTTGCTGATGGTTTACTCGATTGCTTAAAGCAAGCTGGTTATAACTGTTTATATGCAGATTGCGCTAGTAAGGTAGACGCTTTATGGAAAGAGGCCGATCTTGTTGTTCTAGATCGTCAATTGCCTGAAGGTGACTCATTAAATTATTTAGGCTCATGGCTTAAAAAGAAGCACGTTCCTGTTATTTTATTAACTGCAATGGTATCGATTAACGATAAAGTTGTTGGTTTAGATTCTGGTGCAAAAGACTATCTAACGAAGCCTTTTGCTGAAGAAGAATTACTTGCACGAGTACGCGTACATCTTCGTGGTGACGATGAAGATACTGCAGCAGCTAATATCATTAAAGTCGGCGATATCATTATCAATCAAGAAAGCCGTGAAGTCATTTTTGATAATGAAAATATTACGTTAACGCGTACTGAATTTGAACTTCTTGTATTCTTATCAAAAAATGCAGGTCGTGTATTTACACGTGACGAATTACTTGATCAAGTTTGGGGTTATAACCACTACCCAACTACACGTACGGTTGATACTCATATTCTGCAATTACGTCAAAAATTACCAGGTATTGATATCGAAACATTACGTGGTGTCGGCTACCGTATGAAGCCATAAGTACTGGTTATTAAATGAGAAGAATAACCTTTTTCTTGTGTCAGTTAGGTATTATTAACGCTTTGTTCTTAATACCTAACGCCAACGCAGCTTGGTTTGTAGATCAAAGCTCTTATGCGGCTGCCCATCGACATTTACTTGAAGGTCAAACTGATAAATCATTTGAATCGATTATAGAGGCTTGGCAGCAATCTCCGACAACAGATCAGAAAGCGAATCTTAATGGTTTGCTTGATCTTGCGATTACAGAGGACTGTGGCCATAGCCTTGATAATACAGTTTTACCTTCTTGGTTATCCAAGTTATCGATTGAGCGTTCTGTGGTTCAAAACATTAATCAGCAGTTACTTAAGTTATCGATTGTTGGTTCAACACGAGTTAACATTACGAAGATCAGTTTTTCTAAGTGGCCTAATGATAATTTAATTGATGCCAAACCTGTGGTTGATGATGGTGGTTACTTTACGGTTGATGCGAAAAAGCTCGATCATAAAGTAGAAGCAGGATTATATAAGTTGACGATTATCGCTGATGGTGAACCCGCTTGGAATAAATGGATTGTGCTTAATGAGCCGCCAGCCAAACAGAACTTAGGTTGGAAAGACAGCAATTCATGGCGTATTGATCATGTGGCTAAATTGAATTCATCATGTCCTGCACCGAGTTTGTCGATAAAACTGTATGACTTAAATGATACAGATTGGCGACCATTATGGAGCGAACAAACGGACATTTATCTGCCGACTAAGTTACCCAAACTTAATATCCCTGAAGGGCGATATTGGCTTGATGTTGGCTTAATTAAAAGTCGATGGCAAGGTGAGATATCTATTTTAGACATTCAAAGTATCACTCGACCCATTGATTACTCTGATGATACTCATTAAGTTTAAAACCACTTTATACGAGTGGTTTTTTTTATACTCTTAAACATGTATAATTAATGCATGTTTAAAGTGGTGAAAATTATGCAAATTATCGACAAAGCAAAAGAAGATAAAATACCTGCAATTTTACGATTAGGCTTTCGACCGTTTTTTCTTGGAGCAAGTGCTTTTTCAGTTATCGCAATGATAATGTGGGCATTGTTCTGGTCAGGTGAGTTTCAATTATCTAGTTTTATGTATTCAAATCCTATTTGGTGGCATAGCCATGAAATGCTATTTGGATTTTCAGGCGCAGTCATTATTGGTTTTTTATTGACGGCTGTACAAAACTGGACAGGGCAAACAAGTATTAAAGGCACTAAACTACTTCTGGTTTTCAGCCTTTGGTTGATTGCTCGTATCGGTTTAATGATGGGCTCAGTTAGCAGTCTTTGGCTGTTTATTGATACATTATGGATTGTCGTGGCTATCTACTATCTTGCAATACCAATCATAAGAGTTAAACAGTGGCGTAATCTTTTCTTTGTACCCGTTTTACTACTGTTTGCTTTTACCAATATTCAATTTCATTTCATTGCATTAGGCAAGAGTCATCAATCTATTGCTGATATTGCTTTACCTGTCGTGCTTGTCGTTACTGTGATTACCTTAGTTGTTGGTGGTCGGGTTATCCCATTTTTTACTTCACGCGGAACAAATACTGAAGTTATTAAACGAATTAAAACGATTGAATATCTTGCACTTATACCTGCTTGGTTGTTGCTGCTGGCGACATTCTTTATAAATAACGCAACAATAAATGGGGTTATTGCTCCGTTGTCGATCGTTGCGGCTACAACTAACTTTGTTCGTCTTTATCGCTGGCGCACAATCTCAACACTCCGTATTCCACTGTTGTGGTCTTTGCATCTTGCTTACTTGTCTTTAATTATTGGTTTATTTTTGCTTGGTTGCAGCTTTTACACAACAGCGATCAGTGAGTCTATTGCTATTCATATTATTACCATCGGCGGACTAGGGGGAATGATACTAGCAATGATCTCGCGTGTATCTTTAGGACACACTGGTCGTAAATTGCAAGTTGGGCGTTTTATGCAGGTTGCGTTTATTGCGTTATTTTTGTCATTACTAGCACGAGTATTACTGACTACTGTCGCGCCTGCTTTGTTACTTGATGGCTATGTGATTTCTGCAAGTTTGTGGGCTGTTGCTTTTGGGATTTTCACCATCGTCTATTTTCCAGTACTCACAAAGCCCCGTGTTGACGGTCATCCAGGGTAAGTGACTAAAGTGAGAGTCTGTATTGATAAGCTTGATAATCAGTGACATTATCGGCTATTCACTCTAAAATAATGCTTCGTTCATCAACAAGAAGATAGTTATGTACAATCACACTCCAACGCTCAATCATGAACAACAACAAGAAGCTGCTGAGCGTATCCATGAGCTGATGGCGCAAGGTATTAGTAGTGGTGAAGCGATAATGATTGTTGCTCACCAGATCCGAGAAGCGGATATAAAGCGTCGTGAAGCGGCTGGTGAAACCTTCAGTGATGAAGAAGAGTAATAAAAAGAAGAGCTTAACGGCTCTTTTTTTATAATTGGATACTTTTATTTCAAATAAAAGCTTGTTCAATTGTATGCTTTTATTATACAAATAATAAAAACATAATTTTATTAGGGTAATTATATGAATGACCGATATTTACAGGCTCAAGCTTTTGCTAAAAGTCGACATGGCGAGCAAAAATACGGAGATTATCCTTACTACGTACATTTAGATACAGTTGCTGAATTTGCACGACCATATGGTATTGATGCAATGATTGTAGCTCAACTACATGATGTGATTGAAGATACTGATACCAGCTTTGACGAGTTGGCAGACTTATTTGGTTTTACCATTGCTGACGCAGTGAATTATGTCACTGATGTGAAGTTAGAAGATCGAGCGAAACGAAAATTAGAGATAAATCAACGGTTACTATCACTTGATCCAGCTGAAGATGCAGCACGCTTAGCATTAATTGTTAAAACCTGCGATCGCTTAGCTAACGTTCAATCAAGCAGTAATAATTCACGCCGCCATTTCTTAATGTATCAAGCTGAGCATGACGCTTTTAAGCATGCTGTTTATCGTGCTGGTCTCTGTGATCCTTTATGGCAACAATTAGACGCGCTTATTCATTCAAAAGATTGTGTTAACTGTGCTTAGTGCATGAAATTTTGTGGTTAGTTAATAAAAAAGCCCGTGTATTTGATAAATACACGGGCTTTTTTATAAGTTGTTTATGACGACATATAGCTGTCAGTCATTATTCCTCATCGTAAATCGTCGGAATAGGTTGGCGCTTATGTTGGGTTGCTTTATAAATAGAGATTAAGCGATCGCGGACAAAATCGGTAACGGGTTTGCCTTCTAAGAAGTCATCAATCTGATCGTAAGAAACTTGTAAAGCATCCTCGTCAGCTTTTTGTGGCGCTAATTCTTCTAGGTCAGCTGTAGGTACTTTATAAACTAATTGTTCTGGCGCACCAAGTTTTGCTGCTAGAGCACGAACTTGACGTTTATTTAAACCAAATAGAGGTGCCAAATCACAAGCACCATCACCAAACTTTGTATAAAAACCGGTAATGTTTTCAGCTGAATGATCGGTACCAATAACTAAACCGCCGACAAGCCCTGCAATCTCGTATTGAGCAATCATACGTGTGCGAGCTTTTACATTGCCTTTCACGAAATCAACTTTTGCGTTATCGCTAGGAATAAGCCCAGTGTTTTCTAATGCTAAAAGGGTGCTTGCATGAGTGCCATCAACACCATTTTTAATATTAACGCTGACAGAGTGACTAGGCTGGATGAAGCTTAATGCGAGTTGTGCTTCGTCTTCATCTTGTTGTTCACCATAGGGGAGACGAACGGCAATAAACTGGTACTCGTTGCTGTTAGACACTTGGTTTAAACCATCAACAGCAAGTTGAGCAAGGCGACCACATGTTGTTGAATCCACGCCACCACTAATGCCTAGTACAAGTGATTTACAGCCCGATTGTTTAAGTTTTTTTTGAATAAATTCAACTCGGCGTTGGATTTCAAAATCAACGTCAATGACTGGTAGCACGCGCATTTCAGTGCGGATAAGCTGTTCCATGGTATATGAATCCTTAAGAGAGTTAGCCCAAATATTAATCATTTGAAGCGATATAATGGATAAATGAGAGATAAACCATTACACCTTTGGCAAAATCATGCGATAACTCGTTATTATGATCAATGCTAAAGATAGATATTACTAAAATTAAGGGGCATTTTCCTATTAAATGCTTAAATAATAGTTACATCATTAGAAATCTCTAGTGTGAATATAAGTAAATTGATAGAACAAAAGGTTTGATGGATGAAACAAACACTTGCTATATTCGGTAGCGCTTTTAATCCGCCTAGTTTAGGGCATCGTTCGGTTTTAGAACGATTAACGCATTATGACGAAGTGCTTTTACTTCCAAGTTACAATCATGCTTGGGGTAAGAATATGTTGGATTATTCATTACGTTGTGAGTTAGTTTCTGCTTTTATCGATGACATTTCCCAAGATAATCTCGTGCTGTCCACGTTAGAGCAAGATATCGCAGTAGGTGATGAGGCGATAACAACATATGCGGTACTTGTTGAATTACAAAAGCGTTACCCAAACCATCAAATTACATTTGTTATTGGCCCTGATAATTTTTTGAATTTTGGGGGATTTTTCAAGTCAAATGAAATACTTAGTCAATGGCAAGTGCTTGCATGTCCTGAAACGGTGCCGATTAGAAGTACGCTAATTCGAAAAGCATTAGCTAAAAATCAAAATATCAGTGATTTAACAACGGCAAGTGTTAGCCAGTTATTAATGACAGACGAGCGTTATCATTTTTAACTTTAGGGGATATGGCGAAGTGTTTAAACAAATCTCATTTGGTGTTTTTTGTTGCTTATTATTTATGTTTTCTTCGTCAACTTACGCTTTCAAATGCAAAAATTATTATTGTTTAGATACTGTTTCTCAGCCTTTTAGTATCGATTATCTAAATAATACCAAAGACTGCTCAGCACCTATTTATAGCATTGATCGCAACAATAATATAAACCATTCGCTAATGTTTTCACGCCACGATAACGCTATACCATGGAAAATTGATTCTAATAGTTATGGTGATAAATTCTGGCTACACTGGGATGATAAATTTGCAGACTCACCTGTTTTAATGGATCACAATTCATCGACGTTTTATGGTTTAGGTTTTTGGATGCCGACTAACGATGATGATGAAGCATTCACAAGTGCAGCAGGGGCTGAAGATTGGATATTAAACCATGGACTGCAAATGAGTTTAGGCTTTGGTGATATTAGTGGTCAAAAACCACGCGTGAGGTTTGATTATCGTTGGCATAATAATAGCCATGTTGAAGATGGCGTATCAATGCAAGTTCATATCCCTCTGAATTAAAAAACGCCCATGTTAAGGGCGTATTTCATTTAGCGTAAGCTTTCACCTAAAATTGGCAATGAAAGTGCGTCTACCATTTGTTCTGTCGTATTCAATTGAGCCGCAATTTGTGGGAGCTTTCGTCCTGAACGACTTAGCTTAAGTACTTCTCGCATTAGAATGCAGGCTTCACACTCTTTTACTGTCATATTCATTACAGATTCAAGGCTTGATATGGCTGTTTTTTCAGTTATTTTATTGCCTTTTAGCATTAATGCTAATGAATTATGATGCTGCTTATTGATCGCTGGACAAAGTGATTGAGTCGACACAGAAAGTTTTTCAACTTTATCTGCAATGACTTTTAATAAACGACCTTCTGCGCCATCCCATTTATGATCTTGAACGGGAGATTTTGCCAATTCATCAAGCACAGCTCTTACGAGCGATGACACAACAAAAAAGCCTGCATCAGTGCATAGTGGCTGTGTCATACGAACCGAAAAGGCCACTTGGTAAAATGTTGCACCAGGTAGCACTGTGATGGCATGTAAACAATCAAATGGGATCCAGAAACCATGACCCTTAGTGATCATGTGCTCTTGTTTACCTAATCGGATTAACACACAACCATTCGTTACAACAATAAAGTAAGAAGATTGGCTCTTTTTGCGTGAACCAACAAAAAGAAAAGGGTGTTCGTTATTTGAAAACTCAATAGCTTGTTTCATACTGACTCTCTTACACATAAGCATGCACATCTTCGTGTTTTTTTCTATTAGCGTCAACAAAGAGGGTTATGTATTAACTAAATACTGTAGATATCATTTCTTAACATGATCAAATTGGTGCAAAAAATAGCAGCTACGATGAAAAAGTAGACAATTATATGAGGTATGACCTCCAACCATCACGGTTATTGACAGAGGTTGTTTGGTTAATCATTATTTATTAGTAAAATAACTCAGTTTTTTCAACATGAAGCATTACTGTGCATATAGATAACGATATTTATAAAGAAATTCGCCCGTATAATGATGATGAAGTCAGTGGTGCGATTCAACGACTCATTGATGATAAAGATTTTATCAACGCTATTTTAAAGTACCGCTTCCCACATGCGTCGGGCATGTTTGGTTGGTTGCTTATTCCCCTTATTAAACGTTTCCTTGTGAAGAAATGGTCAGGCATTAAATCGGTCAAAGATATTCAAAATCAAGTTGCCAAATATATGCAAGGAACTATTGAACATTCATGTGACGGTGTAACGTGCACAGGCCTAGATAAATTAGACCCAAATAAGGCTTACTTATTCGTTTCTAATCATCGTGATATCGCGATGGATCCTGCAATGGTTAACTGGTGTTTATTTAAAGAGAACTTCAACACAGTACGTATTGCCATTGGTGATAACTTACTGAAGAAGCCTTGTGCAACAGAATTAATGCGTTTGAATAAAAGCTTTATTGTAAAACGATCCGCAAAAGGGCCACGTGAATTGATGAAATCACTTGGACTGCTTTCAAGTTATATCTCTCACTCTTTAGAAACAGGAAACAATATTTGGATTGCTCAAAAAGAAGGGCGTGCCAAAGACGGTAACGATAAGACAGATCCTGCTATTTTAAAAATGTTCTTTATGGAAGGACGTAAGCAGAAAATTCCTTTTTCTGAGTTTATGAGTAACTTAAACATTGTCCCTGTCGCGATTTCTTATGAAAACGATCCTTGTGATGTGGCTAAAGCTGAAGAACTTTATCAAAAAGCATCAACCGGTAGCTATGAAAAAGGTGAGTTTGAAGACATCGAAAGCATAGTACAAGGTATTGTAGGGCAAAAGCGTCGTATCCATATTAGCTTTGGTGACGTCATCAACAATGCACCAGAGACGCCTGAAGAATTAGCTGTAGAAATTGATCGTCAAATTACTGAAAATTACCATTTATTCCCAGCCAATTTCATTGCTGCGAACATTGATTCAGACATAGTGACAGACGAAGAAAGAAACAAGTTTGCCCAAAAACTTGAAAATCATAGTGACAGTGTTAATGATATCTTAAAGCAGATGTATGCGTTGCCTGCACTCAAAAAACAGCAACAACACTCGATGTAATAGCTATAAAACGATGTCGATTTTTTCGATTAATAAGGAACGGCATCGTTTTTTAGTACACACCGAAGTATGGATCATAAGTAACAATAATTGCTTTAGGTATGATTATTTCAGCGCCATTTTTCCAATTATCATCGATATGTTGATATAGATTAGACTCTTCCTCAGATACCAATAACAGTTGAATCCTTTCTTCTTCAATATCGAATTGAAGTGCAATATAAGACGCTATATTAAATAGCCGCTCGTAACCTAAATCCGTCGTTATATGTTGAATAATAACAATATAAGTTTGATGATAATTTTTAAGAGCGTAACCAAAGTTATTCAATACTCTTTTAGTATCAACGGTTAATTTGTTGCTGTTATCACTAAAATAGACAACATTGTACTGATCTTGGATTTCAACTAATAATGCTTGCTTTGGTATATAAGCTTTAATTTGTGTTGTGCTCTGATTTATAGGACTAGCGTCGCTAAAATTATGTATCGCATAAGCTGGAATTGTGATGAATGCGACAGCCACTAAAATTGTAATTATAGTTACTGAATAGTTAAATAATCTATTAGTGATGAAGTTAGAAAAAAATGACGGCATAACATGCTCATTGTACTTGTATGATTATCAGTTTAGTACAATGAACATTGTTATAGCCTAAAATTAAGGTTATTCGTCTTATTTGTGATTATCTATGATTGGATTGATATTTTTATAGGGTGGTAGAGACATCCGCTCAGCCATATAATCAATAAAACAACGTACTTTGGGTGCAAGATATTTACGTCTAGGGTAAACAGCATAAATAGGTAATTCTACTGTCGTTTTCCAATCATTAAGTAAAGTGATTAACTTATTTGTTTTAATCTCGTCCGTTAGCAGATAGGTTGAGAGATAAGCAATACCTAAACCACTGACTGCAGCATCAAGCACTGCAGGTGCATTATCAATACGATAATTACCATTAACTCGAATGGATTGCTTTAATCCATCTCGTCCAAATTCCCAGTTTACATATTTACGCTCGCGGCTTTGGTAAGTAATACAATTGTGTTGACGTAAATCACCAGGGATAATGGGCTCACCATGTTGTGCTATGTAATCAGGAGAAGCGACAACGACGAATTCACATTTAGCGAGCTTTCGGGCTACCATTCCTTCAGGTGGATGTTCATGAATAGCAATCCAGCAATCAAAGCCTTCTTCTAAAAGGTTTGGGCGGTGATCAAATAAACTAATTTCAAGCTCTAGTTCAGGATTTTGCTTTTGAAACTCAGCTAATGCGGAAGTGATATGAATATTACCGAAAGATTGAGCGATGCCAATTCGTAATAGACCTGTAATTTCATTTCGATATCCCGCCACCATGGCTTCCGCTTCATTAACAGTATCAATTAATTGTTGGCCATAGTCTGCGTATTGCACGCCAATTTCAGTTAATACAACGGTACGTGTACTGCGTTGAACAAGCTGACAGCCTAACCTTTCTTCTAAACATTTTATTTGCTTACTTACCTGAGACTTTGATATTCCCAAACGATCAGCAGCTTTCGTGAAATTTTGTTCATGACCAATAGCAGCCAGTATTACCATCTGTTGCAAATTATCAAGCATTTGGTATTCCAAGTTACGCTGTCACGATGATATGGCGTAACAAAATAATCGATTAACACTATCTATGCATTATGATTTTTTGCCTCATAAACATCAATCTATATGTATGAATATAAATAATAACTTACATCATTTTAAACGATTTAAATAATTAGAACGGAAACGTTATGATAGCGCTATTGCTAATGGAGGAATGCATGTTTACCGTTTTTACCACCTTTTTATTATTGGGTCTATATAGCTTTGGCGGCCCAGCAGCACATATTGGTTTCTTTCAACGTTCTTTTGTACAAGAAAAAAAATGGATTTCTGATGATGATTTCACTCATGCTGTAGCGTTATGTCAATTTTTACCGGGCCCTGCCAGTAGCCAACTTGGTATGTATATTGGTTATAAGAAAGCGGGATATTTAGGCGCCGTTGCTGCCTTTATGGGTTTTACTTTACCTTCTTTTGCATTATTAACAGGACTTGCCATTGTTAGTAGCAGTGTAACGTCTAACTCTGTTGTTGATAGTTTAATCATCGCGGCAAAACTACTTGCCGTTATCGTCGTTGCTGATGCGCTATGGGGAATGGCTAAAAAGAACTTAACGACAGCCCTAACAATTACCGTGGCAGTGGTGACAGCTATTTGGGTCTATTTTAGTTCCGGTCTACTTGGTCAAGTGTTGCCTATCTGTGTCGCGGCAGCTGTTGGCTACGCATTGTCATTTAAAACGCAGATTACACCAACAAATAAACTAACGACTAGCATAAAACCACACCTTGGTATTTTAGTTACATTTGGCGTGTTGTTAGTGGGGTTACCCTTATTAGCACCTTACAATAGCGGTATTAATTTATTTAATATCTTCTACCAAGCAGGGAGTTTTGTTTTTGGCGGTGGGCATGTTGTATTACCACTCCTACAACCAATGATGGAAGGGTTAGTAGGAGAGTCTACCTTTATTAATGCTTACGCATCTGCACAGCTTGTACCTGGTCCAATGTTCACTATGGCTAGTTATTTAGGTGCTTCGATAGACGGTATACACCCAGTGTTAGGTAGCTTGATAGCAACCATTGCTGTGTTTTTACCTGGCAGTTTATTACTATTTGCTTTTATTCCAGCATGGAAAGCGTTGTTTGAGCATCAACGATTAAAACAATCAATCACTTTAGTCAATGCTTGTGTTGTTGGACTATTAGCCAGTGCTTTTGTTAGTCCAATTATTACCAGTGGCGTTAAAACCGGATTTGATGTTGTAGCAGTTGTGGTTGGATTTATTGCGTTTAAATATTTCAAATGGCCGGTATGGGTGTTAGCTTTGATGCTTTTCACAACCCAATATTTGATCTTAACTTAATAACATCAATTAGTTAAAAAGAAGGGTCTGCTTTATGCAGACCCTTCTTTTATAGAATAATCGAAACAGCTTATAGGCTTGGATGTGGTATAAATATTAACCCTAATGCACTATAACTTTATAATCTATAATGAAAACAACTTACCAATCGAGAACTAATTGATGATTTTTGATAATTAATTCAGGCTTAGTAGATTTAAGCAACGCTTGTTTCATTTCGTTTTCATCTAGCTTATAGACAGGTTTGGTTGATAGCACCTGTCCAATAAGTGAAACAAATGGAGTGATAACCGGTTTAGTCAGTATGTTATTAAACTTCTCCGGTTTTATTGCCAATGATTCAATATTTAAACCACGTAAATATATCGCCCCTTCATCTTGATTATAATAGGGGATGGCACTGAAATTTGCTTTAACAACAATATCTTGAGGTGGTTGGCCAGCAAGCTCTAGTTGAGCGCTAGCTGTAGTATCAACACTAACACGATTGTCCGCGACACGGCCAATGCCTACTTTTACTTTTTCAAACTTACCTGTTGCGTAGGCGATACCTTGAATACCAACAGAGCGTTCAACATTCGTTTCTTTGTTTATGTAGTTTTGCATCTCACTTTCAGTGATACCGTAACTACTACAGCCAGTAAAGAAGAAGGCAGAACTCACAATAATCAGAGCTTTTAAGCGCATAAAAAACCTTAAGAAAAATATATATGCTTTATTTATAGCTCATATTAATAAAAAAAAGCACGTAAACCTACGTGCTTAATACTCTCAAACAAATATTAACTGTTAGCAAACAAAACAGAGATATCATAGTTATCACGGCTAAGTGAGCTTTTAAGTTTTGCTAATGAGGTAACTTGTAATTGGCGAATACGTTCTCTTGTCAGTCCCACTTCTTCTGCAACTTCTTGCAAAGTCTGTGCTTCATAACCTTGTAAACCAAATCTTCTACATATGATTTCTTTATCTCGGTTATTTAAACAATTGAGTACGTTGGATGTTATTTTTTGGATTGCTAAATCATCAACATGTTCATCAGGTTTTGCACTGTTTTCATCTGCAATTAATACCGCTATTGACTGATTACTTGCTTCATTTGAGAATGATTGATCGTACGATACAATAGGAGTGTCATAAGAAAGGGTTGTCGATACATCATCAAGGGTTTTATTTAAAACTTCAGCAACTAACTCTGTACTTGGTTCCTGATTGTTTTTCTTTACTAATTGTTTATGCGTCCGAACAATGGTGTTAATTTCTTTTGATACATGAACAGGTAAACGTATCGTTCTTCCTTGATTATGTATTGCACGTTCTATTGTTTGTTTTATCCACCATGTAGCGTATGTTGAAAATCTAAACCCTTTTTCTGGATCAAATTTTTCAACAGCTGTCATTAATCCGATATTACCTTCATCAATTAAATCACTGATATGTATGTTACTGCCTCGGTATTTTTTTGCGATACTTACGACTAATCGTAAATTACTCTCAATCAATACATTTTTACTATTAGCATCACCGCACAAGCTTTTTCGGCTATATAAAATTTCTTCTTCTTTCGTTAAAAGTGGCTTTTCTGATATTTCTTTTAGGTATAAATGAACGATATCCCCGCCATGTGGAAATTGTTCTTCTTTGTTTATATCCATTTCAGATCCCTTTATGATATTTATATTTAAAGTTTATAAGCCAACTATCAATAAGCAACGAGGCTCACACTATCATAAAGATTTATTCTATTCACCCATTTTATTAATCAGTTAATAAAAAATTAATACTACTCCACATTATAAATTCAATAAAAAATACCTACAAAGCATCCACTAGTCACTATAGAAATAAGATCTCACGTTTTAATAATAAAAACTATAAATTTTATGAAATCTTACCAACCACTAATAGCACCTAAATGATATTGATTCTCATTTGTATCGATGTATGATGAAGTTATTGTTTAAGGAGTTAGCTATGGTCTCTACCACAATTTCTGTTAAGCCCGAAATGGCTATCTTCAGTTTAAAACTAAAGAAAAAACTACTACTTCTAGGTCCAGCATTCATTGCGGCTATTGGTTATATTGATCCCGGTAATTTTGCTACAAACATAGAAGCGGGCTCTTCTTTTGGCTATCAGTTATTATGGGTTGTTCTTTGGGCAAACCTAATGGCTATGTTGATTCAATACCTATCTGCAAAGTTAGGTATAGTGACGGGGAAAAATCTCGCGGAACATTTACGAGAACATCTACCCAAATGGGCGATAGCTCCATATTGGATTCAGGCCGAAATTATAGCTATGGCGACGGATTTAGCTGAATTTATTGGTGCTGCTGTTGGTTTCCAATTATTGTTTGGTATTAGTTTAATGGAAGGAGCAATAATAACAGCCATAGTAACAATGGCTATTTTATTATTAAGTAATAAAAGCCAGAAACCATTAGAAGTTGTCATTGCAACATTATTATTAGTCGTAGCTGTTGTATATGTTATTGAACTTTTCTTTGCTCATCCTGCTGCAAGCGAGATGATAAAAGGTCTTGCTATTCCAACGTTAAATAGTTCACATCAAATTTATTTAGCTGCAGGTATTTTAGGTGCAACAGTAATGCCGCATGTTATTTATTTACACTCGGCGCTATTTAAAAATACTTACGGTGAAACAAAAGCAAAAAGATTAAAATCAACACGTTTAGATGTACTCATTGCAATGGTTATTGCAGGTTTTGTGAATATTGCAATTGTGGCAATGGCAGCAGCCGTTTTCCATTATTCAGGTAATCAAGATATTGCTGGGATTGAAACGGCGTACAAAACATTAACGCCACTTGTTGGACAAGCGGCATCTACATTGTTTGCTATTTCTCTTATCGCATCAGGCTTATCATCGACTGTTGTTGGCACGATGGCTGGAGATGTCGTAATGCAAGGTTTCGTAAAATTTAAGATCCCTTTGTTATTACGCCGTCTTGTTACAATGATCCCATCATTTATCGTTATCGGGCTTGCTATTAATACCACTGAAATTTTAGTGATGAGTCAAGTCGTTCTTAGTTTTGGTATTGCATTAGCTATTATACCGTTACTCATTTTCACTAATAATGAAAAACTAATGGGTGAGTTTAAAAACAATAAATACGTTAGTTATGCAGGTATTGTTATCATTGCTCTTGTTGTTGCCTTGAACATATACCTAATGGTGACACTTTCTTAAATAATACATCCAATCAATTAGATGAATAAAAGCCAAACGTCACTTGTTTGTTATTTATTGGCAGTTTTTTTGTTTCATCAATAAACGTAGTGCTTTATTTTTATATTTAAATTCTTTTTTAGCTTTCTCTGATGCAACGTTTAAGATCATTTTAGAACGCTTTTCTAAGCTTTCTAGTTTCGTTTTTAAGCCTTCACAAGGTATAACACTGTATTGATTCTTATACTGTTTCACACTTTGAGCCTCAGAAGGGAAAGAGATAAGTAAAAAAATCGAAATTAATGAGCTAATGACACACATTTTCATGATAAATACTCCTTTCTATGGCGTATTATATTTCATAAGTGTTAATTACTAGTATTAAGTTTTACAATAAATGTGAGGTAAGCAGTTATTTTATAAAATACATAAGGTTATCAATTACATTACCGACTCGGAACTACACCTTTTAAATCATCATCAGTACGTCTATCGTAGCGTTGGGTTGTCGTAATACTACTATGTCCCATAAATTTACTGACTAATAATAAGTCGTAACCTGAACGCAAAAGATTAGTTGCCACTGAATGTCGAAAATCATGGGGTGAAACAATACGAGAAAAACCTAACATATTGAGTTTTTTACACAAATCATTAAGTGTTTGTGTTGTTAAACGCATATAAGTCAATGTTTGGTAACGATTAATAGTGCAAAATAATGCAGGTAAATTCGGGTTAAAATCTTGCAAACGAATGGCTAGCCATTTTTCCATCGCGTTATATAAATCACTATTTCGAGAGAAAGGAACATAGCGCTCCTTATTACCTTTACCAACAACACGTAGCTGGCACCGATCCATATCAATATCAAAGGTATTTATATTGACCACTTCTGCTCGCCGTAAACCTGCCTCATACATTAACCAAAAAATAGCATTATCTCTCAATGCCTTAGTTTCATTCTTTTGATTAAGCGTAATAGCTGAAATATGATCTAATTCATTATAGCTAAGGTATCTGCCACTGGATTGACGAGATCCCCTCGGTAATTTAATTGCTTTTATACGTTCTAAATTTTCAACTGAGATCAACTCAGCGAGCCAGGCATGTTGAGCTACACCGCGTAACATGCGAAGTAAATTATCAGCAGTTGCTGGCGCATAGGCTTTTTTTTGATCGCTGATTTGGTTATCTATTCGATCACTTAAAAACGATTGCATCGTTGATTGAAGAATAGGGGCATATAAAATACCAGTCCAATCAAAACGCTCAATACAACTTCGAATACAAAAACAACTAAAGGCCTCTAACATCACTTTTGATTGTTTTGATAATTCAAACGCATAGTGCTGAGGTAAAATCGGTTGAAGCCAACCACTTTCTATCGTTGAGTTTTTAAAACTTCCAAGATCAAAAACTGCGACACGATCTTTAAATTCAACAACACGAGCGGCAGGTAAGTTTTGATTATCTCTAAGAAATTTAGCTACATTCAATAAAGCGTTAAGTAATGGCTTTACTTGTAAGTTCTTTATTGGCTCATTCGCACTGAAGTAATGATTTTTCATTTTAGCTTTTTGTTTAGCGCGAGCAATCAGAAATGACTTAACTGCATCAATCAGCTTTTCTTGATTATTAAATAGTTCAATCCAATCAATGAGTTGGAAGCTATCTCCCAATGCATAGCGTGCAAGCCTTTCAAGTGAATAACGCGCATTAGCTTGACCGCCGGTGGTGTCAGTCGCTGATAATGAATACACATAAGATAACGCAGGATTAGTCGAAGCATAATTTATATGATTAATGCGTTCTGCTAATTGTGTTTGCTGACGTAATGATGTGGTTCTTAAACTCGCGGCTCTTGGATCGATAGGGAATTTGTTCTGCATTACATAAGTTATTTTAGATCTGCTATAAGAGATATTATATAAGACTGATATTTAATTACTATATAAATCTGTTAGTTAGTCGAAAGATCTGGATCATCAACAAAGATATACTGACTGTTATTAACCCCTTTTTTTTGTTGGTATTTTAAATAAATTAAGAGATTAACCTACGAATTAGTGATTCATAAAAGTGTTACACTGTCACGTATGGGTTGTAAACTTAATACGCTGAATTAGAAAGTTATTACTTATAATTAAAGTTAATGGAGATAAAAGGATGTAGGTATGAACTTGTTAAAGAGAGCTATTTGGCTTTGTTGCCTTTTTTCTACTTCAGTAAGTGCAACGAATATCTATCTCAAGCAATTTAATGAAATAGATATGAGCCTTAACAATTTAGTGTTAGATATAAATTGCGGAAAGTTACCATCAATATCGTTTACGGGTGATGAACTCGAAATGGTGATGTTACAAGTGAATGATGCGACACTTAAATTATATTCTACAGATAAAGATAACCCTAAGGTTAACATTACGGCTCGTGTTATTGTTTCTAAACCTTTGAATAAAATTGATATCGCTAATCACGCAAAGGTAAATATTGATGGCTGTGCCCTAGATGAAACTACATTCACCGCTAATGTATCGAATAAAAGTTATGCCGAACTTCACGGTTCAACAACGAATCTCGATATAACTGCAACAGACAATTCGCATGTGAAGGTCGGTATTGTTGCTGAAAAAGTTATCGTTAATGCCTTTCAATCATCATCTATTGAGATCAATAAACCCATTGGAGTTTTAAAATTATCACTCGCCACTGATTCTTTATTTTCTTTAACATCAGGCGTTAACCTTGTTGAATTAAACATGAAAGAGGAGTCAATTGCCACTATGTGCAATACGGCGAACAGTACAATAAATGGTTCTATGGAAGATGATTCATCAATCACAATAAATAAAGCTGCTGATTCAACAATTGTCGCTAGTGACAATAGTAAAATAACGTATTGTTATCAGAACTGACGTTTTATAGTAAATATGTAATGGTAGTCTTAATTTGATAGGGGTCGATCATGACAATACAAACAGTCACATTTTCAATTAATAACAAGCTTTCCATCGCGGAAAATATAATCGAATATGTACAAAGCCATGAAGATAAATTTTCACCTGCTTTGTTCACTAAACATGATCAACAAGATCTTCGATATCAATTTGCAACAGCTAGCTTAAATGTTGATATGGTAGAAATGGCACAAGATTCAAATAGTGGTGTGATCAGTGTAAGTTACGGTATTCATTTCTTCTGGCCCTGTAATAACCAAGATGAAATTGATCACTATAAAGAAACACTAAACTTTGTAATAAGAGAGGAGAAAGTAACGATTGAACTCGTTGAACATGAACCATGGATTGTGCTGTAAACAAAAACAGCCACTCAGAAGAATGGCTGTTTTAGATAGCATCTAATTATTCGTCACTCTCAAAACCAAATACACGATCTTGGATATACACCATATCGCAATCAGTTTTGTATAAAACACTATGTATTCTGTTCGCTTGAATATAACCCGTTTGGCCTGCAGTTAGCGTCATTTCATCACCATCTTTAGCGAGTTCACCATCTTTCTTGACGTAAAATTGAATAACAATTTCACCTTTAACAATGATCGACATGTCATCATTAGGATGATGATGGGGTGCTTCAAACGTACCAGCTTCCCATCGTTCAAGTAAAGCTGTTACACAGTTTTCATTCTTTTCATCTGTATCTCGGAAACTAAAACCTGGCATATCAGGTTCTTTTGTAAAATCAGACCAGATGTTTTTAGAAACAAAATCACTCATAATAAAACCATATAACTATTTGAAGATATAGTTATTATAGGTGAAGAAAGCTATTTTATAGATAGCCAAAAAAGAAAGATAAAAAACCAAATTGACGTGCTACAAAATCAGGTTAAGAATCTTATATCTTAATTAATACATATCGTGATCGTTGTATAACCAATCGTCTGCTTCATCAAACATGTCCTGTAGCAGTGCTTCAACGCGTTCTTTATCATCGGCAAAACCACCAAGCACTGTGAGATTATTTCCACCACCAAGACGAACACGAATATTTGCATCCGGCCAGTTCATTAATACTCTTCTGTTAAATTCATCATCAATCTTTGAAAAATGAGCATCAGATAGGTTGAGTTTATTAAGCATTAATTCAATACGCATATAGTAATTACATCCAACTGTATATAACAACACTGATTTTATAAACAGTAGTAACTAACATCAATTCAAGATTTAAATCGTTGTAATTAGTTGTATTCATTAATACTGTTGCCCAATAACAACAGAGATCTTTGTCACATCTTTAATGATAGTTAATCAAAATAACGTTCATTTGATACTGTCATAACGCCATTCATTAACCCACACTGAAAAAGCGATTAGCATTTCAATAAAAATAATTTACAGCTTAAACAATAAGTATCAAAAATAAATATTTTAAACGAAATTTGGAACTTATTGTTATTCCTTTTTGTCAAAATAGTTCTATCATTATTCCAACAGCAAATAATAGGATATAAAAAATGACAACTTTCACATTACATAGCCAAGACATTGTAGAAGGCCAATTAAAAGACAAGCGCTTTTCATTTAACAGCTTCGGACACGACGGTGATAACGTTTCTCCGCAGCTATCATGGGAAAACGCACCTGAAGGAACAAAAAGTTTTGCAATAACTTGTTTTGATCCAGACGCACCAACAGAAAGCGGATTTTGGCACTGGCAAGTGATCAATATCCCAGCATCGACTACATCACTTGAGCAGGGCGCATCAGGCAAACTTGCGGCTGGTTTAGAGATGCGTAATGACTATGGGTTTAACGGTTACGGCGGCGCTTGTCCTCCTGAAGGTCACGGTATGCATCGTTACCAATTTACAGTATGGGCACTGCCAGTAGAAAAACTTGAAGTGCCAGATGATGCATCATGTGCATTAGTTAGCTTTATGCTAAACGCAACAGCATTGGGCAAATCAACGATTACCCCAACATATGTTCGATAAATAACGCTTATATTAATAATCATTGAGATAAACCTTGTGTCTATTTATTGTGTATCATCAATAACCAGTCACAAGGTTTATATAAAAAAAACATGTCAGGCATAATCAAACTTAATTATTATAATGGTAATCGACCGCAGCACCTGCGTAATGTACCGATTATTTACCCTTCCATTTTCTGGATTCAACAGGGTAATAAACAATTGCATTGGCAAAATGACTGGATCACCTTCAATAGCAATAACTGGTTATTGGCACATGGCAATACATCATTGACCTTTATCAATACCCCTAACCAAACCCAATTTTTCTCAACCCAACTGAGTTTTTTGATCCGACCAACGGATGAGCAAATTCAACGGTCGCAAGAAAATCAGAAAGACGGTTTAACACCTGAATATAGCCTAGATGGAACGGCGAAATACTTATGGCAAAGTATAATAACAATGCCGAAGGATATTCAGCCCAACGTGCAAACACATATCGTTAATGCATTATTTGAGCATCTTGCTAACAATGGTTATCTTCATCAGTTATTTTCAATGCGAAATTTAAGCTGGCGAGACAAGTTAACCCAATATTTTAATGATGATCCCAAAGCCAATCATTCAATTGAATCGGTCTGTGATCATTTCGGATTAAGTAAATCGACATTAATTAGGCGCTTAAAAGACGAGAATACCCAATTTAGGGATGTATTAGCAGAACTGAGAATGGGTTATGCATTAAGCTTATTGCAAACTAAGCCATATTCACAAATAGAGCTTGCGCATTTATGTGGTTACAAATCAGAAGCCCGATTTGCACAACGTTTTCAACATCAGTTTGGTCTGAGCCTAAAACAATATCAAAAAACATTTGAATACCACCATTAAGATAAATACCATTCTTTTATTTTAGCGATAATGGTATTTATCTTTATATTCAATAATATCAATCCATTAACGGATAAATAATGTCTCTAATTGAAGGGCAATGGCATCCGCTAATTGGTGCGTTGAAATGTTACGTTCTATAGTATGCAGTGGCATATTGCCAGACTCTACCACACTTAACCAATCAGAAATCATCGCATCAAACCCTTTGGTTGCTAACATTGGCATCCAATCTTCTGATGTTAAAATTCTTTCTTCATTATTTAGCCAGCGTTGACCACGCATAAAAGAAGTAAATTGGTAAGACTGGTTATGATAAGTGGCAGAAACACATTCATTGGTAATGCCGTTTAAACGATTCATCGAAGCATGTAGCAGACATTGTCCTGCTTGCCATTGCACATCAACACGTGAAAGCTGATCACCAAACATTTGATGAGTAACATAAACATCATCGAGTGTCGATTTAGTATTTAAGTTAACGCTATCAAGTGCATGAATAAAATCATCAAAGATAAAGGTGTGAATATCACCAACCAGATTATGGCGATTTTTCTCCCAACGCAGTGAATGTAATTCACCAATATTTCCGGAAGCTAACTCTGGTAGATGTTTGTTAAATAGAGGGATATGACGACGGTTAAAACCAACATAAAGTGGGGTGTTATGTTGTTCTGCAAGCTCGTAAAGACGTTCAACGTGCTCTGCATTATCAACTAACGGTTTATCAACAAACGTAGGAATACCTTGCTTTATACACCAATGCGCTATGTCATAGTGACTACGTGTTGCAGCATGGATCATCACCGCATCTATATTCTTTTTATTTAATTGGCGGTAATCATCAAAACAGCAAGTGACATTATGCTTATCAGCCAATGCATTTAAAACGGTAGGGTTGCGTGTACAAAAAATTAACTCTACATTTTTCAGTTGCGTCATAATTGGGAGATACGCTTTCTGTGCAATATCACCTAGCCCAACAATTCCTATTCGCATTTTTAACCCTTAACGTATTGGTTTTATGAACCGAAATGCTTTATATCTCAAAGAAGCTGAAGCTAGGCTTAAGACATTCACTTTAACGGTGTTTATTTTCCGAACTCTCTTGGCTTAAAGTAGGATCATCATACTTTTTCATTTTCTCATTAAATTTATCTTCTCGTTTATGATAGATAGATTGTAATGAAATTAAACAGATAACGCAGCTTGCCACACATTTTAAAAGGGAAATAATAATGCAATGGGGCAGTGTGGTTGTCCGATGTAATGTTAAGTAAAATAACTCACAAGTATAAACAATAGTAGATACTAACGACGCGTAAAAAAAGATTTTGTTTGTTGCTATGGGCATCTTCACAATAATAACTCTGTTTAATATGCTTCTATCTATAAAACGTAACATAATACCCCTTAAGAATAACAGCGATTGAGAAAATATTTTATAAATTAATTACATAAAGTGATGATTTTATACATTAAGGCCATTTTTTGAACTAAAATTAATCCGAACAACATTCAAATGCTAAACAACCGTTAGTAATATTTTGAATTACTAGACCAATATAGAATGTAAGCTTATGTTTATATAAATAGCCTAATTGCCAATGGCTGAACGATATACCTAATGAAGCTAATCAGAAAAGGGATGAAATTGAACACAAATGCGTTAACATGGTTATGAAACATCTTACAGCATGGGGCATTCACCAAGCGATTAAGCCCTAGCATCATTAAAATACTCACAGAGCTCAATCTTGGTGTAGGCTTTACTCTATATCCTATTATTCTATTAGAATGAGGGGATTATCAATAAAATGAGCAACATAAAACATTAGTAAAAGCGATGAGATCAAATAGATTGATAAATTGAGATCATAGTTTCCGAAATATAACCGTTTTATTTAGCACATTAATCATGTTCAATACGCAATAATATTATTTATAGATTATTCTATTTACACAGTTTTTGGGATAGCACATGCTTTCAATATTCAACGCTGCAGAAATGTTCGCACTTATTCTTACTCTCGCGACCTTAATAACAGGTGTTATTTTCGCGTTAGATAAGTTCGTGTGGCAACCTAAACGAGAAGGGGTTAAACAGGAGAACACAGGTTGGGTTGCTCAAGCACGCTCAATGTTTCCGGTGTTATTTGCTATTTTAATTATTCGATCATTTATTATCGAACCTTTTCAAATTCCAAGTGGCTCTATGCAGCCGACATTAGTACCTGGTGATTTTATTGGGGTAGAAAAGTTCGCCTACGGCCTACGCGATCCTATTTTCCACAAAACATTAATACCAACAGGTAAGCCACAACGTGGTGACATAGCAGTATTTATTGATCCATCAAATCCGAAAATTGATTTAATCAAACGCGTGGTTGGTTTACCGGGTGATACTATTATTTACCAAAACAAAACCCTTTATATCAAACCAGCTTGTAACGGACAGAAAGTATGTCCAGTAGCAAAAGAAGTACCAAAACAATATGTTGGCTTAACTAATTTCACTGAATTAGGTACACAGCTAAACGAGTATAAAGAAGAACTGGGTAAGGTGACTCACCACATTCTGCGTGATCCAACTTTACCAGAGCAAATTAATCGTTATTACCAACAGCCAGGTCAACCAATGGGTGTATGGGTAGTGCCAAAGGGTCATTACTTTGCAATGGGTGACAACCGAGATAATAGCTTAGATAGCCGTTACTGGGGCTTTATGCCAGAGCAGAACTTAGTAGGTAAAGCGACCTTCATTTGGATTAGCTTTACTTTCAACCATAACCCAGACTCAATGTGGCCACATTGGTTACCTAATGGTGTTCGCTTCAACCGTATCGGTAGCATTCATTAGAACGATAACCAAACAATAAGATAAAACCAGAAAAACCGACATGCTAACAACATGTCGGTTTTTTATTAATCTGTAATGTTTTAATCAAATTATACTTATCTGACTCTTTCTCCGTTATCCAGTGCTCACCACTTGCTGGTGCAGAATCTAGCGTGTACATGTAGAAATCAACACCTTTATTCCTAGCTCTTACAGGTTGTGCTGCACAGACCGGTATTGTTACACCGAAAGAGAATTCTTATACAGTAGAAGCGACTGGCAGCAGTGCGCAAGAAGCAAAACAAATTGCAAATGCGACGGCAAAAAAAACATGTAAAGATTTAGGTAAATCCTTCTATGTGATTTCTGAACAGAGTAATTTCGATCATGCCGTTGATGAGAAAACCACTGAGCTTGCAAACACGGCGAGCAAGTTTTTCTTAGGTGGTGATGTATTAAACTCTGAACATAAAGTTATGATGGAATTTAACTGTAAGTAACTAGCTTCTATAAAATATGGTTCCAATAGGGCATATACCTCTGCGTGTATGTCCTTTTTTATGTTTTAAGCACTAGTACAATTAGCGTTGTAAATCACTTAGTATCAACGCTTTCCTTTAAAGCCCTACAATAATTGCCGATATATATCCCTGATTTTAGTTGGTTTTTGTCATACACCGACTTAGCTATACTGCGCAAGTTTTAAACTCACTATTATAAATAGAATACATAAAGCACTGGATTTACGCTCCAGCTCGCAGAAGGAAAAAACATGTCTCAATACGTTGTATGTGCGCTGTATAAATTTGTCGCATTAGATAACTACCAAGAAATTCGCCAACCATTAACGAAATTGCTCGAAGCCAATCACATTCGGGGCACACTGCTTCTTGCTAGTGAAGGGATCAATGGCACCGTAGCAGGTAAACGAGAATCTATTGATGCGTTACTAGCTTGGTTTAAACAAGATCCGCGCTTAGCCGACGTTGTTTATAAAGAATCATTTAATGCAGAGCAGCCATTTAACCGCACCAAAGTAAAACTGAAGAAAGAAATCGTTACTATGGGTGTGGAGGGGATCGATCCTCGTCACGTGGTGGGAACCTACGTAAAACCTAACGAATGGAACGCATTAATTTCAGATCCTGATGTTGTTCTGGTTGATACCCGTAACGATTACGAAGTCGATATTGGTACATTCAAAAACGCCGTAAATCCAAATACAGAAACCTTCCGCGAATTCCCGCAATACGTAAAAGACAACCTCGATCCTAACAAACACAAAAAGGTTGCGATGTTCTGTACTGGCGGCATTCGTTGTGAAAAATCAACTGCATACATGAAAGAGCAAGGGTTTGAAGAAGTCTATCACCTAGAAGGTGGCATTCTTAAATACCTTGAAGAAGTCCCACAAGAAGAAAGCATGTGGGAAGGTGACTGCTATGTGTTTGATGGGCGAGTTGCTGTTAACCACCAACTAGAAAAAAGTGATTACGATGTGTGTAATGCCTGTCGATTGCCAATCACACAAGAAGAACAATTATCAGAGCATTTTGAAAAAGGCGTAAGTTGTCCAAAATGTATTGATAAACACAGCGAAGAGCAAAAAGCCCGTTTCCGTGAACGTGAAAAACAAGTGCAATTAGCGAATGCACGTGGTGAAACCCATGTCGGCGGTGATGCTGCTCAACTAATAGAGCAACGTAAAAAAGCCAAACTTGCCCATAAAGAGCAGCAACGAGCGGCTAAAAAGTAAGATAAAACAATATCTGCTTTCAAATGATAAAACACAAAAGGAATAGACATTTTTAACTAGAAAGAGTTATTTGTGTTTATTCCCTTTTTATTAATGCAGTTTATGTGTTGATATTTCACCTAATGTTATATGCATGCAGTCAATCAATAGTCAGCTAGATACTCTTCATATAACTACAAATAATACAGTATTCAGTTTCCATCCCTAATCTATTCATATACTTGCCGATCTACAAGTGGGTGGGAAAAATGCTTCCACAACGGAATGGGTATCAACGTATTATCCGCTACAGGGGATAACACAATAATATCCTTTATAGCGGATAAATTGAAAATATCCGCTATAAGGGATATACTTTAAATATCCTTTATAGCGGATAATTTAAAGTGGGAACCATGCAAATCACATCAGCTAAAATGCTCGCCAATGCAGTGCGAGATCAACGTAAAGCCCAAAGCAGAACCCAAAGTGATACAGCTAAACTGGTCGGTATTAAACAAACCACCGTATCTGCGTTCGAAAATAACCCAGAAAGTACCAAGCTAGAAACGCTTTTTAAATTACTCGCCGCATTAGATCTAGAGCTGCATGTTCAACCGCGTAACACAAACAGCGAACAACACACCACGGAACAGAAATGGAATGAGGAGTGGTAAACATGGATGTGTTAACGGTTGCAATGAATGGGATCTTAGTCGGCAGCTTAACCAAAGCAAACTCTGGTGCTATATCGTTTCAATATGATCCAACATGGTTATCACGAGCAGGAGCCCGTGCGATCTCACTCTCTATGCCGTTACGCCACGATGCTTATCATGGTGATATTCCTTACAATTTCTTCGATAACTTATTGCCTGATAACGAAGAAATTCGTAGTCGTATTCAATCCCGCTTTCAAGCGGCTACCAAACGCCCCTTTGATCTACTAAGTAAAATAGGCGGCGATTGTGTTGGTGCTATTCAGCTTTATTCAGCACAACATAGCCTACAGGATGTCAGGCAAATACAGGCTGAGCCATTAACCGAATCTCGAATGGCACAGGTATTACGGGGTTACCAAAGCGATGCGCCACTCGGCATGCTAGATGATATGGACGACTTTCGTATATCTATAGCCGGCGCACAGGAAAAAACGGGCTTGTTATGGTATCAAAATCAGTGGCATTTACCGTTAGGTTCGACCCCAACCAGCCATATTCTAAAGTTACCAATCGGGATCTTACCGCACAAAAACATAGACTTAAGCGATAGCTGTGAAAACGAATGGTTATGTTTAAAAATCGCGGCAGCATTTGGCTTTGAAGTGAACGATGCCAGCATCATCTATGTTGAAGATGTAAAAGCATTAGCGTTAACGCGCTTTGATCGTCGATGGTCACAAGACGGCAGTTGGTTAATGCGTTTACCCCAAGAAGACATGTGCCAAGCGTTAGGTGTTGCGCCGGCATTAAAATATGAATCGGACGGTGGGCCAAACATTGCCAGTATCATGCAATTTCTATTAGGTTCACGAACATCAACCCAAGATCGAGAAGTGTTTTTCAAAGCACAGATCTTGTTTTGGTTGTTAGCAGCCATTGATGGACACGGTAAAAACTTTAGCTTATTTCTAGAACCTGAAAGCCGTTACAGCATGACACCGCTATACGACATTATTTCTGCTTATCCTTTAATGGATTCAAACAGCATACCGAAACAGAAAGCCAAAATGGCAATGGCATTAACGGGCACCAAGAAATATTACAAATGGCAAACCATTCAGCCTCGGCATTTTTTAAGTACAGCTAAAGCGGTTGGATTTTCGACCCAACGTGCCAATGAATTAATGCTCGAAATGAAAAACCAAGCACCAAGTGCGATAGAAAAAGTCCGACAGCAATTGCCCAACGATTTTCCTACTGATATTAGTGAATCGATATTTAACGGGGTATTAAAGCAAGCAGGGCGATTGGCATAAAGCCAAGTTATACGTATAAAAAAGGCATGAGCAAACAACCCATGCCTTAAATATGCTTGCTTTAAATACTCTTGCTTTAAATACTCGGGCCTTAATACTTATGCCTTCAGAATTAGGGCTTAATTAGCCAATAGTAGGATAGTCGGTATAACCGTGATCATTACCGCCAAATAGCGTCGCACCATCCAGTTCTGCTAAAGGTTGTTGGTGCTGTAGACGTGAGACAAAATCAGGATTAGCCACAAACGGACGACCAAACGCCACCAAATCTGCATAGCCTTTATTAAGCACTTCATCCGCACGCGCTTGTGTGTAACTGCCAGCAACAATGATCGTATTAGTGAAATACTCACGCAGATCAATTCTAAATTGTTCTGGGATCACTGGCGCATCATCCCAATCCGCTTCTGATAAATGCAGGTAACCAATGTCACGGGCTTGAAGTTGTTTTGCCGCCTCTAAAATAGTCGGGACAATATCAGGGCAATTCATATCTTTAAAAGTGATAAAGGGCGCAAGTCGAACACCCACTTTATTAGCACCAATGCTATTACTAACAGCATCAACAACTTCTAGTAAAAAGCGAATACGGTTTTCTCTCGTGACACCGTAACTATCTGTACGATGATTAGAGTTAGTACGCAAGAACTGATCGATAAGATAGCCATTACCGCCGTGAATTTCGACACCATCAAAACCTGCATCAATGGCGCGTTTTGCAGCATAAGCAAAATCTGCGATAACCCGATCAATATCTGCTTGTGTCATTGCTCTTGGTTCAACACAATCGACCATTTTGCCATTGCCTTGTTCATCTGCAATCCACACCTTGGTTTCAACAGGTTTAAGTGCCGATGGCGCAATCGGCTTCTCTCCATTTTGGAATACAGGGTGAGACACACGACCTACATGCCATAGCTGACAAAACATCGCCGCGCCGTTCTTATGTACCGCTTGTGTTACCGAATTCCAACCCGATACTTGCTCATCGGTATAAACACCAGGCGTAAACGAATAGCCTTGCGAATCATCAGAAATCTGCGTCGCTTCAGAGATAATTAATCCAGCACTGGCACGTTGTTGGTAATAACTCGCCATCATCGCGTTTGGAACATTACCCGGCTGGCTACTACGCGCACGTGTCATCGGTGCCATAACAATACGGTTTTGTAGATTCAATTCGTTAAGCTGTGTTGATTCAAAAAGCTTGCTCATTATCGACACCTTATTTAAGAAGTGGTACGTGGGTTTTAACGCTGACTGATTCCATCCAATCTTTTACTGTGTTGTCCCACTTGATCTCTGCCGCACTAAAGAACCCACGTAAAATAGAGAACATAATCGCACCATCAATCAAACGAACAGGTTGGTTAGTCTCTAACTTCAAAATCGTTTTTGCTTGCTTAATAAGAGACTCAACGTCATTGGCGATAATCGCGGTATCTTGCAATAACGCATCAAAATTTAACTCGTCTGATTCTTTCTTGGCTCGCCAAGCTTGTCGGGCAGAAACTGTTTCAAATTCAGGTAACGCCATGTTTGACCAACGTGGATAGCCGATTTTTTGTAATGGAAGAAACGCGTTTTTTTGCCAATCAAACACAGCCTTAGAAATCTCAATTGTCTCGCTAGACTGCGCTAACTCAATGAAATACTGAATAATATCTAAGCTTTCTGCTAAGGCTTCGCCATCATCTTTAATCAAAAGAGGCACTTGCTTAGTACCGATGAGCGCATTCGTGGTTTTGTCATCATCATAAGCAATACAAGTTACCGTCAGTGGGATATTCAACATTCCAGCCACATAACGGACGCGAGCACTAAAAGGGCAATGTTCATAAATATAAAGCTTCATCGTTATTTCCTATTTAGCCATTTTTGTTTTGATGGCGTCAGTATATTCATTGGATAGAATTTGATAATTGGGGTAAATTTAAAAAGATTATTCGGCTGAGCTGAACAATAAACAAAAGGAGAGGGCATGGATAAGTTTTCTGATATGACGTTATTTATCAGTATCGTTAAAAATCAAGGCATGGCCGCAGCAGGCAGAGAGTTGGGGTTATCTCCCGCAACGGTGACAGCAAGGCTGCAAGCATTAGAAGATCGCTACGGTGTTAAGCTGCTTAATCGCAGTACTAGGCATATCTCTTTAACCGAATCTGGTGCGCTGTACCATCAAGCCTGTTTAGAGATCATCGATAGCGTAAAAGAGACAGAAAACTTACTTCAAACCGGTAGCCAAGAAGTACGAGGGACGCTAAAGATCTCGGCGCCACGAGACATAGGCAAACAATACATCTCACCCGTCATATCGGCATTTTGCGAACGATACCCAGACGTTGTGCCGTACTTGTATTTAGACGATAAGCTAACCAACTTAGCAGAATCGGGGATTGATATTGTGATCCGTTACGGTGAACTGGCAGACAGTAACCTTATCTCTCGCAAACTGGCAGCCAGCAGGCGAGTGTTATGTGCAACGCCTGAGTACTTAGCAAACAAAGGCACACCCGTTACACCACAAGATCTCGCCGATCACCATTGTTTAGCCATGATCCGCAGTAATGAAGAACTGAAAACATGGCACTTTACAGACGACAACCAACAAACAGTAATAACCCTAGTACCGAAACGCTTTTCAGATGATGGCGAAGTGATCCGCCAATGGGCATTAGATGGAGCAGGCATAGCGTTAAAGTCGATATTAGATATTCAGCACGACATACAAGAGCAAAGATTAGTGACAGTACTTGATGGGTACATGAAGAACTTCAACGCATCGACATCTTCAGCCAGTGCCGACTTAAACGTGATTTACCAAAGCCGCCAGTATCAACCTAAACGGCTTCGATTGTTTATTGAGTTCTTGTTGGAGCAATTTGGTGAAATATCGCAAAGTGGGATTAAGGAAAACCAATACCACCCGAGTGTAAAAGGCTAATTAGAATCCATAAAGGTCTTGAAAAAGCCAGTATTAAAAATAGTTGGGAAGGTTGGAGGTTTAAAAATGGTTATCTTGTAAATGAATAAGGAATAAGAATGTCACCACAACAAATTTTGACTGGTTACGCTCTATTAGAGATTGAAGCCGATCATAATAGAAGAACACAACGTGAGATCATCAAAGTTGCTAGATTGCTCAGGAACATGCCAAAAAATCAACTTAGTTAAATATGACTGTATAACGATTAAATACTGATTTAATTGGAAAATATTTATAAATAAAATATTATGTAACTCTTTATTCATGAGAGAAGCTCTATGTCTATTGAAGAAGTTTTAACCTACATATTTACAGCTTTAGGCTCTGGATTCGTGGCTGCCTTAATTGTTTACTATAAAGCAAGCTTTAAAAAAAGTGCTGAAATAGATGTAATTTCAGCCAATATTGAAGAAATTATAAAACAACAAGAAAAACTAACAGCAGCAACAGAACAGGTTAAAGTAGATATAGAGCATCAAATTTGGAAAAAACAAGAATCTGAACAATTAATTAGACAGATGATTGAGGAATACTACACCTGCATAGACAAAATACTGCACTATATGATTGATGAATATCATAGTGCATTAATTGATCTTGTTGAAAGACCAGAAAATCCAGAAATAAGAGCGTCATTAATCTCGACTTTATATATACCTGAAATACAGGATAAGCATGATGAATTGATAGAAGTTATAAATGAATTCTATAGATTCATGCAGGAAGTATATAGAAATAAAAAATTCAATGACGGAAAAGTTCCATCAGATGAATTTTATGAAGGAGTAAAAAAACTAGACGAGTTTGCTGATAAAGCAAAACCAATAATTATCGAAATTAAAAGCATACTTACACACAAAATAAATACTCTTATTGAAATAGATAACTAGTACTAATGTAATTTAACTTTCACCCCGTATTACTACACGGGGTCAATAAAAATGATTATTTATAAAGTATTAAATTATTGCCTTTCAACTACAAAACCTAAACGTTCAGCAAAAGCATCTATTTCAACTAAAAATCTTTCTGAGTTGAGTAAACCGATGCTTTCGCCAAAATCAATATCTAATTTGTCAGTTGGGAATATTACGTAACATTCATGCTCAGAATTTCTACTACGATATCTTATGCCGTCATAACCTTTAGCATATATTAAATGCGCCCAACCAAAGCAAACTTCGTAGTTTGGAGTGCTGAAAATTTGAATGTCTAATCCTAACTGAGTTCTAGTTTTTTGACTTGTCATATCAACAAGAATTAAGTCAGTACCATCAGGAATTACAATTTCAGTCATTCTACGATTTTTCAATAAATTATATTCAATAAAATCGTTTTTGCTCATATGTATATTTCTGAATATTGACTCACTTAGAGCCCCTTCAAGTGTAGCTGCAATGTAACATCCACCAAAGGCTATGAAGTTATAATCTTTCAATTCATCAGGAAGCGTATTCGACACATATCCATTAAACCTTCCACCATCTGCTTCATCGTAGAACAACCAACCGTAGTTAGCATTATGGCTACGGTATAGTGCTTTGTTTGTTGGTAATACGAATGTATCAATTTTTTGATGAGGAAATGATTCAAACAAATGAACTGAAGGATAGTTAATTTCAAAATTTTGCACTTCTACCACCTAGTTAGCAACATACTGTCGAGCAAGCTTGGAAATCTTTGGTTCATTGCCTGGGTGCGTTTTTAAATATTCAATTGGGGTTTTATTACCTATTAACTCAAATTTAGAGTGAAAAAATTGAACAATAGTCCATTGATTATCAAAACCTATAGCATCAATAACTGAAGGTATACAAGAATATGGTTCATTATTCTCATCTAATTGCCATAAGGGGAAGTAATTCCCGTTTTTACCACTTACAGCTAAAATTTTATGTTCACGTCTTAGTCTATTGATATTCTGTCTTGTACAACTTAAATAATTGCCAAATTCAGAGCTTTGAACCATTTGTTTGAGGTACTCATTTTTTATCTTATTTATAGTTTCTATAGACTTACTTTGATGTTCATATAGCTTTAATTTTTCTTCTAATTCTTTAACTTTCTCCTCTAATATCTTTATTTTTATATCTTTTTTAGTTTCTGACAAGCTACCTTTATAGGTAGGATTCAATGGCTCCTCCAATACTGGCATATGAAAATGCATGCATTTGGAAATAATAATCCGTTGATTTACTCTTTCTGGATTTTCCACATTGCAGTCTATACTTACTCTTGGTTGTCTACGGACATCTTTTTTAGTCTCTGACAAGTAAAGTTTATAGGCAGGATTCTCTGGAATCTCCAACAATGGAATAAAAAAAGAAGGTATATTTTCAACTCTTTCTGAATTTTCTAGTTTGCGGCCTTTATCTAGACTACTAAGAGCTTTTTTTTCTATAGAAGACATAAGTTCTCCAAAATTACGCTGTAATTTTTGTTTAGACCTTTTAAACTTTACACCCTTTACACTTCTTGTCAAATTTCAATACCCTTAAATACATATGTATAAAGTGTTCAACTTTTAAGTACTTTTAGATTATAACTAAACAAATAAAGAGCGGCTTAGCAGGAAAGGAGGTGTTTGAAATTTATTTTAGAGGGGTTCCGCTTTGCGGGTAATAGACTAGCCGAAAATTCAAATATAAGTTAGTTAGCCGCATAGCTTTAGTGAATAGTAGAACTAACCATCTACATTCTCATCAACCAATTCAACTTGATTTGGAACCAGCCAAAGGATTGAGAAAAACACAATAAACACCACTAAAGTTGTTAAAAACAAATTTTGGACATGGCTATTAATCAATGAGTATAAAAATGAAGAAAAGAATGTCAGTGTTAATCCAGTAATTTTTCTACGACGGTTTGATACCATAAGTGCCGAACATTTCACGCAGCGATATTGAGTTGTGTATTTGCTACAGAACAAATAACTAAGGGAAATAGGAGAGTGACAGTTAGGACATTGATGCTTAGCCATAAAGATTCCTAGGTGTTGTGTGTCATGTAATCGAACGTAAACTTTACCAAGTTAGCTCATCTATTTATAAACATTTACACAAAGCAAGGTTAATGCTGGCGACCATCTCACATAATGATGAATCGCCATGTATCGATTAAAACTTGTTTTCACTGTTGTATTTGTTAGTGATTTTGAAGTCATTAAGGTCTAAGTCTTCTAAGAACTCAAAACCGTGATGCTCATGGTAATACCAAGCAGCAAAGCCAATGATCGCGAGTACAATTAATTTTTTCATACAATCCTTTGTTTTGTTAACGGTTTAACCAACAACGGCAATCCATGCCGTGTATCCAAGGAAAATAATATACAAAACAATAACGCTGTGATTGCAGTATCAAATGGCCAATCTGTGTATTAAGCAAATGAATAACACTGAAACAGATTCAAATACCAATACAAGTTGTGATGATCGTTATGGTTAAGACGAGAAGCGTGATAATGATTTCGAATACAGCAACGTGATAAACTTTGGCGATTGAGATGGTTGAGATTCAAATCGTTGAAATTTAAACACCAATAACAGCATGATTTAAGTTCGTCTAAGAACATCTGTGATTTGAATCTTTAAAGCGAAGATATGATGAGCGTTAAACACGCCATTTCAAATAGGTTCAGACTAAACATAGCCGTTTTTAAGGCAAATACCATTACTTTGGGAACTATACCTTTGGTGCGTATTATGTACCTTATGTTAAATAGGGTATCTAGCTTATTATCGGTCATAGAAACTAAACTAAAGTGTCACATGTATTACTCTACTCTGCTGATTTATTGATAGTTTTAGTTTGTTACAGGGTCATTTAACAGTATTGCGTATTTACCATAAAATAGGTAATTACCATTAATAATTCTTGTTCTGCGAACGCTATGCATTCTTGAACAAGGATTATTTGGAATTACCAAAAAAGAACAGCCTCAAACGCTATTAGAGTTTGAGGCTGCTTTAATGTTACTTGATACTTAACTTACTTTTCGCCAACCAATTTCAATGGATTGGAATTGCTCGGTAAGTAACGTAACGAAAACATAGCGTCTGGATGGCATGTTTTTTCGTTCAAAATGCTGTCGAATTTTTCTTTACTCACACGATCGGCTTTGAAACTTTTAGCCGCTTTATCTTGCACGAAGATTTCGCGGATAATGCCGACATTACAGCCTAAGTCATCTAAGTAAGCATGGCGTTCATCTGTCGATAATGCTTGTGTTCCCGCACCATCTTGTACATAAACAATTAAACCTAAGTTGGTAAGTTGATCTGTCCATTGTTTTATCTGGCTTTGAGTTAATTGGCCTGATAAGTAAAGACTGATCATTAATGGCTCATCATACCGTTTTACTTGCTGCTTTAGGATTTGTGCCAGTTGCTCTCTTTGTGCCGGTGTTTTGAAATCGTAATCTGATAACTCTAACGGCAAATATAAACCTTGTACTTTGTTTGAGTGTATTCTTAACCAAGTTTTCCACTGCATGTATGATTTATGCAGTTTGTTAAAGTACTCTGTTAAATACACTTTTTGCTCAGTAGCATTGGTATGTATCTCACGGAAATAATTAGGATCGGAATATAATCCGACCCATAATTTTATATTATCATCTTGCAATGCTTCCATACGCTGCGCTAACCAGCCGTGAGACTCTCCAAAGGTTTGATTGCCGTATTGTGTCCATTGAATGACGATGTTTTTTATACCTATACCCCTGATTTCTCTACCAAACTCTTTCCATTGTTGTTGTGAGATATCACGATCTTGATTAAGCGGTTGATAGAAAATACTAAGATTTTGACTATCTGCCTTTTGCTGACAGCTAGTTAAAAAGATAAGGAAAAACGCAGTAAGACAGCATCGTCTGATTTGTTTCCCTGTGAACTTTGTAGTGTATGTTGCCATTCAAGACCTACTTCTGAATCTACGTCTAAGCCATTGTATTTGGTGTAATGTGAATTCCAGTTCCAACTTGCTCCTAAACCTGCCACAGTAGATGTGTTGTCACTGTCGTCGGCCCATTGTATAAATGTGTATGGCGTAAGTCTTTGTTGGTAATCATTTTTCATCTTGAATGTTTGACCAATTTCGTAACGACCAAACAAAATATAGTCATTTGTATTATCTAGATATAATAGTCCGTCAGCATAAACGCTCTGATATAACCAATGATTGAGATCAGGCTTCCATGCTTTTGACCATTTATCGTTTGAAAGTACGTTTGAACTAACACGTACATAAGGTCGTAATTTATGGTCATCGCCTATTACTTGTTGGCGAACACCGGCTTTTAAATAAGTATCATGGCTTGCTATGGGTTGGACTTGATACGATAAATCCAAGTCAGTGGTATTGTCTGATGATGTATTAGCAAATCCCCCATTACTTAATGCTGCAATAGAAAATGCACTGCGTGGGAGCCACGGATGTTCAAAATAGTATTTAGCATCACTGTATAAGAAGTAGTTTCCTGCTCGACTAGATACCCCTGGCATTGCTTGTTGTTGATCAGTCCCAATCCAACCCGCGATATTATATTTCCAGCCTAAATTGATGTTTTTATGTGAGCTTTGTAAGTAATTAATCAGTTTCTTGTTTGGTGCTGGGCTAGTTAGCTCCTGATCAATAGCGGCTTTATATAGCTGTGATGAAAGTGCTGTATCACCGTTTTTATTTGCGATATCTGCATATTCTGCAGTCATATTGACATCTTTTTTATATTTCAGATGTTGATATGCATTTGCAAACGCCTGCTGCGCTAACTCAGGGTCTTTTTGATAAGTTTGGTAACCTAATAGCGCACTCGCGTTACCGGTTTTGTCGCTTTCAAACAATTTTTTTGCTAATTCGGTATCGTTATTTTCTGCTATGTATTTAGCAAGATCTTTGATTAATTCCGATGACTGGGTGTGATCTATCCCTTGCTCTATACGTGATATTACAGTGGCTTTATCATCTATTTTTTTAGCAATATCAATGCCTAGCTGCCACCACTGTTCATTCTGTTTATCAAAGTTTGATTCTAACCAACGCTGGTTTGCACGCTTTGTTTGCCCGACTTCATTCAACGTTTCTATATATAAATAACGTGAGTATGACGCTAGCTTTTTAAGATCTGACGCATTACGCACAGCTTTATGCCAGTATGTTTCACTCACCTTATACGCTTTTGCTTTAGCGAACCACTGCGCTAAAACTAATGATTGTTGCGCTGTCGGAGAGGTTTTTATTGTTGCCTGATACTGCTCTGCTGCTTTCAATGGATCACTGTTAACCACACAATATGCGATCGCTTGGTTTAAATAGTCATTATTTGTTACTAAGCCATCAATCATCTTACATTGATGCTGTAACTGCCAAACCTTGGGTGACATTGTCACTTTGTATCTATTTGCATCCGCGATGATTTGCGGGGTAAACAAGGTAATATTACGTTGAGCAATATCTAAGATGTTATTAACAATTTTACGATCGGCCAATAGCTTTTGTTTATGTGTTTGTAAGCCGTATTTAATCATTGATGCTGCGAGTTTATCCCCATTGGAAGATTGTAACGCATTAAACACCGCATGAACTAAATCGGAGTTATGGTGATCATTTTTGTAAATCTGAAAAGATACTCTGGCTGCTTTACCGTATTGTTTTACTTTTGAATAGGCATACGCAAGTTCTCTGCCAAATGACTCCTGATGATCGTTATCTTTTAATAAATTGATTATCTTCGACCATGCGCGTTGATTCTTGTAGTGCGTTAATAGCACGCTTGTTTTCAATTTCTTTGCACTACTCTGCTTAAAGTCAATTTGTTCTAGTTGGCCATACAACCCTAATTTATCATCAAGTTCGATCCACATTGTTGAGTCTTTCTGCGGATCACATTGCTTCAATTTCATTTTGGCCTGTGTGATATTATCTTCCGATATACTATTCATTGTTTGTTTCAAACAAGGCGTCATTTCGGCAAATTCATTAATGACTTGTTCGTCTAATGAATTTAAGTAATCTCGTTGTTTAATAAACACATCAGAAAGCGCATTATTGTCATATAAGCGATTTAGTTCTTTTCGTGCTTTTTTATATTGGTATGTCGCCAATAAATGTTCAATATATTGGTTGTAAAACTCTTGCTGATCAGGAAGTGAAACAAGTTTAGACGCATAAGTCAGCGCCTTTATCTCATTACCATTCATTAATGTAGTAAGAGCAAGATATTTTAAATCCGTCTGATTACTCGAGTGTGATTGATAAATTGAATCAAGTATTGGTTGTGCTTCAACATACTTCTTGTCTGAATATAAATGATAAGCTTCATAGCGAAGCGTTATTAACGACTTATATTTATCTGGCTTATTATATGACCATTGTAATGCTTTGGTTGAGCCATACTGTTTATCTATATTGTACAGATTATTAGCAAAGAAACTCTGCATTTGTGTTGCTGTTAGTGTGTCAGCAATTTTTTTCAATTGTTCCTGCGTGTAAAACTTGCCATTTTTTGCGTTATTCAACCAGACATTGAGAACCTCATTACCCCTCTCATTCTTTGGTATTTTGGTTAAATATTTTAATTGCGTTTCAATCGGCTTACCGGCACTTACAGCTAACTGATAAGCGAATTTTAAAAAAGGAACATGGTTCGGAACAATAATGAGTGCGTGATCCACTTCTTTCAATGCTGCATTGTATTGTTTGTTTTTTTGTTCCTGATACGCCTTATCAATATACGGATAAGTGCGAAAATGCTCTGAATCTGTAAGATGCGCATAAATATTAGCTGACGCATTTACATTAACACTTATAAATGCACAAGCCATAGCGATTGATGTTCTTTTGAAGTTATTCATAAGTACTGTTTGCATTCATTAATAAGTTGATTAACATTCATTTGCTGTGAAGCTTGAAGCTCCAATGCTTTGTCTATGGCTTCTTTTGTCACGTAATGGTGCTGTATTAAAAATGCACCAAAACTTTGCTCATATTCTTTTTCATAAGCAAGGATAGCCTGATTCAGCACCGCTGACTCTATTTGTTTACTCATTAATAAACACTGACCTAGTTGACTCTGTGTTGCAAAGTACTGATCAATCAGAGTGTTGTAAGCCTCTTGAGAAAGATTTTTCTTACCAACGGTTTCTTCAATCACTTTATGGGGATTAATCTCTTTTTGCTCTAAATACCAGTAGCGTAAACCTAATGTCACAGCACCATTAGTCGTAATCACTGATTTTACAGGGCACTTTAATCGTCTTTTTATCGTTGCTAACGCTACAGGGCTTAATGGCATTTCTTTACCTAGCACGAGCATTTCACCATCTTTTCGTAGTGGCAGTACCGAGTACTTCAATGCCAGTTTTTTAGGTAACAATTCAATAAGTGCTGGATCTAAATCAAAGGGATCACAGTGTTCAAATTCTGATTCAAATTGCTCAGCAATTGCTTTACTTAAATCGTCATTGCTCACAATACCTTGCTCAACTAAGTACGAGCCGAGTAAACGGTCTTTCGGCATATTAATTAATACACTATTCAGCATTTCTTCCGTTATTTTATTGTTTTCTTTTAAGATCTCTCCAATTGGCTTTTTCCGTATTTCATCTTGAATGCTTGGAAAATCATGGGTAGTTTTATCCCAAGCAACACGCCTTGCATCACCTTGTTGAATAACTTGTGTAATAGCACGAACGTTAGCAGCAAAGTTAATAACAGTGCCCCAACATAAACGTAGTAGTGATAGCACGCCTTCTAAATAACCATAGTATTGGCTTACAAAGAAAAAACGTTGGAATAAGCGGTTAATAAACAATAAGGTATTAATCACTAAAAGAATATGAGTTGTCTTATCGTTAGCAATTATAGATAGGAAATGGAAGCCATCTTTCACAAAGTAGGAATAGATTGTTAGTCCCACTAATTGTAAAAAGATAAGCATAGATAGAAAGCCTATCGTATTGTTAATAAAACCTCTTCTGTCACGCCATAAAAAGTAATTTAACTTCCAATCGCTCGTCCATTTGGTATTTTTAAAACCTTGGAAAACGATACCAATAATCCAGCGGCTTTTTTGACGGACTGCTGTACTAAATGTTGTAGGGAAATATTCACGCACACAGACAACGTTACCGTCATGCAGGGATACCCCAATTGAGTCTTCTTTGAGTGTTGATTGGTCTTTATCAATAATAGGGAAACGTACAAAGATTTCGTTCATTCCCCATTGCTTCAGCCGTAAACCAATATCGTAGTCTTCCGTTAATGATTGAACATCAAATGGTAAACCATCACCTGCCACTAATAGTTTTAAAATCGCTTTACGGCTAAAACATGTCCCCACACCAGCACTAGGTACTTGTCCTGCTATCGCTTCTCGAACAACAACATCTTTACCATGTAATTCAGCAAATTCATCAGCGTAGTGGCCCGGTGTCATTTGATACCATTTACGGGTATAAGGATAAACAGGCAACTGAATCAGATCTTTTTCAGGCAATAAGTAGTTGTAAAGGCGCAGTTCCATTGGTGAAACAATGTCTTCTGAATCATGGAGAATAAAACCTGAAAATTCGATTTTTGCTTTTTTCTCAAACTCTATAATTGATGAAATAATATTGTTTAAGCAATCTGCTTTACTGGTTGGCCCTGGGCGAGCACACACCACTTTATGTACGTTAGGAAAACGTGCACAAACACGATCAACATCAGCTTGTGTTTCAGGGTCGTTAGGATAAGTACCAACAAAAATTTGATAGTTTTCATAATCTAAGCGAGATGCTGCCAGCTCAGCCATTTTATCGATTACGCCAAACTCTTGCCATGCTGGTACCATGATCGCTAATGGCTGCTCTTCTTTTTGATAAAGATCATTTACATTTTTACGTGAAAATCTTTTATAAACGGTGCCCTTTCGCCAAAAATGGCGTATCCAGTAGTAGAGATCGATGAACAAGTCATCGATACCACAAATACATAAAATCACCATGGTCACGAACAGTACAACGCGTAAGCCATATAAGTAGTAGAGAAAATAATCGAACATATCCATGATTAGAACTCGTGCACTCGCTTACAAATAAGGGCTGATGCATCGCCTTTACCGTATGGGTTTAGACAATCTTCAGATTTCCCTTGCAGCAACAGTGTCAACGCTGCATCGACAATACGATTACTATCATCGGCTCCCGCTAATATAGATAATCCTAAATTTAGCGCTTCTGGGCGCTCTGTCGTTTCTCGTAAAATTACAACTGGTGTTCCATAAGTCGGTGCTTCTTCTTGGATACCACCAGAGTCTGTCATAGTCAGCACAGAGGAAGCGAGAGTCTGCTGCAAGGCCAAATAGTCCAGCGGCTCGACAATTGATAGGTTTTCCACCCCATTTAAATTATCCATCACAGCTTGCTTAACTGTTGGATTTGGATGCACCGCCAAAACAAAGCGCAACTCAGGCTTTAAGTTAATAAGTTTCTTAATTGCTTCGCTAATGGTAGGAATAGACAGCCAATTTTCACGACGATGAGCAGTAACAAGTACTGTATTAGTCGCTTCAAGGTTAATGATACCTTTGTCTAATAATAATTTTTGCGCATCAATTGCTGTATTACCTGTCACTATCACAGATTCAGGTTTTATACCTTCTGCAAGTAGTGCTTCCTTTGCCATTTCTGTTGGAGAAAAATGCAAATTTGCAATACGAGCGACTAAGGTTCGATTCGATTCTTCTGGAAAAGGATGTTGCAAGTTACCTGAACGCAAACCAGCTTCAACATGGCCAATGCAGGGTATTTGAGCATAAAACGCAGCCATAGCACCGGCTAATGTAGAGCTTGTATCACCATGAACGAGGACACAGTCGTATTCGTTCTTTTGTAATACCGATTGAATATTTACCATTAAACCAGAGACTAAATCCGTTAATGTATTTCCTTCTGGACGTTGAAAGAAATAATCTGGTTTGATCTCAAAAACTCGAAAAGTTTGCTCTGCAAGCGTGTCATGTTGCCCTGTATGGCACCATTCAACCCACTTTTTTTGTTTTTTAAATTCAGCATATACTGGTGCCATTTTTATTATTTCTGGTCTAGTCCCTGTAATAATAAGTGTTTTCATAGATATTTACTCAAACTATTTATAACTCAAAACCCATCTGAAATTTTAATATTAAATATTAATATAAAACTCCCCTATAATATCCAAAAAGCTATTAACCAATGATTGTTAATATTTATTAATGAATATGTAGTAAAAATAAATAAAATTAATGACTTTTACGT